>NZ_MUBA01000295.1:0-30954 GCF_002154575.1 Streptomyces bobili
CCCGAGCCGCCCGAGCCGCCCGAGTCACCGAACGGGTCCTGTCCGCCGTAGCCGCCCGGACCGCCCGGCCGCTGCGCCGTGCCGGGCGCGTCGGAGCCGCCCTCGTCCTTGGTCAGCGCGTACACGCCGACCCCGATGCCGGCCAGCACCGCCACGGCCGCCACGACGGCGGTCGCCGTGCGCAGCCGGTGCCGCGAACCGGCGGGCGGGGCCGCTGGATAGACGGGGTACGCGGGGAAGGCGCCGACCGTCGGTGCCTGGGCCGGCGCACCCCACGCGGCGGCCTGGCCCGCGGGGCGGGTCTGATCCGTCCATGCCTTGCCGTCCCACCAGCGCTCGGTGGGCGGGGCGTCACTTGTCTGTCCGGGATCGGGATACCACCCGGGGGGAGTCACCTGCGTCATGTCCCCACCGTATGAGGCATCGGTGAAAGTCGTATGAGAGGGATGGGTTCTTCTCCGGGCGTTGTTCTCCGGGCGTTCTTCCGGCACCCGTGCCCGGTCGGCCGGAAACCGCCGTCACCTCGACGTCAATTCGACGTCAGTCCCCTCTCGTTGACGTTCCGGGGCCTGAGCCGCAGGCCCGCGGCGCCCTGGCGGGGTACCGTCCGTCACCCGCCGGGGCAACAGCTGGGCGGACCACCCTCCGCGCGGACCGCCGGACGGCTACGCTCGAGGTCGTACGTCGTTCGGGCGACTCGGGGAGGTAGCGGGATGACGAAGGTACGGCCGGCGGCGGCCGCCTCCGCCTCCCTGTGGGAGCGCGACAAGGAAGTGGCCGCCCTCGAGCGGGTGGTGGACACGCTCTGCGCCGACGGCTCCTCGTCGGGCCGGGTGCATCTGCTGCGCGGCGACGCGGGGCTCGGCAAGACGGCCCTGCTGGCCGAGACCCGGCGCATCGCCGAGGCCCGCGGCTGCACGGTGTGGTCCGCGCGCGGCGGCGAGACCCTCAGGTCGGTCCCCTTCAACGTGGTACGGCAGCTGCTCCAGCCCGCGCTGCTGTCCCTGCACCCGGAGGAGGCCCGCGAATACCTCGGCGACTGGTACGACATCGCCGGCCCCGCCCTCGGCATCGCGGAACCGGGGGAGATCCCCGCCGACCCGCAGGGCGTGTGCGACGGCCTGGTCGCCGCCGTGACCCGGCTGGCCCGGCGCGACTGGCCGCTGGTGCTGCTGGTCGACGACGCGCACTGGGCCGACCAGGAGACGCTGCGCTGGCTCGCGGCCTTCGTGGAACGCCTCGACGAGCTGTCCGTGCTGGTCGTCGTGGCCCGCAGGCCCACCGAGGTCAAGGGCGACAGCGCCCGGTACCTCGACACGGTCGCCGAGGCGGCCGGTCAGTCCGTCACCAGCCTCAGCGTCCTGACCCCGGAAGCGGTCGCCGGGCTCACCCGCGCCACCCTCGGCGAGCACTCCGACGACCCGTTCTGCCGCGAGGTCTGGGCCGTCACCGGCGGCAACCCCTACGACACGGTCGAACTCCTCGCCAAGGTCCAGGACCGGGCGCTGGCACCCGGCGAGTCCTCCGCCACCGAACTGCGCCCGCTGAACCGCTCCGCCCGTGGCGGCGGCCTCGTCACCCGCCTGGAACAACTGGGCGTCGACGCCACCCGGTTCGCCATGGCCGCCGCCATCCTCGGCGCCGAGATCACCGTCGACCAGGCGGCGCGGCTCGCCGGCATGCGCCACGAGGTCGCCGTGCGCTGCGCCGAACTCCTGCGCAACTCCCGCATCCTGACGGCACCCGACGCGGTGGCCGCCCCCGCCGACGACGGCCTGGAGTTCGTCCACCCGCTGATCGCCACCGCCGTCTACGACTCCATCCCCGACGGCCTGCGCAAGGCGATGCACGGCATCGCCGCCCAGGTCGTGATCGACGCGGGCAAGGGCCTCGCGGCAGCCTCCCGGCATCTGCTCCAGGTCCACGCGGACGACGACGAGGAACTCGTCGAGCAGCTGCGCGAGGCCGCCCGCGAACACCTCGCCGTCGGCGCCCCGGACGCGGCCCGCCGCTGTCTGGAACGCGCCCTGAGGGAACCGCCCGCGCCCGACGTGCACCCGCACGTGCTCTACGAACTAGGCTGCGCCACCCTCCTCACGTCGCCCGCCCGCACCATCGAGCACCTGCGGACCGCGCTCGCCATGCCCGGCCTCGACAACGCCAAACGGGTCGACGCCGTCTACCGCCTCTCCCAGGCCCTCACCCACAACGACCAGCTGGAGGAGGCCGTCCGCACGGTCGAGGCGGAGGCGGCCCGGCAGACCACCGGACCGGCACGGATGCGGCTCCAGGCCGTGCAGTTCATGTGGGAGGGCATCTACGCGGGCGAGACCACCTCACCCGGCCGTTCCCAGAAACTCAGCACGCTCGCCGCCACCTGCAGCGGCCGGGACAACGCCGAGCGGGCGCTTCTCATCCTGCGCGGCTTCGACGCCATGACCCACGGGGAGAACGCGGAAGTCGTCGCCGAACTCTGCGACCGCGCCCTGGTCAACGGCCGCCTCGCACCCGGTCTCGGCTGGACCGACCCCGAATGGGGCCTGGAACTGCTGATGATGCTGGCCAGTTCGTACGCCTACACCGACCGCCTCGACCGGGCCGAAGCCCTCTTCAACGAGGCACTGCGCGCCTACACCACCGCCGGCTGGAGCGGCGGCCACCTCGCCGTGGCCCACGCCTACCTCGGACTCGGCCTGCGCCGCCGGGGCCGGCTGAGGGAGGCCGAGGAGACCCTGCGGGAGTCACTGCGCATCGCCGAACGCGTCGGCCGCGGCCTGCCCCTGTACTGGTCGGCCATCTGCAACCTCGTCGACACGCTGCTCGCCCGCGGCCACACCGAGGAAGCCTGGGAGATCTCCGAGCAGTACGGCTTCGCCCCGCCCTACCCGTCCACGATCGTGCTGCCCGACCCGCGGTCGGTGCGCGGCCGGCTGCTGCTGGCCGTCGGCCGCACCCAGGACGGCATCAACGAGCTGGAGGAGGCCGAGAAGGCGGCGGCCGTCCGCGGTCACCTCAACCCGGTGATGGTGCCCTGGGCCGCCGACCTGGCCAAGGCCCTCGTCACGCAGGACCCGGCGCGCGCCGCCCGGCTGGCCTCCGACGCCCGCCGCCAGGCCGAACGATTCGGCACGGACACCGCCATCGGCGAGGCCCTGCGCTGCGCCGCCGCCCTGGAGACCGGCCAGCGCGCGGTCCGCCTCGCCGGCCAGGCGGTCACCTACCTGGAAGCCTCGCCCTGCCAGTACGAACACGCCGCCGCCCGCGTCGAGTTCGGCATCCTCTCCCGCTCGGCCTCCGAACTCCACCGGGGCCTGACCCTGGCCCGCTCCTGCGACGCGGACGGCCTGGCCGACCAGGCCCAGACAGCACTCGACGCCCTGGGCGCCCCGGCGGTGGGCCTCGTACCGGGCCAGAAGCGGAGGTAGGGGCCGACGGGAAGGCAGGGCGGAGCAGCAGCGGACCCCCGACGGCCACACCGGCGCCGGGGAACCGCGAGGTCAGCCCTCGCTCCCCTTCCCTTCCCCCTGCTCCTCCTCCGCCAGTACCCGCTGGGCCGTCGCGAAGGCCGAGTTCGCTGCCGGGACGCCGCAGTAGACGGCCGTCTGGAGGAGGACCGCGCCGATCTCCTCCGCGGTGAGTCCGTTGCGCCTGGCCGCCCGGACGTGCATGGCCAGCTCGTCGTAGTGGCCGTGGGCGACCAGCGCGGTCAGTGTGATCATGCTGCGCTCGCGGCGGCTGAGCGTCGGGTCGGTCCAGATCTCGCCCCAGGCGTAGCGGGAGATGAAGTCCTGGAAGCGGGCGGTGAACGGCGTCTGGCGGGCCTGCGCCCGGTCCACGTGCGCGTCGCCGAGAACCTCCCGCCGCACCCGCATGCCCTGCCCGGAGCCCGTGCCCAAATGGGCGCGCAACGCGGTCAGTACGGCTCGCGGACACTGGGCGGGAGCCAGGTGCGAGGCGCCCGGGATCTCCACGAGCGCGGCGCCCGGCACCGCGTCCGCGATCTCCCGCAGATGCGCAGGCGGCGTCGCCGGATCCTCGCGACCGGCCACCAGCAGGGTGGGTACGGCGATCTCCGCGAGCCGTCCGCGCAGGTCGAACGCGGCCAGCGCGTCGCAGCAGGCCGCGTAGGCGGCGGGGTCGGCGCGGCGGTGGTCGGCGACCAGTTCCGGCACCGTGAACCCGCCGCTGAACCAGCGGGAGTCCGCGTGGTCCGCGAGCGAGTCCAGCCCCTCGCGCCGCACCAGCGCGGCCCGCTCCCGCCACGGCCCGGCCCCGTTGAAATGGGCCGAGGAGCAGATCACCGCCAGCGACGAGACCCGCTCGCGGTGGTGCAGCGCCAGATGCAGTCCGACCGCCCCGCCCAGCGACACACCCGCGTAGGCGAACCGCTCCAGGCCGAGGGAGTCGGCGAGCCCCAGCACCAGGGCGGCCAGGTCGGCGACGGTGGCGCCGGGACCGATCAGGCCGGCCGGTGAGCCACCGTGTCCCGGCAGGTCCCAGCGGATCACCCGGTGCGTGATGGACAGCTCGGGCGCGACCTCGTCCCACAAGGCGTACGAGGTGCCGAGGGAAGGGCCGAGGAGCAGTGGGGGAGCGGAAGTCGGCCCCTCGGCACGGTGGTTGAGCAGCTTCTCGGTCAACGTCGCTCCAGCGCACGGTCGGTGAGGGCTCCCGCGGAGCCGGTGTAACGGGCGGGGTCGGTGAGGTCGTCCAGCGGCACGTCCTTCAACGCCGGTTCGTCGGCGAGTAGTTCGCCCAGGGAGCGGCCCTCGGTGAAGGTGCGGGGCGCGAGCCGGGTCAGCAGTTCCCTGGCGCGGGCCCGGCCGAGCACCGCCGACAGCTCGGCGGAGAGCCGCTCGGAGACGATCAGCCCGTGGGTGAGCCCGAGATGCTCGCGCATGACGTCCGCGCGAACCCGCAGCCCCTCGGTCAGTTCGGCCGCGTCCCGGGCGGCCCCGCCGACCAGCCGCAGCAGATCCCGCAGCGGCTCCCACTCGGCGTGCCAGGCCCCGGCCGGCCGCTCGTCCGGCGCGACCAGCGACCCGTACAGCGTCGCCGCCAGCTGCGGGGCCCGCTGGGCGGCGGCCCCGATCAGCGTGGACCGTACCGGGTTCGCCTTGTGCGGCATCGCCGAGGAGCCGCCTCCGCCGGCCTCCGTGACCTCGCCGATCTCGGTGCGGGAGAGGGTGAGGACATCGGCCGCCGTCTTCCCCAGCGCGCCCGCCGTGAAGGCCAGGCATCCGGCCAGGTCGGCGACCGGTGTGCGCAAGGTGTGCCACGGCAACAGCGGTGCGCGCAGGCCCAGTTCACGGGCGTACGCGGCGGGCAGCGCGGTCGCGTCCTCGGCGCCGTATGCCGTGAAGGCTGCCAGCGTCCCGGCCGCGCCCCCGAGTTGGGCGGGCAGCGAGTCCCGTACGGCCGACACCCGGTCCCGTGCGTCCAGCACCAGCGAACGCCACCCGGCGGCCTTCAGCCCGAACGTCGTCGGTACGGCGTGCTGGGTGAGCGTCCGGCCCGGCATCGGCGTGTCCCGGTGCCCGGCGGCCAGCCGCGCCAGCGCCCGCTGCGTACGGTCGAGGTCGGCGAGCACCGTCTCCAGCGCCCGCACGGCGACCAGCATGGTCGCCGTGTCCAAGATGTCCTGGCTGGTCGCACCCCGGTGGACGTACGGCCCGAACTCCGGCCCGACCGCCTTCGTGAGGTCGGCGACCAGCGGGATCACCGGGTTCCCGCCGCTCCTCGCGCGCTCGGCGAGGGACCCTACGTCGAAAACGCCTTCGGCGGCTTCCGTCACGGCCGTCGCGGCGGCGGCCGGGGCCAGGCCCAGCGCGGCCTGCGCACGGGTCAGCGCGGCCTCGGCGTCGAGCAGCGCCCGCAGATAGGCGGCGTCGCTCGTCGCCGTGGCCGCGCGTGACCCGGTCCACCCGGGGGCGAGCAGACCGGCGTCGAACTGATCAGCTGTCACTGGAACTCCAGGAAGACCGTCTCGCCCTCGCCCTGAAGGCGGATGTCGAAACGGTAGGTGCCCTGTGCGTCGGCCGTGGCGATCAGCGTGCCCCGGCGCGCCGGATCGAGCCCGGCCAGCAGCGGGTCCGTGGCGTGCGCGGCCGTGTCCTCGGGCAGGTAGGTCCGGGTGAACAGATGGACGAGCAGTCCTCGCGCGAACACGCACACACTCAGGTAGGGGGCGCTGCGGCCACGCGCACCGGGTCGCAGGGTGCGCGCGTACCAGTGGCCGTTGGCGTCCGTCTGGACGCGGCCCCAGCCGGTGAACTCCACGCCGTTGCGTCCCAGATAGCCGCCGGTAGACGGGTCGCGCCGGATCGAGCCGTCGACGGCGGGCACCCGGCCGTCCGGGTCGGGGCCCCACAGCTCGACGAACGCGTCCGGCAGCGGCCTGCCCTCACCGTCGTACACGTAGCCCTGGACGGTGATCGTGTCCGGGTGGCCGACGGGCGCGATGTCACCGCCGCCGGGGAAGGGCAGCGCGTACCCGTAGAAGGGGCCGACCGTGTGCGACGGGGTGGGCAGCACGCTCTCCGGGCTGCTGGTGTCGATCTTCGTCATGGCGGGTCAGCGTCCTTCTTCGATCCAGGTGGCGTTCCGGCCGTCCAGCACGATGTCCCAGTGGTAGCCGAGCGAGAACTCGGGCACGGACAGGCTGTGGTCGTAGGTGGCGACCAGCCGCTGCCGCGCCGCGTCGTCCGTCACCGACTGCAGGATCGGGTCGTGGGCGAACAGCGGGTCGTTCGGGAAGTACATCTGCGTCACCAGGCGCTGGGTGAACGCCGAACCGAACAGCGAGAAGTGGATGTGCGCGGGCCGCCAGGCGTTGACGTGGTTGCGCCACGGATACGGGCCCGGCTGGACCGTGGTGAAGCGGTAGAAACCGGTGTCGTCGGTGAGCGTGCGGCCCACGCCGGTGAAGTTCGGGTCCAGCGGGGCGTCGTGCTGCTCGCGCTGATGGGCGTACCGGCCGGCCGAGTTGGCCTGCCAGATCTCCACCAGCTGACCGCGGACCGGGCGGCCGGAGCGGTCGAGGAGCCGGCCGGAGACGGTGATGCGCTCGCCGATCGGCTCGGCGCGGTGATGCCGGGTCAGATCGTTGTCGATCTCGGTGATGTCCCGCTCGCCGAAGGCCGGCGAGGCCAGCTCCACCAGCTCCGGGTCCTGGGAAACGTCGATTGCGACCGGCGGCTGCCGAGGGTGGCGCAGGGTGGAGGAGCGGTAGGGCGCGTAGTCGCGGCGCGGGTGATGCTCGACGGCGCCGCCGTCGGCGAGCCGCTTCTCGTACGCGGCGTGCTCGGCCGCGATCTCCTGGTCGATGTCGGCTTGCGTGAGAGTCATGAGAGGTCCCGGGGTCACTGACGTTCGAGGACGAGTGCGAGTGCGCGAGTGCGGGGATGAGGGTGAGGCCCCTTCTGGTCAGGCGCCCTCAGCTTCAGTTAATCAGCACACTGACTATTTAGGTGAGGCGGTCTTCACGCTGCCATCGACGGACCGGGGCGTCAAGTGCCTGGACAATACTGCGGTGGGTGGGCCAAGGGACGGGAAGACGGATGCTTCCCCTCCAGGTATCGTTCAGTGCACGTACGAATCTACTTCGGGAGCATGCATGGCTGCGGTGGACCTCAACACCCATCCCGGACACCTGGCCCGGCGGCTCCAGCAGGCGCACTACCTGTTGTGGAACGCGATGGTCTCCGAGGAGATCACCTCGCCGCAGTTCGCCGTCCTCAACACGCTCGTCGCCGAGCCGGGCCTCGACCAGCGCACGGTCGGGGAGCGGGTGGGGCTGGACCGCTCCACGGTCGCCGAGGTGATCGCCCGGCTGATCCGCCGCGAACTCCTCGACAAGGTCCGCGACCCGCAGGACGGCCGCCGCTTCCTGCTGCGCCTGACGGACGACGGCGTCCGCACCCAGCGCAGGCTCGCCGTGCGCGCGGCCCGGATGAGCCAGGTCTTCCTCGCCCCCCTCTCCGGTGACGAGCAGACACTGTTCTTCGACCTGATCCGCCGGGTGGCGGACGCGGCGGAAGGCCTGCGCAACCCGGCGGAGCCGCTGGCCGGCCGGGGCGCGAGCACGTAGGGCATCCCGGACAGCGGGCGAACGCGGTTTCCTGACGTTAGGGCCGCTGCGCGAAGACCACCCACACCCGGCCCTCGGCGAAGGCGACCGGCGTGCCGTCGCGCGTGGTGAAGCGCGTGCCGTCCGTCGCCGTCGGACGCAGCCACCGCACGTCGTGGGAGCGCCCGTCGCGCAGCACCTCGGCCGTCCCCGAGCCGACGGTCTCCGTGTACGGCGTGGGGTTGCCGAGCAGGTCGTGGTAGCCGGACCTGCGCACGTCGACGTACTGCACGACCACCGTCGGCGGAGCGAGCCGGCGCCCGTCGGCGGTCACCGTGGGCGCCCCGTCCGTCGTGATCTCCCACCCCCGACGCTCCGGCGACCAGGTGAACGTGAACCGGGCCGAGGGGTAGCGCACGGTGCGCGAGCGCGTGGGTGTGCCGCCGTCGGGCGCGGGGCCGTGACGGAAGCCGGTGGTCAGTGCGGCCTCGCCCGGCGCGGACGGCAGCACGCGGTGGGGGCGCAGATAGAGGTTGTGCGGGGAGGCCTTCTCGGTGCCCCGGTAGTAGGCGTCCTCCGCGTCCTGCGGGGTGACGGCCTCCAAGGGCTCCTTGTCGATCAGGGGCAGCAGCTTGCCCTGCGCGCCGGAGAACGCCAGCGCCGGCCGGTCGAACTGGCGCAGCAGCTCCAGGTCGGACTCTCGCGCGCTGCGCACCGGCCCGACCGTCTTCGGCAGCCGCGTCGCGTACACCGCCATCAGCCGGCTCAGACCGCCCTCGACCTGTTCGACGTAGACGATGTCCGCGGCGTCCAGGCCGGTCTGCGGGCGTGCCGCGCGGACGTTGTCGATCTTCACGGCGAGGACCTGCCCGACGGCGGCGGCGGTGCCCGTGTCGGTGCGGCTCGCCGGCCGGTCGGTGCCGCGGCCGTCGTCGGCGGGGGCGGGGCCGTTCGTGCAGCCCGCGGCCAGCGTGAGCGCGAGAGCGGCGGCGAGCGCGGACGCCGTGGCCGTCCCGCGGCCGGGGTGTACGCCTCGACGGGCGGGGCCCCGCCGGCGTGAGGCCCGGAACCGCCTGCCGGGTCTCCGGCGCGTCGCGCCGTCCACCGTTGCCATGTCCACCATCGCCACCCCGTTCCGTGCCCTGATTGTGCGCTTATCGGTTCGTTGGTGGCCATACCCGATCGATCCGGATTGTTCGCGTCGAGTGGGCCGATCGGCCCACGTGGGGGGTGTGGTGGTGCCGGGGTGCCGCGCCGTGCGGTTCGGAGCCGGGGCCTCGGGTACCCGGGCCCCGCACCCCGGGACCCGGACCGGTACGGCGGGCCCCCGAACTCGGTGGAGGGAGCGCGGCACGATGAAGGCAGTGACCTGGCAGGGGAAGCGGGACGTACGGGTGGAGTCCGTGCCCGACCCGACGATCCAGGAACCGACGGATGCCGTCATCCGCGTCACGTCCACCGGACTGTGCGGCTCCGATTTGCACCTCTACGAGGTGCTCACCCCGTTCATGACCCCCGGCGACATCCTCGGCCACGAACCCATGGGCATCGTCGAGGAGGTCGGCGCCGGGGTTGTCGACCTCAGTGTCGGCGACCGGGTCGTCGTGCCCTTCCAGATCGCCTGCGGCGACTGCTGGATGTGCCTCAACTCCCTGCCCACCCAGTGCGAGACCACCCAGGTCACCGCCGAGGGCATGGGCGCCGCCCTGTTCGGCTACACCCGCCTCTACGGCGCGGTGCCCGGCGGCCAGGCCGAGTACCTGCGCGTTCCGCAGGCTCAGTACGGACCCATCAAGGTGCCCGAGGGCCCGCCCGACGACCGCTTCGTCTACCTCTCCGACGTCCTGCCCACCGCCTGGCAGGCCGTCGCCTACGCCGGCATCCCCGAGGGCGGCAGCGTCGCTGTGCTCGGCCTCGGTCCCATCGGCGACATGGCCTGCCGCGTCGCCCAGGTGCGCGGCGCCGGGAGGGTGTTCGGGGTGGACCTGGTCGGCGACCGGCTGCGCCGGGCCCACGCGCGGGGCGTCGAGACGTACGACCTGCGCAACTTCGACAGCGAGAAGGAACTGGTCGACGCGATCCGCGACGAGACCGACGGGCGCGGCCCGGACGCCGTGATCGACGCCGTCGGCACCGAGGCGCACGGCAGCGCGGCGGCCCGGATGATCCAGAACGCGTCCGCCCTGCTGCCCCGCAAGGTCAGCGGCCCGCTCGCCGAACGCTTCAGCGTCGACCGGCTCGCCGCCCTGCACACCGCCATCGAACTGGTGCGCCGCGGCGGCACCCTGTCCCTCGTCGGCGTCTACGGCGGCACGGCCGACCCGCTGCCCATGCTCACCATGTTCGACAAGCAGCTCCAGATCCGGATGGGCCAGGCCAATGTGCGCCGCTGGAGCGACGACATCCTCCCCTACCTCACCGACGAGGACCCGCTCGGCGTCGACGACTTCGCCACCCACCGCATACCGCTGTCCGAGGCGCCGAAGGCGTACGAGATGTTCCAGCAGAAGCGGGACGGCGCGGTGAAGATCCTCATGACGCCGTAGGGCGGCTGCCCGACGCCGCGACCCCGGCGACGGGCGCCGGTCTCAGGAGGGCGCCGTCCGGGGCGGCGCCCCGAGGATCTCCGCGAGGTCGTAGCGCACCGGCTCCTCCAGCTGCGCGTACGTGCAGCTCTCCGGGGTGCGGTCCGGGCGCCAGCGGCGGAACCGGGCCGTGTGCCGAAAGCGCGCCCCGTTCTCCATGTGGTCGTACGCCACCTCGGCCACCCGCTCCGGCCTGAGCGGCACCCAGGACAGGTCCTTCTTGCCCGACCAGCGGCTCGGCGCGCCGGGCAGCCGGGCACTCTCGTGGGCCGCCTCCTGGGCCCACGCCGCCCAGGGGTGCCCCGCGACATCGTCCATGCGCAGCGGTTCCAGCTCCTCGACCAGCTCGGCGCGGCGCTTCATGGCGAAGGCGGCCGACACACCGACGTGCTGGAGGGCACCCCGGTCGTCGTACAGGCCCAGCAGCAGCGAACCCACCACCGGCCCGCTCTTGTGGAACCGGTATCCGGCCACCACCACGTCCGCGGTCCGTTCATGCTTGATCTTGAACATGGCCCGCTCGTCCGGGCGGTACGCCAGCGTCAGCGGCTTGGCGATCAGCCCGTCCAGGCCCGCGCCCTCGAACTCCTCGAACCACCGCCGCGCCACCTCGATGTCCGTCGTCGACGGTGCCAGGTGCACCGGCGGCGTCACCCCGTCCAGCGCCCGCTCCAGCAGTGCCCGGCGGTCGGTCTGGGGGACGTCCAGCACCGACTCGTCGTCCAGCGCCAGCAGGTCGAAGGCCACGAAGGAGGACGGCGTCCGCTCGGCGAGCATGCGCACCCGCGAGTCCGCCGGGTGGATCCGCTCGGTCAGCGCGTCGAAGTCCAGCCGCCCCTCACGCGCGATGACGATCTCCCCGTCCAGCACGCACCGCTCGGGCACCCGCTCCCGAAGGGCGGCCACCAGCTCGGGAAAGTACCTGGTCAGCGGCTTGCCGGTACGGCTTCCCAGCTCGACCTCGGCGCCGTCGCGGAACACGATCGCCCGGAAGCCGTCCCACTTCGCCTCGTACTGCATCCCCGGCGGAATCGTCGACACCGACTTGGCGAGCATGGGCTTCACGGGCGGCATGACGGGCAGATCCATGGGTCCGATTCTGCTCGGAAACCAGCGAAGCCGCCCGGTATGCGTGCTGTGCGAGGTACGCCTACCGTGGCTCGCATGGGCGATGCGGTGGAACTCGAGGTGGCCGGCCGGACCGTACGGCTGTCCAGCCCCGACAAGATCTTCTTTCCGGAGCGCGGCTTCACCAAGCTGGACCTCGCCCGCTACTACCAGGCCGTCGCCCCCGGGATCCTGCGCGCCCTGCGCGACCGCCCCACCACACTGGAGCGCTACCCGGACGGTGTGACCGGCGAGTCCTTCTTCCAGAAACGGGCCCCGAAGAACATGCCCGACTGGATCCCGCGCGCCCACATCACCTTCCCGAGCGGCCGCAGCGCCGACGAGATGTGCCCCACCGAACAGGCCGCCGTGCTGTGGGCCGCCCAGTACGGCACGCTCACCTTCCATCCCTGGCCCGTGCGTCGCAGTGACGTCGACCGACCCGACGAACTCCGCATCGACCTCGACCCGCAGCCCGGTACCGACTACGACGACGCCGTCCACGCCGCCCACGAACTGCGCGCCGTACTCGAGGAGTTCGGCGGTCTGCGCGGCTGGCCCAAGACCTCCGGCGGGCGTGGCTTGCACGTGTTCGTGCCGATCGCACCGAGCTGGACCTTCACGCAGGTCCGCCGCGCCGCCATCGCCGCCGGCCGCGAACTGGAACGCCGCATGCCGGACCGGGTCACCACCAAGTGGTGGAAGGAGGAGCGGGGCGAACGCATCTTCGTCGACTACAACCAGACCGCCCGCGACCGCACCATCGCCTCCGCCTACTCCGTACGCCCCCGCCCGCACGCCCCCGTGTCGGCGCCCCTGCGCTGGGAGGAGGTCGGCGTGGCCCACCCCGTCGACTTCGACATCGCGACCATGCCGGCCCGCTACGCCGAACTCGGCGACGTCCACGCCGACATGGACGAACACGCCTTCTCCCTCGAAGCGCTCCTGGAGCTGGCCCGCCGCGACGAACACGACCACGGGCTCGGTGATCTGCCGTACCCGCCCGAGTATCCGAAGATGCCGGGCGAACCCAGGCGGGTACAGCCGAGCCGGGCCCGCAAGGACGGGCCGGCCCCCACAACTCCCTGAGCGTCACCGCTCGTCGGCGCCTACAACTCCATGATCCGGATGTCCCGGTACGACACCACGTCGGTCGTGCCGTGCACCTGGAGGCCCACATAGCCGGAGGCGAACCGCCTCCCGTCCGTGCCCGGATCGTCCGCGCGCGGCGGGGAGAACTCCTGGCCGCCGGTGTTGTCGAACTCGTTGATCAGCACGCCGTTGCGCAGCACCGAGTAGTGCTGGCCGACCACCCGGATCTCGTAGTCGTTCCAGGTGCCCTTCTGCGTCACGCCCGCCCCGGCGAGGCCCACCCGGTCGAAGCCGTACACCGAGCCGGTCTTGTACAGGTCGCCGTCGGGCCGGTCGAGCACCTGCACCTCGTGCCCGTACTTGATGGCCGCCCACTCCGGCCGCGGTTCCCCGGCATCGCCGTGGACCCACGGGAAGCGCACGAAGAGACCGGAGTTGGCGTTGCCGGTGCCCGGCGCGTCGTCCCGCCACTGCAGACGCAGCGAGAAGTCGGCGTACTTGCGCTGCGGGTACCACAGCATGCCGAGGCCGGCCCTCGTCGTGCCCGAGGTGATCGAGCCGTCGCCGTTCGGGGCGAAGGAGCCGCCGCCGACCTGTTCCCACCGGGCGAGGGACGCGGCGCTGCCGTCCATGATCGTGCGGTAGCCCTCGGTCTGTCCGGGCTCGCCGATCCCGGAGGTGCCGGCCGCCCCGAGGACCGTGTCGTACTCGCGCTCGTCGACGACCCCGTTCCTGAACAGCGCGTCCAGGACCGTCCTCACATGCTTGAGGAACAGGGCGTGGGACGTCCACTCCCGTTCGTCCTCGATCAACTCGTTGATCCGGCACCGGTTGTCGGTCACCCGGTTCGGGACCCCGGTGCCGACCGTGCCGACGAACACCGTCAACCGCTCGTCCCACTCCGGGCAGGCGGGCGCGGGCACGCCGCCGCCGGCCGCCACCGTGAAACTCACGTCGCGTGCCGCCGAGGTGTTGCCCGCCCTGTCGGTCGCCCGGTACGCCACGGTGTGGGTGCCGGCCCGGTCGACGACCACGGCGGCGGTGTACGCCAGGTACGGCCCGCCGTCGAGCGAGTACTCGACGGCCGCGACCCCCGAGCCGCCCTCGTCGCTCGCGCCGACCGTCACGCGGGCGTGTCCGATGTAGGCGCCCGCCGCGTTGCGGGTGCCCTCGACGGTCACGCCGGTCACCGGGGGAGTGGTGTCCCGCGGAGGTGCGGCGACCACCGTGAAGGTGACGCTCTTGACGGCCGACGCGTTGCCCGCCTTGTCGACGGCCCGGTAGCGGACGGTGTGGGTGCCGACCTGGTGGACCATGACGGGGGCGGTGTACGAGATCCAGTCGTCCGTCGCCCCGCCGACCGCATACTGTATACGGTCGACGCCCGACCCCGTATCGGAGGCCGTGACGGTGACGGTCGCCATGTCGACGTACGTCCCGTCGGCGTTCAGCTCACCGCTCACCGTCGCCGAGGTCTCCGGCGGGGTGGTGTCGTCCGAGGCCGGCGGCACGACGGTGAACGCCACGGTCTTCTCGGCGGAGACGTTGCCGGCCTTGTCGAAGGCGCGGTAGCGGATCGTGTGACCGCCGGCCCGGTCCACGACCACGGGCGCTGTATACGGTACCCAGTCGCCTGTCGCGTCGACGGCGTACTGGATCCTGTCGACCCCCGACCCGCCGGTCTCGTCGGTCGCCGCGACCGCCACGCTCGCGGATCCCACATACTCGCCCTGCGCGTTCTGCACCCCGCTGACCCGTGCCGACGTCTGCGGCGCGGTGGTGTCCTCCCCGCTGCCCTCGGACACCACGAGGATGCCCTGCATCTGCCCGTGGCCGGGGATCGTGCAGTGGTAGAAGTAGCGGCCGGGGGAGAGCGTGACCTCGGCGGTGTGACGGCCGCCCATGTCGTCGTTCGGGTTGGCGAGGATGTTCAGCTCGACATCGCCGTTGAACTCGGGATCGCTCGTCACGAACGTCAACGTGTGCGGCATCCCCGTGGTGTTGCCGGTCGCCGCGCTGTTCTCGAAGACGATCGTCGCCGGGCCCGCCACCGCGGTCGTCGGCGCCGTCGTGTACCGGGTGATGTCGTCACCGGCCGTCCAGGTCAGCACCTGTGCGGCCGCGGCGGGAAGAACAGCGCGAACCGGTTGTTGCCCGGGCCTGGCCGCACCGGGCCCGGCCTGCAGCCCGAGCACCATCAGGACGGCGGCCAGCAGGGCCGTCCAGAGCCTTCGCCGATGTGTCACCGCGTCCCCCTCGCGAGCTGTCCGACGGCCGGGGTCGGCCCGCCGCCGGTGTAAGTGACCCGCCACAGCGCCGACCTGGCGTCGGAGGTGAAGAAGCCGCGCCCGTAGTCGAGGACGTAGAGGGCGCCGTCCGGACCGAACCTCCAGTCCATGAGGTTGCGGATCCCGTCGGTTCCGACCGGCACGATCTTCTTCAGCGACTCGGAGTGCACGGGCAGGCTCCCGGCACCTTGCGTCGCCGGGTTCATCAGGACCGCGTTGCGCGGCTGGTCGGCGTCGTAGAAGTCGCCGACGAACCACTTGCCGTCCCAGTACGCGGGCCACTTGGCCGTGCTCGCGCTCGCGGCGTCGTAGCGGTAGAGCGGCCCGTTCATCGCGGCCTGGCCGCCTCCCTTCAGCCACGGCAGCAGATAGCGGGCCTCGTCCTGCTTGTAGGACGGGACTCCGCTCGCGTCCCGCGGATAGTCCGGGGCGCCGCCCTGCGGCGAGTACCAGATGTTGTTGCCGGTGACCGGCGGCAGGTTCACCAGGCCGTCGTTGTTCGGCGACTCGTTCTTCGGACGGTCGCAGTCGTACCAGCCGAGCGGCTTCGCCGGGTCCGGCAGATTGCGGTCGCGGTAGGGCTGCTTGTTGCCCATGCAGTACGGCCAGCCCCGGTTGGAGGCCTCGGTGATGACGGCGAACGTGTCGTACTTCGCCGGACCCCAGGTCGTGGAGGGGACGCTCGCGTCCGGACCGACCCAGCCCGCGTACAGCACGTCGGTCTGCCGGTCGACCGAGATGCGGGCCGGGTTCCTGACCCCCATCACATAGATCTCGCCCCGTGTCTTCCCGCCGCCCTCGGCGCTCTCCCGGCCGGTGAAGAGATTGCCCTCGGGCAGCGTGTACGTCCCGTCGGGCTCCGGGTGGATGCGCAGGATCTTGCCGTTGAGGTTGTTGGTGTTGCCGGCGGTGCGGCGCGCGTCGGCGAAGGAAACACCCTTGTAGTTCGGTTGCGGGTTGTTTCCGGAGTAACCGTCGCTGAAACCGCTCGAGTTGTTGTCACCGGTCGCGATGTACAGGTTGCCCCGCGAGTCCCAGGCCATCCCACCGCCCGCATGGCAGCAACTGTGCACCTGCACCGGCCACTTCAGCAGCACCTTCTCGCTGCCCAGGTCCAGCCTGTTCGTGGCCGGGTCGAGCGCGAACCGGGAAACACGCCGCTCGGCCATGCGCTTGTCGCGGTCGACCCCCGAGTGGGGCGTGTAGTGCAGGTACACCCAGCCGTTCTGCGCGAAACGCGGGTCCAGCTCGATGCCGAGCAGGCCCTCCTCGACCTTGACCAGCTCGTCACCGCCGCCCTTGTTCCCGAAAACGGTCAACGCGCCTGCCAGAGTGACCTTCTTGGTCACCGGGTCGTAGACGTGGATCTCGCCCTTGCCCTTGCCGATGTCCGGGTTGTTCCAGTCGGTGATCACCGGCTGCGAGGAGTCGGCACCGCCGCGGCCGATGTACAGCACCCGGCCGTCGGGCGCCGTGACCAGCCCGTGCGGCTCGCCGATCTGATCGTTCAGGCCGGGCCGGTTGGGCTGTGTCAGCCGCTCGGCCTTGTAGTGGGCCGTGATGGTCGCCTTGCAGTCGGCCTGCGCCAGCCGCGTCGTCCACAGCAGCGCGCCCCGCAGATGCGCACGGAAGTCCGTCTCGTCGTACGCGGACACCGTGCCGCCCATCCCCGTGTAGAAGGACCGGCCGCCGTCGTAGTCCCGGCACCAACTGATGGGATGATCGGCGCCGTTGGCGCTCGTACCCGGCTGATACGTCGACTCCCGCACCCGGGCGACGGTGTGCACGGTCCCGGTGGGGTTGCGCGTCCAGTTCGGCCACCGGTCGGGCCGTTTCCACTCGACGGGGAGGTCCTTTCCGGCCGGATGCCGGCGGTCGCCCACCTCGACGGTGGCCCGCTGCACGGCCGTCGGCCCGTTCGCCGCGGGCCGGGCGCCGATCAGACCGGTGAACCAGTCCGAATACGGTTCCGCGCGCGCCGCGTCGTGCAGGCCGACGAAACCGCCGCCCGCCTCCATGTAGGCCTCCAGGCCCGCCTCCTGCTCGGGATCGAGGACGTCTCCGCCCCCGGTCAGGAAGACGATCGCGTGGAAGCGGCTCAGGCGCGGCCCGTCGGTGAAGACCGAGGCGTCGTCCGTGGCCTCGACCGCGAAGCGCTGGTCCGTCGCGCCGGTCAGGCCGATGTCCTCGATCGCCTCGATCCCGGCGTCGACGACCGGTGACTCCTCCCCGGCGGCGGCGGAGCCGTGGAAGACGAGGACGTTCACACCCGGACCGCCCGGAGGCGACGTCACGGATATCGTTGTCAGGGGCGGTTCCGGCGCCGGACGCGCCTGCACGGCGGGCCCCGACAGCAGCCCGGCGGTCACGGTCACGGCGGCCACCGCGGCCACCCTGGCCCGTCTCCTGCGCCGTACGCCGCGTCTCGCGGTTCCCGCACCCCTCGCGGTTCCCTCAACCCTCGCGGTTCGCGCACGCTCCGTGCTCTTCGCGCGTCTCGTGCTCAACCCTCGTAAGTGCATGGGCACCTCCTTGGTCACAGCGGCAGCGCCAAGGAAGCTAGACCCCTTTGCCGGGCTCGCCAATACCAATCACCGCAATGGCACGAACTTTGTCCTCGGTGTGGATGAACGACGGAACGCCCGGTACCGTCGCACCGGCTCATCACAGGTACGCGCGGGCAAGTCCCGTATCAGCGTGGGGAGTTCCGTATGGACAGACGTGACTTCAACCGGCGGGTACTGCTCGGCGGCGCCGCCGCGACATCGTTATCGCTGGTGGCGTCCGAGACCGCCGGCGCCCGCCCCGACACCGCCGCGGCCCCCGTCGGCGGCCAGGTGAGACACCTCAGGCTCTACGCCGAGAAGCTCCCCGACGGGCGGTTCGGCTACGGCTTCGAGAAGGGCAGGGCGACGGTCCCGGGCCCGCTGATCGAGGTGAACGAGGGAGACACCGTCCACATCGAGTTCGAGAACACCCTGGACGTGGCCGCGAGCCTGCATGTGCACGGCCTCGACTACGAGATCTCCAGCGACGGCACGGCACAGAACCACAGCGACGTGGAACCGGGCGGAACCCGCACCTACACCTGGCGCACCCACGCCCCCGGCCGCCGCGCGGACGGCACCTGGCGCGCCGGCAGCGCGGGCTACTGGCACTACCACGACCATGTCGTCGGCACGGAACACGGCACGGGCGGCATCCGCAAGGGCCTCTACGGCCCGGTGATCGTCCGCCGCGCGGGCGACGTCCTGCCCGACGCGACCCACACGATCGTCTTCAACGACATGACGATCAACAACAGGCCCGCCCACAGCGGCCCCGACTTCGAGGCCACGGTGGGTGATCGCGTCGAGTTCGTGATGATCACGCACGGCGAGTACTACCACACCTTCCACCTGCACGGACATCGCTGGGCCGACAACCGCACCGGCACGCTCACCGGCCCCGAAGACCCCAGCCAGGTCATCGACAACAAGATCGTCGGACCGGCCGACTCCTTCGGCTTCCAGGTGATCGCGGGGGAGGGCGTGGGCGCCGGCGCGTGGATGTACCACTGCCATGTGCAGAGCCACTCCGACATGGGCATGGTGGGCCTGTTCCTGGTGAGGAAGCCGGACGGCACGATCCCCGGGTACGAGCCGCACCACCCCCACGAACGCTGAGGAGTGCCGGGCCCGCTCACCCGCCCGGCGCGCCCCGCGCACGGCACGGCGGCGGCACGCGCACGCCCCGCCCGCCTGGCGGGAGCGCTCTCGCCTCCCCTCCCGCGCGGCTATCCTGAGCCGCACCGCACGGAGGAGGAGCCCCGAAGTGAGCGACACAGTGCCACGTCCCACGCTGGAGGCGGTGGCCGCACGGGCCGGGGTGTCGCGGGCGACCGTCTCACGGGTCGTCAACGGTGGCGACGGGGTCCGTGAGCCCCTCGTCGAGCGGGTCCGGCAGGCCGTGGAAGAGCTCGGCTACGTCCCCAACCAGGCCGCGCGCAGCCTGGTCACCAAGCGGCACGACGCCGTCGCCGTCGTCATCGCCGAACCGGAGACCCGCGTCTTCGCCGACCCCTTCTTCGCCCTCCAACTACGCGGGATAAGCAAGGAGTTGACGGCCCACGACAACCAGTTGGTGCTGCTCCTCACCGAGGGCCGCGACGACCACACCCGAGTCGCCCGGTACCTCGCCGGCGGCCATGTCGACGGTGCCCTCGTCTTCTCCCTCCATGTCGACGACCCGCTGCCCGAGCTGATCCAGGGCGCCGGGGTGCCGACCGTGTTCGGCGGCCGGCCCGGCTGGGGCGACGGCACCCGCGACGTCGTGTACGTGGACAGCGACAACCGCGGCGGCGCCCGTGCGGCCGTACGCCATCTCGTCGGCCTCGGCCGTACCCGCGTCGCGCACATCACCGGGCCGCTCGACCAGACGTCCGCGGCGGACCGCCTCCAGGGCTACCGGGACGTGATGGGCGACGCCGACCCGCGGCTGGTGGTGGAGAGCGACTTCACCCCCGGCGGCGGCGAGCGGGCCATGCGGGAGCTGCTCGACCGCTGTCCGGAGGTCGACGCCGTGTTCGCCGCGAACGACCTCACCGCCTCGGGCGTCCTGCGCGTCCTGCGGGAACGCGGGCGGCGGGTGCCCGAGGACGTCGCCGTGGTCGGCTTCGACGACATGGTGCCGGTCGCCGAACAGAGCGACCCGCCCCTCACCACGGTCCGTCAGGACATCGAGGAGATGGGCCGCGTCATGACCCGCCTCCTGCTGCGCAGCCTCGACCGCCGCAACACCGGCGGGGCCGCCCCGGACCCCGTACGCCCCGCGCCGAGCGGTGAGGTCCTGCCGACCACCCTCGTACGCCGGGCCTCCGCATAGCGAGGGCCGCTCTCACGTCCCCCGCGGCTCGCTCCTGATCACCGCGAAGCGGGACCCGTCCGGATCCGCCAGCCGGGCGACCCGTCCGACGCCCTCGATGTCCGTCGCGGCCAGCCGGACGGTGCCGCCCAGCTCCTCGGCCCGCGCCACGACCGCGTCCACGTCCGCCACCTCGACGTACGGCAGCCAGTACGGCGGGTGCGGCGCCTCCGTGGGGTCGTCGGCCAACGGGACGACCCCGCCGAACATCGACTCCTCGCCGGCCCCGGCGGGGTTCACGCAGGTGTACGTACCGCCGGGGAAGGGGACGCCCGAGGTCTCCAGTCCGAGCGTGGAGCGGTAGAAGGCCGCCGCCGCGGCGATGTCCGGGGTGTACAGCTCGACCCAGCACAGCGAGCCCGGCTCGCCCGCCACGTCGAGGCCCGCCAGCCGGCCCGGCTGCCAGACGCCGAACGGCACCCCGGCCGGGTCGACGATGATCGCCATCGTGCCCTGGCCCATGACGTCCATCGGCGGGAACAGCACCCTGCCGTGCGCCTGCTCGGCCGCCTCGCAGGTGGCGTCGGCGTCCGTCGTACGGAAGTAGACCGTCCACGACGCGGGGCCCTGCTCGGGAGCGGAACCCATACCACCCGCCGCCGTCCTCCCGTCCAGCTGGAAGAAGCCGTAGCCGCCGGCGTCGGGTCCCGCGGACACGAACCGCCAGCCGAAGAGGGCGCCGTAGAAGGCGGCGGCGCGGTCGATGTCGGTCGTGCCGATGTCGAGCCAGTTCGGAGCGCCGTTGACGAAACGGGTGGTGAGCATCTTCGCCCTCCTCCTCGGAAAGTCCCGTTCTGAGTCCCGTTCACTGCACTGCCGAGTCTGGCACCGCCCACCGGCGATCGCTGCCGGAGCGCGGCGGACGGGCCCGGCGCGCCGCCGTGCGCGACGCTCCGTTCCGGGGGCACCATCAGTGCGGCGGGGGCCCTGCCGGGCGCCGTATATCCGGCGTTGAGGGAACGTTTTTCGCCGCACGTCACGATTCTGGCCATGCCCACCGACACGATTCCCACACCCGACCTCGCCTGGCAGCGGGAGGCCCTGTGCGCCCAGACCGGGGCGGACTTCTTCTTCCCGGAGCCCGGCAGCTCGGTACGGGAGGCCAAGCGCATCTGCGGCATGTGTGAGATGCGGACCGCGTGCCTCGACTACGCCCTCGCCCACGACGAACGTTTCGGCGTCTGGGGCGGCCTGTCCGAGAAGGAACGCCTCCACCTGCGCCGCACGAACTGATGCCACGCACCGCCCGGGACCCGTGGATCCAGGACGCGAACGGCCCGCACCGGGAGTTCGCTTCCCCGTGCGGGCCGTGCGTCTGCGGCGTGGTGGCGGCGTGGTGGCCGGCGGGTCAGCCCGCGGCGCGGGCCGCCATGCGGGCCTTGCGGGCCGCCAGCTTCTCGTCGAACTTCGAGGCCTCCGCGTCCAGGCCGCCCATGTACAGGCCGAGCTCCTCCTGCGCCTTGAGGCCCTCCGGGTCGAGACCCTCGATGTCCAGGACCTTCAGGTAGCGCAGGACGGGCTGGATGACGTCGTCGTGGTGGATGCGCATGTTGTAGATCTCGCCGATCGCCATCTGGGCGGCGGCCCGCTCGAATCCGGGCATGCCGTGGCCGGGCATGCGGAAGTTCACGACCACGTCGCGTACCGCCTGCATCGTCAGGTCGGGCGCGAGCTCGAAGGCGGCCTTGAGCAGGTTCCGGTAGAAGACCATGTGCAGGTTCTCGTCGGTCGCGATGCGGGCCAGCATGCGGTCGCAGACCGGGTCGCCCGACTGGTGGCCGGTGTTGCGGTGCGAGACGCGGGTGGCCAGCTCCTGGAAGGCGACGTAGGCCACCGAGTGGAGCATCGAGTGGCGGTTGTCCGACTCGAAGCCCTCGCTCATGTGGACCATCCGGAACTGCTCCAGCTGGTCCGGGTCGACCGCGCGCGAGGCGAGCAGGTAGTCGCGCATCACGATGCCGTGCCGGCCCTCCTCGGCCGTCCAGCGGTGCACCCAGGTGCCCCAGGCGCCGTCCCGGCCGAAGAGGGAGGCGATCTCGTGGTGGTAGCTGGGGAGGTTGTCCTCGGTGAGCAGGTTCACGACCAGGGCGATCCGGCCGATCTCGGTGACCTTGGACTGGCCCTTCTCCCAGGCCTCGCCGTCCTCGAAGAAGCCGGGGAAGTTGCGGGCGTCGCTCCACGGAACGTACTCGTGCGGCATCCAGTCCTTGGTGACCTTCAGGTGCCGGTTCAGCTCGGTCTCGACGACTTCCTCCAGCGCGTACAGCAGCCGGGCGTCGGTCCAGACGGCGGAGGGGCTGCCGAGGTGCGGGGAGGTGGTCGTCACGGGTACTCCAGGGGACGTGATCAAATGCGGACTACGTCCGGCGGGCGGCGCCGGAACTTACGGGATCGTAGGCTACGAACCCGTAGGTTACGTAGCCGTAGGTTAAGTTCGCTGTAAAGACTGCTGATCAGCGCCTGTCCGACCAGGCGCCCGACGAGCTTTGCGGGTACCCCGAAGGGCTCCGGGACACGCAGGTCGCGGGGCCGAACCGGTGACACGATCACCCGGTCAGGCGTACAGACCCCGCAGGCGCACCGAGAGGCATGTCACACATCCCTCCAGCTTCTCGAACTCGCTGATGTCGACCACGACGGGCTCGTACCCGAGGTCGGCGAGCAGATCCGTGGTCTTGGGCGCGCTCGCCGAGATGAGCAGTCTGGGACCGCCGAGCAGCACCACATGGCCGCCGGCCTCCTCGGGCACCGACAGGAACCGTGGGAACAGCGCGGGCCGGTCCACCATGGGGATGTGGCCGATCACGGTGCCGTCGGGCAGCGCGGTGACCGCCGACTTCAGATGCAGCACCTTGCTCACGGGGACGGCCACGACCCGCGCCCCGAGCGGCTCGAAGGCCTCCCGGACCTGCTGGACCCCGGCCGCGTTCGTACGGCCGCCCCGGCCGACGTAGACGGTGTCGCCGTCCTTGAGGACGTCGCCGCCGTCCAGCGTGCCCGGCTCCCAGATCCAGTTGACCGAGCAGCCCAGCCGGGCGACGGCCTCCTCGACCCCGGCCGTCTCCGCCCGCCGGGACTCGGCGCCGGACCGGGCGATGAGGGCGACGTTGCGGTACATCACGACCGTGTCCTCGACGAACACGGAGTCCGGGCAGTCGTCGGCGGGGTCGATCTCGACGGTCTCCCAGCCGTTGGCCCGCAGGGCCTCGCCGTAGGCCTCCCACTGCTCCAGGGCGAGGTCCACGTCGACCGCCGCGCGCTCGACATGCGTCACCAGGCCTTCGGCGAGGCGCGGGCTGGGGCGGCGGATGAGGGCCTTCTTGCTGGGCACGTCCATGTCTTTCGCATCGGCGGTGGCTGACCGGCGCCGCGCGAGGGGCGCCGATCAGCCATCATGCAGGGCGGGACCACCGGGGCATAACCCCCCAGTAACAATGTGCCCCTCCTGAGACCAGGGCCCGCGAGCCCGGCCTGATCCAAACGAGAGGCCCTACACCGGATCCGCCAGCTCCCGCGCCGACGTCGGGCGCAGCTCCCCGTCCAGCAGCAGCCAGCGGGTGATCCCGATCGACTCCAGGAACGGCAGATCGTGGCTGGCCACGATCAGGGCGCCCTCGTAGGACTCCAGGGCGGACGTGAGCTGCCGGACGCTCGCCATGTCGAGATTGTTGGTCGGCTCGTCCAGCAGCAGCAGCTGCGGCGCGGGCTCGGCCAGCATGAGCGCCGCGAGTGTCGCCCGGAAGCGTTCGCCGCCGGACAGCGTCGCCGCCCTCTGGTCGGCCCGGCCGCCCCGGAACAGGAAGCGGGCCAGCCGGGCCCTGATCCGGTTGTCGGTGGCGTCCGGCGCGAAGCGGGCCACGTTCTCGGCGACCGTCAGCCCGTCGTCGAGGACGTCCAGCCGCTGCGGCAGGAAGCGGAGCGGCACGTGCGCGTGCACCTCGCCCGCCACCGGGGCCAGTTCGCCGGCGATCGTGCGCAGCAGCGTCGTCTTGCCCGCGCCGTTGCGCCCCACCAGCGCCACCCGCTCGGGCCCGCGCAGATCGAATCCGCCCTCCACACGCGCGCCGTACGCGAGCCGCAGATCGAGCAGGCTGAGGACGTCACGGCCCGGCGGTACGGCCGTGTACGGCAGGTCGACGCGGATCTCGGCGTCGTCCCGGACGGCCAGGGCCGCCTCGTCGAGCCGTTCCCTGGCCTCGGCGAGCCTCTCCTCGTGCAGGATGCGGTGCTTGCCCGCGGACTCCTGCGCCGCCCGCTTGCGCGCCCCCATGACGATCTTCGGTTCGCGTTTCTGGTCCCACATCTTCTGGCCGTAGCGCTTGCGCCGGGCCAGTTTCATCTGGGCGTCGGACAGTTCGCGCTTCTGTTTGCGCAGGTCGGACTCGGCGACGCGCACCATGCGTTCGGCGGCCTCCTGCTCGGTGGTGAGCGCCTCCTCGTAGGCGGAGTAGTTGCCGCCGTACCAGGCGACCTCGCCGGCCCGCAGGTCGGCGATCTGGTCGACGAGTTCGAGCAGTTCCCGGTCGTGGCTGACGACGACCATGACGCCCGGCCAGGACGCGACGGCCGCGTACAGGCGCCGCCGGGCGTACAGGTCGAGGTTGTTGGTCGGTTCGTCGAGCAGCAGGATGTCCGGCCGGCGCAGCAGCAGTGCGGCGAGCCGCAGCAGGACGGACTCGCCGCCCGACACCTCGCCGATGGTGCGGTCCAGGCCGATGGCGGCGAGGCCGAGTTCGCCGAGGGTGGCCAGGGCGCGCTCCTCGACGTCCCAGTCGTCGCCGAGGGTCTCGAAGTGCTTCTCGCGGACGTCCCCGGCCTCGATGGCGTGCAGCGCGGCCCGGCGGGCGGAGATGCCGAGGACCTCGTCGACGCGCAGGGAGGTGTCGAGCGTGACGTTCTGCGGGAGGTATCCGATCTGGCCGGCCGTGCGGACGGTGCCGTCGGAGGGGGTGAGTTCGCCGGCGATCAGCTTCAGCAGGGTCGACTTGCCGGAGCCGTTGACGCCGACGAGGCCGGTCCGGCCGGGGCCGAAGGCGACGTCGAGCCCGTCGAGGACGGGGGTGCCGTCGGGCCAGGCGAAGGAGAGGGACGTACAGGTGATCGAAGATGACAAGAGGGCCTCGCGGTCGCGTGTGCGGTCAGGGCAACGCGTATCGAGACACCGTCAAGGCGGCGACCACCGCGGGAGGAGCGGAGGGAGCGTGGGGCCACGGAAGCCCGTGGGAAGGCCCTGCTCCGCAAGAACGGCTCGAACGCCGAGGTCGCACGCGACGCCGGCACCCCATGGGTGCGGCGTGGTGTCTCAGACCTCAGACGAGCAACGTCCTTCTCCTATCGGCGGCAACAGATGCGTCACTCACGGTAGGAGCGGCCGGGAAGGGCTGTCAACGGAATTACTCAGGCGTCCCGCATCAGCTCCGCGAGGTCGTGGTCGAGGTCCAGCTGGAGGTGTTCCAGACCGGCCGGCACCAGCTCGCCGGTGGCCTGGAGGAACCGCCGGATCTCCGCCGAGTGCACATGCACGATCGCGGTGCCCTCGGGCGCGTGGAACTCCAGCACCGTGCGGTCGTAGCCGTACGGCCGCACGCGGACGTCCCCGTCGCCCTCGGCGTCGTGCAGACCCGCGGTGAGCAGGTCGCGGGCGAAGGTCCAGCAGACGTCCACGCCCTCCAGGGTGGCCGGGGCGGGGAAGGTCATACGGACGGCGAAGGGGTCACGCCGGTCGTAGTGCAGGGTGGCGGGGATGCTCTGCATCCGAGGCGCGGCGGCGACCAGGCGCGCCTCGACGGGCTGCTCGATGACGATGGACAACGCCTTGCTCCCTTGTGACGGCGGGGCGAACTTCCGGTTGGGTGCGGCCGGACACTGGAAGAGACGCCGGAATCGGCCGATCCGTGCACACGAAAGCCGAGTGACCTCGGTCACCGCCTTTCATGCACACGAGTGACTCACCTCTCCTGCCGTGTCCCGTAGGGCTGTTGAGGTGATCGCGGGCATCTGGACGCCACCGAAGAGGTGGACTAGCTTCGCCCGCCATGAGGCCCTTGGGGAAGACGCGGCGCGGGACAGGCACGGTAGGGACGGCACGGGTGAGGCGTGCGGGGCGGACGGTCGCGGCGGGAGCGGCCTGCGCGGCGGCGCTGGCCGTTCTGACGGCCGTACCCGCACAGGCCGGGGAGACCGGGCGGCCGGGCGGCCACACGCCCGCGTGGGCGCCCAAGGACACCGGCACCCCCACCGTCCGCTTCCGCGGGCTGGCGGCGGTCGACCGCGACACCGCCTGGGTGGCCGGCACACAGGGCACCGTCCTGCGCACCACCGACGGCGGCGCGAACTGGCGGAACGTCTCCCCGCCCGGCGCCGCCGGCCTCCAGTTCCGCGACGTCGAGGCGTTCGACGCGCGGCGCGCCGTGGTGCTGGCCATCGGTGAGGGCGAGGCCTCCCGCGTGTACCGCACCGACGACGGAGGGGCGACCTGGACGGAGTCCTTCCGCAACACCGACACGCGGGCCTTCTACGACTGCATGACCTTCTTCGACCGCCGCCACGGACTGGCGATGAGCGACCCCGTGGACGGCCGGTTCCGCATCCTGTCGACCAGCGACGGCGGCCGTTCCTGGACGGTGCTGCCGGACGCGGGCATGCCGACGGCCCTGCCGGGCGAGGCGGGCTTCGCGGCGAGCGGCCAGTGCCTGGTGTCGGCCGGTTCCCGCGACGTGTGGCTGGCCACCGGCGGGGCGGAGCGCGCGCGTGTGCTGCACTCGGCGGACCGGGGCCTGACCTGGACGGTCACCGACGCCCCGATCCCGGCGGGCGACCCCGCGCGCGGGGTGTTCGCCCTCGCCTTCCGCGACCGTACCCACGGCCTGGCGGTCGGCGGCGACTACCGCGCGGACCAGCCCTCCCCGTCGGCCGCCGCCGCGACCGGCGACGCGGGCCGCACCTGGCGGCCCGCCGGCACACCCCCGCCCGCCTACCGCTCCGGCGTCGCCTGGCTGCCGCACAGCCGCACCGCCGCCCTCGCGGTCGGCCCGACCGGCACCGACCTGACCACGGACGCCGGCCGCACCTGGCGCACGGTCGACACGGGCTCGTACGACACCGTCGACTGCACCCCCGACCGCGGCTGCTGGGCCGCCGGCGAACAGGGGCGGGTGGCACGGCTGGAGCGATAGCCGTTTCGGGGGGTACCCGTGAGGTGCGGACACGAGAGGAGTGAGCGCACATGCCACGCGGTTCCAGCCCCAAGCGGGAGCGGCAGTACGAGCACATCAAGGAAAGCGCGCAGGAGCGGGGAGAGAGCGCCGGCCGGGCGAAGGAGATCGCCTCCCGCACGGTGAACAAGGAGCGGGCACGGTCCGGCGAGTCGAAGACCGCCAGCCGTACCTCCACGCAGGACATGTCGTCCGGCGAGCGGGGCGGCCGGCGGTCCGGGAAGGGCTCTCAGGGGCCCACCTACGACCAGTTGTACGAGGAGGCCAAGCGCCGCGACATCCACGGCCGTTCGGACATGAACAAGAGCCAGCTGCAGCGCGCCCTCGGCAAGGACTGACGGCGCGGGGCCGCTCAGCCGGGCGTGACCCGGTACCGCTGCAGCTCGGGCGCCGTCTTCGTGGCCTCGAACTCCGTGATCCGGTACGCGCACACGCCGGCCAGGACGAAGGGATCGCCGGCCGTGATCTCCTCGATCCGGGCCCGGTCCTCCGCGACGGCGACGATGATCCCGCCGTCGCGGGGGTTCTTGGGCCCGGAGGCCAGGAACAGCCCGCGCGCGTACTGCTCCTCGATCCAGGCCACATGGTCGGGGAGGACGGCGTCCACGGCGTCGAGCGGTGCGGTGTAGCTCAGTTCCAGTACGAACATGATCGCGAGCCTACGCCGTCGGGGGCGCGCCCCGTAGGCTCGTCCCCACCATGACGACCGTAAGCATTCCGGCGGGCTGGCCCGCCACCGAGGAAGAGGCCCGCGCGGTCCAGGACGAGCTGCGGGCCTCCGTGGTGCTCGACGAACCGGGGCCGCCGCCCGGCACCGGGCACGTGACCGGGGTCGACGTCGCCTACGACGACGACCGGGACGTCGTCGTGGCCGCCGCCGTCGTGCTGGACGCGGCGAGCCTCGACGTGCTCGCCGAGGCCACCGCCGTGGGCCGGATCTCCTTCCCGTACGTCCCCGGCCTGCTGGCGTTCCGGGAGATCCCCACCGTGCTCGCCGCCCTGGACGCCCTGCCCTGCGCACCGGGCCTGGTCGTCTGCGACGGCTACGGCCTCGCCCACCCCCGCCGCTTCGGCCTCGCCAGCCATCTAGGGGTCCTCACCGGCCTCCCGACGATCGGCGTCGCGAAGAACCCGTTCACCTTCACGTACGCCGAGCCGGCCGCCGCGCGCGGGTCGGCCGCACCGCTGCTCGCCGGTGACGACGAGGTCGGCCGCGCCCTGCGCACCCGCGCGGGCGTCAAGCCGGTCTTCGTGTCCGTCGGCCACCGGGTGAGCCTGGACAACGCCTGCGCCCACACCCTCGCCCTCGCCCCGGAGTTCCGCCTGCCGGAGACGACCCGGCGGGCGGACGCGCTGTGCCGCAGGGCGCTGGAGGAAGCCCTCCGGGAGGCGTCCCAGGGAACCTCCGGGACAATGCCCGGGACGCCTCAGGAGACGCCTCAGGAGTCGGCGACCCGCCACTGACCGACCTCGCGGTACTCCGAGTCGTACACCGGCGACCCGTCGCCGGGCTCCAGGGCGTAGTGGCCGAGGTTCCCGCCCCAGTAGCGCAGGACACGCCCCAGCTCACGGGCCCGGTCCTGGGCCGACGCCCCCTCGTCCAGGGCGACTTCGAGAACGAACTTCACGCAGCTCACCTCCCTCCGCTCGCGTGCCCTTCCAGCGTTTCATTGAAGTGCTTGTTGGCACTTCGCGTCCCAACGGCCCAGGGAACGCAGGGTGAGGGAGGCCAGAAGTCTCAAATCGCGGGCGGGCCGGGGCCGTCGACGCCCAGGGTGCGCATGTGGGCCGGTCTGAGTACCTGTACGGATGTGGCGGACGGTGCGCCGTCGGCACAGTGGCCGCATGACGACGCACCGAGCCCCCAAGCCCCTCGCCGACCCCGACCGGCACGTCGAGCGCGCCGTGAACGCCGCACTGGTCCTCGCCGTCCTGGCAGGCCTCGGCTGGATCGTCGGGATGATCTACACACTGGTGGAATGGCCGGTCTAGGACGAAGGGACCCGGACCGGCCCTCGGTCAGCGGCTCGCCGCCACCCGGAAGCGGATGCCCGCCGCGCGCAGCCGTTCGGTCAGCGCGTCGCCCATCGCCACCGCCGTCGTGACCTGCCCGGCGGTCTCCGGCAGGTCGTCGAAGGCCAGGGACAGTGCCGCCTCGGCGAACATCTTCGCCGTCTCGTCGTAGCCCGGGTCCCCGCCGGAGACCTCCGTGTACACCCGCCGACCGCCGCCCTCGCCCACGAACCGGACGGAGAACCAGCTGCGCGCCCGCTTCTCGGCGCTCGGCCCCGCGCCAGGCTTGAGCCGGTCCGACAGCCACCGTCGGGCGGGCGGCACCTGGGCCGCGGCGAACAGGGCGCCGACGGCCGCCGTCCCGCCCACCGCGACCGGCAGGCGTCGTACGGCCGCGTAGTGGCGGTAGCGGAAGTCGGGGCCGTAGCGCTCCAGTGCCTTCGCCGACCGGCGCACGATCTGCGGGTCGATCGTCGGCAGGGGCAGCGCCCAGGCGCCGACCTCGGGGGCGAACCGGGGCGTCCCCAGCGGTGCCGTGGCCCGGCGGTCCATCAGCCGGGGTTCGTGCCGGTGCCGTTCGCGGGCCGCGGTGACCATCTGCCGGCCGCGCGCGAACTGGCCCAGCGCCGAGGCGAACGTGCCGCCCGAGAAGGTGGCGTCGGCGCTCACGTAGCCGTCCACGGTCAGCGGGACGCCCTCCGGGAGCTGGCGGACCGTGAAGTACGCGCCCAGGTCGTGCGGGACGGAGTCGAAGCCGCACGCGTGCACGAGCCGGGCGCCCGTCTCCCGCGCGCGTGCGTCGTGCCGGACGTACATCAGGTCCACGAACTCCGGCTCGCCGGTGAGGTCGAGGTAGTCGGTCCCGGCGTCGGCGCAGGCGGCCACCAGCTCCTCGCCGTACGCCACGTAGGGGCCGACGGTCGTCGCGAGCACGCGCGCGTGCCCGGCGAGGGCGCGCAGCGAGGCCGGGTCGGAGACGTCCGCCCGCAGCACACCGGGCTCCGCGCCGCCCGGCAGCGCGTCCCGCAGCCGCCGCAGCTTCATCTCGTCGCGGCCGGCGATCGCCCAGCGCAGATCCGCGGGCGCGTGGGCCGCGAGGTACGCGGCGGTGAGCGTCCCGACGAAGCCGGTCGCCCCGAAGAGCACGAGGTCGTACGGGCGGTCCGCCCTTTTCATCCTGCTCATGACACCCCTTGGTCTCGCAGCCCGCGCCGCTGTCGGTGGCTGAGGTTAGCGTGAGCAGTGCGGAGCCCGACGACGAGCCCGGAGGCAGCAGGTGGCCGTGGACAGGAACGCCCTGAGGAAATGGGAGAAAGTACGCCGCTTCGCGCTCGGCCTGCCGGGTGCGACCGAGGAGTTCCCCTGGGGCGAGACCGTCGCCAAGGTCGACAAGAAGGTGTTCGTCTTCCTCGGCGTCACCGACGGCAGTTACCCGCTCGGAGTCACGGTCAAGCTGAAGGACGAGACGGCCCACGCCCACGCGCTGGCCTCCCCGGGCGCCGAACCGGCCGGGTACGGCCTCGGCAAGGCGGGCTGGGTGAGCGTCCCGCTGGCGGGGGAGGGCGCCCCGGCGGCCGAGCTGCTGTGCGACTGGGTCGAGGAGAGCTATCGCACGATCGCCCCGAAGCGGCGCACGTCGGAACTCGACGCCCGCTGAGAGGCCCGCTGAGAGGCCCGCTGAGAGG
>NZ_MUBA01000295.1:30970-31124 GCF_002154575.1 Streptomyces bobili
ACTGGCCAAGCGCTTGCTCGCCACGTCTTGTGCCCACTGCGACGTGTTCTTAGCATCACTGGTGTTACATCGGTTGTGTCACAGCAAGGGGGCTGGATGACGACGACGGCAGACACGGTGGGGCACGGCCCGCTCACCGGCGTACGCGTGGTCG
>NZ_MUBA01000296.1 GCF_002154575.1 Streptomyces bobili
GCTGGTGCGGTCGACGACCTGTGTCGAATAGCGGATGGTAATGATCTCCCGCAGCTTCGCGGGCACCGACTCGGCGTCGGGGCGCTGGGAGGCGAAGTTGGAGATGAAGCCGGCCGCCGGGCCGCGGCGGGCGATGCGGCACAGGTCGTTGATGACCTGCTCGCGGTCCTCGCGCTCCATCGCGGTGAAGTACTCCTGCAGCTCGTCGATCGTCACGAAGATGACCGGCAGGTTGTACTTGACCATGATGTCCGGGGTCAGCTTGCCCTCCGGGCACACCGACGTCGGCAGGTCACGCAGCAGCGCGAACCGCCGCTCCATCTCCGCCAGCAGCTCTTGCAGCATGGCCTTGAGCGCCTCGATCGCCGCATCCTCCGCGCCCATCACGAGTCGGTGGGCGACGGCCTTCATGGGCATCCAGTCGGCGCCGCCCTTGCCGTCGGCGACGTAGTGGCGCACGTAGGCGTCCAGCAGACCCGCCGCCGTGAGCAGCCGCTGGGAGAACGTCTTGCCCCGCCGCGGCAGGCCGCCGAAGAACATCGACTGCCACATCACGGGCACGCTGATGCGGTTGCCGCGGGCGTCCTGGCCGAAGGGGACCGCGTCCCAGATGGAGAACTTCTCCGCCTTCTCCAGGGGGGAGGGGTTGAGCGGGCCGAGGTAGGGGTCGTCGTCGGCGACCCACATCGTGACGCGGCCGGCGTTGCCGCCCTTGGCGGCGCGGACGCGGGACATGATGACCTGGATCTCGTCGACCCCGAGTTCCTGCGCGATGACCTCGCGCTTGGCGAGGACGTCGGAGGCGGTCTTGCCGCCGCCGCGGGGCATGTCGAAGATCACGGCCCAGCCACGGCCGTCGCGGACCGGGCCCATCGTGCACGCAACCTTCGGCAGGTCCTTTTCGTCCTTGCCGCTGCCGCTTTTGAGGAGGCCGGCGGCTCGCAGCGCCTCGTTGAGCTGCTGCGCGGACATGTCCACCCGCAGCGGCGGTGCCGCCTGGTCCAGCAGCCGCGTCTCTTTCCCGCGTCCGAGGTAGGCGAGCGGGGTGATGACGGCGGCTCCTATGCCGGCTTGCAGCAGCGGGGGCGCCAGTGCGACACCGAGTGCGGCGGCGGCGACCGCAGCGGCGGCGGCACCGAACCGCCAACGCCGCGAGTGGGTACGGGCGTAGTGGGCGGCTTGCAGCCGCACGGCCAGGTCGACATCCTCCGGGCGGGCTTTGACCTGCGCCCGCAGCGCCTTGACGGCGGCGCTGTGGTCCTGCGCCGACAGCGTCGGCCACAGCCCGGCGGCGGCCCGGAAGAAGCCACGCGCGGCCAGCAGCACCGTCTTGACCAGGTACTTCGGCGTACGGAAGCCGTGGTAGCGGGTGTGCCACCAGGTGAGCCGGCCGAACGCACGGACGTTCGCCACGACGGAGGCACGCGAGCGGGCCCACACGGGCAGCACGGGCGCCTCAGGGGCCATCAGCCAGTCGGCCAGCGGGTTGCCGGGCAGGTCGACCGCCTCGACCGTCGGAGCGGCCACGACCGACTCAGCGGGAGCGGCCGGTGCCGGGTCGGGGACCACGGTGAGGACGGCCGGGCGGGTGGGGTTGGTGTCTTTGTGCAGGTGAACGACGTTCTCGGACATGCGTGACGTCTCCTCAACTACCCCCGGACAGAGGGCGGGAAGGGCATGCGGGAAGGGGGCGCCGGCCTGGCGGCGGCCGGCGCCCGCAGAGGACTCAGTGGCGGTGGCTGGTCTTGTGGACGCGCAGTGCTGCCTTGCAGGCCGGGCACTGGCGTTCGGGTCCGTTGCCGACGACCGGAGCGGGGATCACCTGGCCGCAGATGACCGGGTCACGCCGAACACCAGCGGTCCGCAGTCCGGGCAGTGAAAGTGCGAGGTCAGGACAGGTCGCGGCATGCTCACCACCAACGCGACTTCCTGGGCACGAGGTTGGGGTGGCCGTTGACCATGTGGTCGACACACTGCGGGCAGTCCTCACGCGGGCGCAGGTGGCGGTGCGCGTTGCGGTCGTGGGCGTGCTGCCAGCACTGCGGGCACTCACCAGGCGGGGTCTGACCGGCCATGGTCACCACCACCCGGACGACTTCTTCGCGGCCTTGTTCTGGGCCTTGGCCTTGGCGTCCTCGCGGATGAGCGTCTCGCGCACGGTCCGCAGCGCGCTCAGTTCCGCCGCGAGGCGGGACTCG
>NZ_MUBA01000297.1 GCF_002154575.1 Streptomyces bobili
GCTGGTGCGGTCGACGACCTGGGTCGAGTAGCGGATGGTGATGATCTCCCGCAGCTTCGCCGGCACCGACTCGGCGTCGGGGCGCTGTGAGGCGAAGTTGGAGATGAACCCGGCCGCCGGGCCGCGGCGGGCGATGCGGCACAGGTCGTTGATGACCTGCTCGCGGTCCTCGCGCTCCATCGCGGTGAAGTACTCCTGCAGCTCGTCGATCGTCACGAAGATGACCGGCAGGTTGTACTTGACCATGATGTCCGGGGTCAGCTTGCCCTCCGGGCACACCGACGTCGGCAGGTCCCGCAGCAGCGCGAACCGGCGCTCCATCTCGGCAAGCAGCTCTTGCAGCATGGCCTTGAGCGCCTCGATCGCCGCGTCCTCGGCGCCCATGACCAGCCGGTGGGCGACGGCCTTCATGGGCATCCAGTCGGCGCCGCCCTTGCCGTCGGCGACGTAGTGGCGCACGTAGGCGTCCAGCAGACCCGCCGCCGTCAGGAGCCGTTGGGAGAAGGTCTTGCCCCGGCGGGGCAGGCCGCCGAAGAACATCGACTGCCACATCACGGGCACGCTGATGCGGTTGCCGCGCGCGTCCTGGCCGAAGGGGACCGCGTCCCAGATGGAGAACTTCTCCGCCTTCTCCAACGGCGAGGGGTTCAGCGGGCCGAGGTAGGGGTCGTCGTCGGCGACCCACATCGTCACGCGGCCGGCATTGCCGCCCTTGGCCGCGCGGACGCGGGACATGATGACCTGGATCTCGTCGACCCCGAGTTCCTGCGCGATGACCTCACGCTTGGCGAGGACGTCGGAGGCGGTCTTGCCGCCGCCACGGGGCATGTCGAAGATCACGGCCCAGCCACGGCCGTCACGGACCGGGCCCATCGTGCACGCCACCTTCGGCAGATCCTTCTCTTCCTTACCGCTGCCGCTTTTGAGGAGGCCGGCGGCCCGCAGCGCCTCATTGAGCTGCTGCGCGGACATGTCCACCCGCAGCGGCGGCGCCGCCTGGTCCAGCAACCGCGTCTCCTTGCCCCGTCCGAGGTAGGCGAGCGGGGTGATGACGGCGGCTCCTATGCCGGCTTGCAGCAGCGGGGGCGCCAGCGCGACACCGAGTGCGGCGGCGGCGACCGCAGCGGCGGCGGCACCGAACCGCCAACGCCGCGAGTGCGTACGGGCGTAGTGCGCGGCTTGCAGCCGCACCGCCAGGTCGACATCCTCCGGGCGGGCCTTGACCTGCGCCCGCAGCGCCTTGACGGCGGCGCTGTGGTCCTGCGCCGACAGCGTCGGCCACAGCCCGGCGGCGGCACGGAAGAAGCCACGCGCGGCCAGCAGCACCGTCTTGACCAGGTACTTCGGCGTACGGAAGCCGTGGTAGCGGGTGTGCCACCAGGTGAGCCGGCCGACGCGCGGACGTTCGCCACGACGGAGGCACGCGAGCGGGCCCACACGGGCAGCACGGGCGCCTCAGGGGCCATGAGCCAGTCGGCCAGCGGGTTGCCGGGCAGGTCGACCGCCTCGACCGTCGGAGCGGCCACGACCGACGCAGCGGGAGCGGCCGGTGCCGGGTCGGGGACCACGGTGAGGACGGCCGGGCGGGTGGGGTTGGTGTCTTTGTGCAGGTGAACGACGTTCTCGGACATGCGTGACGTCTCCTCAACTACCGCCGGACAGAGGGCGGGAAGGGCATGCGGGAAGGGGGCGCCGGCCTGGCGGCGGCCGGCGCCCGCAGAGGATTCAGCGGCGGTGGCTGGTCTTGTGGACGCGCAGTGCTGCCTTGCAGGCCGGGCACTGGCGTTCGGGTCCGTTGCCGACGACCGGAGCGGGGATCACCTGGCCGCAGATGGACCGGGTCACGCCGAACACCAGCGGTCCGCAGTCCGGGCAGTGAAAGTGCGAGGTGAGGACAGGTCGCGGCATGCTCACCACCAACGCGACGTCTTGGGCACGAGGTTGGGGTGGCCGTTGACCATGTGGTCGACGCACTGCGGGCAGTCCTCACGCGGGCGCAGGTGGCGGTGGGCGTTGCGGTCGTGGGCGTGCTGCCAGCACTGCGGGCACTCACCGGGCGGGGTCTGACCGGTCATGGTCACCACCACCCGGACGACTTCTTGGCGGCCTTGTTCTGGGCCTTGGCCTTGGCGTCCTGGCGGATGAGCGTCTCGCGCACGGTCCGCAGCGCGCTCAGCTCCGCCGCGAGGCGGGACTCGATCTGAACGGTCAGGCGGTCCAGCTTGCTTTCGGCGCGGGTGGTGCTGTTGCCGCGCAGGACGGCGTGGGAACCGCCGGCCAGAGCGGTGATGACCTTGCGCTTCTCGGAAGCGGTCAGCGGCCACAGCTCGCGCTGGCGGGCCGCCTCCAGCTTGCGTTCGGCATGGAGGATCTCGCGGTCCACACGTCGGATCTCGGAGTTGCCCATCTCAGGCAGTCCCTTCGGACCCATCAGGGTCGGGGTAGGCGCACGGCACGCACATGCCGAGCGAAGTGGGGATGACGTATCCGGCATCGCGCCGGCAGGCGGGGCAGATGCGGCGGGCGGCGTTGGCCCTGGCCAGGGCCGCCCACCGGCCGGGCGTCATGGGCCGGACCGGCTTGGCCAGGTCGACCCGGTACAGGTAGGCGACCAGCGGCCCACGGCGACGGCGCGGCCGTTCGAGCTGCGCGGCCACGTCCTGCCCGCCGGGCCGCAGGTTGTGCGCCCTCAGCTGTCGGCGGGTGGCGTAGCCGTCCGGGGCCAGTCGCCACCGGTAGATGGGCAGGGTGGCCATCAGGCGACGCGCTTCCACGCCGACCGCAGCCGGACCTCGGAGGCGGAGTGACCGGCCGCCCGGAAGCGGGCGGCCATCTCGCGGTAGGACAGCGCGGGGGTCTGGCTGTGCCGGATGGAGTCGACCAGCGTGTCAAGCTCCGCATCCGTGAGCGCGGGCCCGGCGTCCAGCGCGGGAACGGCCTCGGTGGGGCCCCAGACGGGCAGGTCCCAGCGGGATGTGACGCCGGGCGTGACGCGGGCCGTCACACTGGTCAGCGCCCTGCCGGTGTCCTCCCCGGCACGGGCCCGCTCCAGCGTCGACCACGCCCCGGCGAGGGTGTCGGCGGTCCGGGCCTGGACGCGGGCGACGCGGGCCCCGGCCTGCGTCACGGCCGTCAACCGCGTCTCCTCGGTGGCCGCTTCCGCCCGCAGCCGGGCGCGGGCCACGGCCGCCTCGTCGCGCGCTTCCTGCTGGATGCCCCGGATCGCTCCGAGGGCGGACGGGGTGAGGGCGGTGCGCTCCCACAGTCCGTGCACCAGCCACAGGGCCTTGGCCGCGATCGGCAGCCACGCCACGGCCAGCCACGCGCCGGAGTGGTCGGCGGTGAGCGCGTGGGCGACCAGGACGCCGGCCGCGAGCAGGCCGAACGACCAGCCGACCGCGGTGACGGCGTTGCTGTGGTCGCCCTGCGCCGCCAGACGGCGCTCATAGGCGAGGGTGGCGAGCCATCCGCCGTCGATCCCGAGACCGACGACCAGGGCGACCGGCCACGGCACCGCCGTGCCCAGCCACATCATGACCACGGCCAGGGTGAGCACCATGGACACCGCCGTCATCGCCACGGCCGGCAGCACGGTCTTGGCGTTCACGCCGCACCGCCCGCCGCGTCGGCCGCGCGGTTGACCAGGTCCCGCCGCGCGCCGAACACCCGGTTACCGGCCCGGCGGATACGACGCTTGTCCAGCTCGTTCGGCGTGCGGTCCAGCGTGATGATCTGCGCGTCCAACAGCTCGACCTCCGCCAGGATCAGCGGGGACTCCAGCTCGATCGCGTCCAGCTCAGCGGCCGTCGGCTCCATGAAGCCGGCGAACGCGGTAACAGCGTCCTGAACAGTAACGATGTGATTCATGGGTCGTGGTCTCCCTAGCAGGTGAAACGGCCCGAACAGCACCCCCGGAGTAGCCGCTCCGGGGGTGCGCGCCGTTGAAAGTCGGATGATGCGGCTCCCCTCAGCGCTGCTCGTACGAGACGAGCAGCGGAGGCAACCGGCGCGGCGAGAGCCGCGAGGGTCGATGCGCGATCCAGTCGCGCGGTCCGCCTTTTCGACTCGGGGAGGCGGGGCCCACCTATGCAGTTCTCAAGCAACGACCGGCAAGGGGCCCCTCTAAAAGCGAGCTATCCCGTACTGGCACGGCCTGGAGGCAGCCCAAAGAAGAGCCCTTCCGGCCCGTTGTCCTAGGACTACGAGCGGCCTGAGATGAGAATGGCACGCAGTCCTAGGACAGTCAACAGTCCTAGGACTGTGCTTCACTGGACCCATCGAGAGGAGTTCGGCGTGGCACCCAAGTGGCGCGACCTGGCGGACAGGCTCGCGGAGCAGATCAGAAACGGTGAGTACGCACCGGGCGATCAGTTGCCCCCGATCAGAGACCTGGTCGAGGCTGGAGAAGGTTCCAAGGCCACGGTTCACCAGGCCTACAGGGCCTTGGAGACCGAGGGCCTGGTGACCTCAACGCGCGGTCACGGGACCGTCGTGCGTCCGCACACCCCACTCAAGCGACTCGGCATCGCTCGCTATGACAAGGCCAAATGGCGTGACGGTGATGAGGTCGCGTTCATCGCCGACCGCGTGGCATCCGGGCGTTCGTACGACCGAAACGAGCAGACGCAGACGGTCAGCCGTGTGAAGGCGCCGGCCGCCGTAGCCGCCGCTCACGGCCTGCCTGAGGGAGCGGACGTGTACGCGCGGGCGCGCCTGGTGAAGGAGGGAACGCAGCCGACCCACACCCTGACGAGCTACTACCGGCCCGAACACGTGGAAGGAACCCGCATCGTGAACCCGCAGCCGGGTCCGGCCGGGCGGGGCGGCGGGTTTCGCGTCCTGTACGACGCTGGGTACGAGATCGACCACATGACCGAAGAACTCTTCGCTCGCGTGCCCACGGCTGAAGAGACTCAGCTACTCCAGCTCTCGCCGGGTGAGTGGGTGGTGGAGCTGCACCGGACGACGCGCACGGCAGACGGAACCGTGGTTGAGTTCGCCATCGGTGTGCACGCGGCTACACGGTTCGCATGGTCGTACGACTTCAAGGTGCCCGACTCCGCGAAGACAGAGATGGAGGGCATGAGTAAGTGATCTCGGTGCAGGCATGGTCGGACGCTCAGAAGCTGTGGGACTTCCAGCGGATGGGCCATAAGCCCCGCCCGTGCTCTGTGGCTGTCGGTCTCGGCAGTCACGACTTGGGGGTGGCCGACACCACGGCGGACCTCTATCACCGGGGCATGTTCCCGCTCGTCGTCTTCACCGGAGCGACCAGCCGTACGACTCAGGAGCGGATGCCGCGCGGCGAAGCCGAGCACTACCGCGAACGCGCCGTAGAGCTGGGGGTTCCGGCGGGCGCGATCCTCGTGGAACCCCACGCGCGGAACACCGGAGACAACATCTGCTTCTCTCGCGCGATCCTCGACGAGCGGCGCGTGCCCGTCTCGTCGGTCCTCCTGGTCAGCAAGCCGTACGAGGAACGACGCTCGTACGCGACGGCCCGGAAGCTGTGGCCGGACGTCGAGTGGGTGTGTGCGTCCACCTCCATGACGCTTCCCGAATACGTCGACTCGGTCGGGGACGCGCGCCTTGTCCTCGACATGATGGTCGGCGCTCAGCAGCGCCTCATGATCTACCCCCGGCAGGGGTTCATGATCGAACAGGAGATTCCCGACGGCATCAAGGCCGCGTACGAGCGGCTGCGTGACCAAGGGTTCACGAGTCGGCTTGCGCCAGCAACATCGGATCAGGCTTGACGGAAGCCGACCCGCTCCTCCGTACAGCAGGCATGTGGGTCCCCGACGCGGCCGTGAGTACGCACGCCGCTACCCAACTGTCACGACTGCCAGTCATTGAGCGCGCCAGGAAGGTAGCGTGACGGCCGTCACGC
>NZ_MUBA01000298.1 GCF_002154575.1 Streptomyces bobili
GGGCACCCATCGCAGCCGGCGGCGGCCTCACGCAGGGCAGGGAGGGTGAGGGTCCCTTCGGGGATGAAGGGGGCGGCGGTGTACTGGTCCTCGGGGGCAGGGGTTGTACGGGGGGTCACGAGTGACGGGTACCCCCGTATGCGGAGCTGAACGGTCGTTCTCAGGTGCGGGCCGGTGGGGGGCTGGGCGCGCAGTTCCCCACGCCCCCTGGTGGGACCAGTCACCCGTACTTTCCGGGCCGGCCCCGCCGGGGTGGGGCGTGGCGTCGGGTGCGGGTCCGTGGAGGCCGGGCGCGTAGTTCCCCGCGCCCCCTGGTGGGACCAGTTGCCCCCGCCGGGTGGGACGTGCGGGTCAGAGTCTCATCGGCTGGGGGGACTCCCTGCGGGCCGGGTCCGGGGCGTCGTACTCGCGGATGATCTCGTAGCGGGTGTTGCGTTCCACCGGGCGGAAGCCCGCGTCCCGGATGAGGTCGAGGAGGTCTTCGCGGGTGAGCTTGTTCGGGGTGCCGTAGTTGTCGGCGTCGTGGGTGATCTTGTACTCGACGACCGAGCCGTCCATGTCGTCCGCGCCGTGCTGGAGGGCCAGCTGTGCGGTCTGGACGCCGTGCATGACCCAGAAGACCTTGACGTGCGGCACGTTGTCGAAGAGCAGGCGCGAGACCGCGAAGGTCTTGAGGGCCTCCGCGCCGGTCGCCATCTGGGTACGGGCCTGAAGCCGGTTACGGACCTTCCCGTCCTTCATGTCCACGAAGTCGTGCTGATAGCGCAGCGGGATGAAGACCTGGAAACCGCCGGTCTCGTCCTGGAGTTCGCGCAGCCGCAGCACGTGGTCCACGCGGTGGCGCGGCTCCTCGATGTGGCCGTACAGCATGGTGCTCGGGGTCTTCAGACCCTTCTCGTGCGCCAGGCGGTGGATCCGCGACCAGTCCTCCCAGTGCGTGCGGTGGTCCACGATGTGCTGGCGGACCTCCCAGTCGAAGATCTCCGCGCCGCCGCCGGTGAGCGACTCCAGGCCCGCGTCGATCAGCTCGTCGAGGATCTCCGACGCCGACAGACCCGAGATCGTCTCGAAGTGGTGGATCTCCGTCGCCGTGAACGCCTTCAGGGACACGTGCGGCAGGGCGGCCTTCAACTCACGCAGGGAGCGCGGGTAGTAGCGCCACGGCAGGTTCGGGTGCAGGCCGTTGACGATGTGCAGCTCGGTGAGGTTCTCCGACTCCATCGCCTTGGCCAGCTTGACGGCCTCCTCGATGCGCATCGTGTACGCGTCCTTCTCCCCCGGCTTGCGCTGGAAGGAGCAGTACGCGCAGGACGCCGTGCACACGTTCGTCATGTTGAGGTGGCGGTTGACGTTGAAGTGGACGACGTCGCCGTTCTTCCGCGTCCGCACCTCGTGCGCGAGTCCGCCCAGCCAGGCCAGGTCGTCCGACTCGTACAGCGCGATGCCGTCCTCACGGGTCAGCCGTTCACCGGCCCTGACCTTCTGCTCCAGCTCGCGCTTGAGCCCGACGTCCATGCCGCTACCTCTTCCGTTCGCCCTGAGTTCGCCCTGAGACACACTTCGTCAACCGTACGCCCAACCGATCAGACCTCTTCGGGAAGCTCCCCGACCCGGTTCTCCCACTTCGTCGAGAGCACGATGGTCGTACGGGTGCGGGACACGCCCTTCGTACCGGACAGCCGACGGATGATCTTCTCCAGCCCGTCGACGTCGTTCGCCCGGACCTTGAGCATGAACGAGTCGTCGCCGGCGATGAACCAGCAGTCCTCGATCTCGCTGAGGTCCTTCATCCGCGCGGCCACGTCCTCGTGGTCGGCGGCGTCCGAGAGGGAGATGCCGATGAGGGCGGTGACGCCCAGGCCGAGCTGGGCGGCGTTCACCGTGGCCCGGTAGCCCGTGATGACGCCGGCCGCCTCCAGCCGGTTGATGCGGTCGGTGACGCTGGGTCCCGACAGGCCGACGAGGCGCCCCAGCTCCGCGTACGAGGCCCGGCCGTTCTCCCTCAGGGCCTGGATGAGCTGCCTGTCCACCGCGTCCATGCGATCGAGCCTTCCGATGAAGAGGTCTGAGAATTGATGAAGGTGATGATGCTGAGGTGGTGCTGAAGGTGGTGCCGGTGATTCCCGCTGCCGCCGCCGCTGCCCGCTGCCCGGCCTTCGCCCTCGCTCAGGCGGGGCGGGTGGCGCCGCCCAGTTCGCCCGTCCAGCGGCGGTAGAGGCCGTGTGGCACGCCCGCCGAGTCGAGGACCCGGCCGGCGACGAAGTCGACCAGGTCCTGGATGTGGGTGGCGCCCGCGTAGAAGGCCGGGGAAGCGGGTACGACGCTCGCGCCCGCGTCGTCCAGGGCGACGAGGTGCCGCAGGGTCTGCCCGCTCAGCGGGGTCTCCCGGACGGCGACGACGAGCGTGCGGCGCTCCTTGAGCGTCACGCTCGCCGCCCGCTGGAGCAGATCCTTGGACAGCCCGAGCGCGACTCCGGCGACACAGGCCGTCGAGGCGGGCACGATCAGCATCCCCTTCGCCGGGTACGACCCCGACGACGGCCCCGCCGCCAGGTCACCGGCGCCCCAGTACCGCACGGCGTCCGTGTCCAGGTCGACGCCGACGTCGAAGGTGTCCGGCTTGCCGTCGGCGCCCCGCGCGAGCCAGTCCCGCAGGTCGTCCCGCCAGTGCGCGTCCCGGAACGAGATCCCCGTCTCGTCGAGCAGCGTGAGCCGCGAGGCGCGGCTGACGACCAGGTCCACGCTCTCGCCCCCGGCGAGCAGCGCGCGCAGCACGGCGGCGGCATAGGGCGTACCGGACGCCCCGGACACCCCCACGATCCAAGGCACGCGCTGCGTTTCTCCTGCGTTCACACCTTGAGCGTACCGGCGAACGGGGAGGTGCTCCGGACCGGACTACACGGTGAGGCCGCGCACCAGCAGGTCGATGAGCGCGCACACGAAGAGACTGATGCCGATGAAGCCGTTCGTGGAGAAGAACGCCCTGTTCAGACGGGACAGGTCGTGCGGGCGGACGATGGTGTGCTCATAGACGAACGCGCCCCCGACGATCAGCAGGCCCAGCCAGAAGAAGGCACCCGCGTCCGTGGCGACGGCGTACCAGACCAGCAGGGCCGTGGTGACGGCGTGGCAGGCGCGGGCGCCCCAGATGGCGGCCGGGATGCCGAAGCGGGCCGGGACCGACATGACGCCGGTCTCGCGGTCGGTGTCGACGTCCTGGCAGGCGTAGATCAGGTCGAAGCCGCCGATCCAGATGCCGACGGCCAGGCCCAGGACGACCGCGTCCCAGGACCACTCGCCGGTGATCGCCAGCCAGCCGCCGATCGGGCCCATCGCCTGGGCGAGGCCGAGGATGGCCTGCGGAAAGTTCGTGAAGCGTTTTCCGTAGGGGTAGACCACCATCGGGATCACGGCGACCGGGGCGAGGGCGAGGCAGAGCGGGTTGAGCAGGGCCGCCGAGCCGAGGAAGACCGCCAGGGCGATGAGCGCGCCGGTCCAGGCGTGCTTCACCGACATGGCACCGGTGACGAGTTCGCGCTGGGCGGTGCGCGGATTGCGGGCGTCGATCTCGCGGTCGATGATCCGGTTGACCGCCATGGCGAAGGTGCGCAGACCCACCATGCAGACGGTGACCAGCAGCAGCCGGCCCCAGTGGATGTTCTCGTCCAGCGTGAACATCGCGGTCAGCGCGGCGATGTAGGCGAAGGGCAGCGCGAAGACCGAGTGCTCGATCATCACCAGGCGCAGGAAGGCTTTCGTGCGTCCCGGCTGCTGCGGGAGCGCTGCGGATGCCGAGGTCACAGGCCGTACTCCTTCCAGCGGCGGTCGACCGTGGCCGCCGTCTCCGGGTCCGAGAGGACCATCTCGGGCCAGCCGCCGTCGCGGGTGTAGCCCTCCTCGGGCCACTTCCTCGTCGCGTCGATGCCCGCCTTGCCGCCCCAGAACTGCTGGTAGGAGGCGTGGTCGAGGTGGTCGACGGGGCCCTCGACGATCGACAGGTCACGGGCGTAGTCGGTGTTGCCCAGTGCCCGCCAGGCGACCTCGTGCAGGTCGTGCACGTCGCAGTCGGCGTCGACGACCACGATCAGCTTGGTCAGGGACATCATGTGGGCGCCCCACACGGCGTGCATGACCTTCTGCGCGTGCTTGGGGTACTTCTTGTCGATCGAGACGATCGCGCAGTTGTGGAAGCCGCCGGCCTCGGGCAGGTGGTAGTCCACGATGTCCGGGACGATGATCTTGAGGAGCGGGAGGAAGAACCGCTCCGTCGCGCGGCCCAGCGGGCCGTCCTCCGTCGGGGGCCGCCCCACGACGATCGACTGGAGCAGCGGTTTCTTCCGCATCGTCACGCAGTCGATCGTCAGCGCCGGGAACGGTTCCTGCGGTGTGTAGAACCCGGTGTGGTCGCCGAACGGGCCCTCCGGGAGCATCTCGCCCGGCTCCAGCCAGCCCTCCAGCACGACCTCCGCCTGCGCCGGGACCTGCAGCGGAACCGTCTTGCAGTCGACCATCTCGATGCGCTTGCCCGCGAGGAACCCGGCGAAGAGGTACTCGTCGATGTCACCGGGCAGCGGGGCGGTGGAGGCGTACGTGACGGCCGGCGGGCAGCCGAAGGCGATCGCGACCGGCAGCCGCTCGCCCCGGCGTGCCGCGACCTGGTAGTGGTTGCGGCTGTCCTTGTGGATCTGCCAGTGCATGCCGATCGTGCGCTTGTCGTGGCGCTGGAGGCGGTAGAGGCCGAGGTTGCGGACCCCGTTGTCCGGGTCCCTGGTGTGGGTCAGGCCGAGGTTGAAGAAGGACCCGCCGTCCTGGGGCCAGGTGAACAGCGCCGGCAGTTGGTCGAGGTCCACCTCGTCGCCGCGCAGGACGACCTCCTGCACGGGGCCGTCCTTGACCTTCTTCGGCGGGACGTGGGCCATCGCGCCGAGCTTGCCGAACGCCTCGCGCACCCCCACGAACCCGTGCGGCAGCTCGGGCTTCAGCAGCCCGCCGATCCGCTCGGAGATCTCCGCGTACGACTTCAGCCCGAGCGCCTTCAGCAGGCGGCGGTCGGTGCCGAACACGTTCATCGCGAGGGGCATCGCCGAGCCCTTCACGTTCTCGAAGAGGAGCGCGGGGCCGCCGGACTTCTGGACCCGGTCGACGATCTCCCCGACCTCCAGATACGGGTCGACCTCGGCCTTGATGCGCTTGAGGTCGCCCTCACGCTCCAGGGCCCTGAGCAGGGAGCGAAGATCGTCGTAAGCCATGCGGCCAAGTATCCCCGAGGGGCTACCCTGACCCCGTACCTGGGGCCCGTCCTCGTGGCCCCGCCGCCTTCTGCGCTGGAGAGACCCCATGCTGCGGGTACTGATGTTCCTGGTACCGCTGGCGCTGAGCGTCTACGCGTTCATCGACTGCATCAGCACGAAGGACGACGAGATCCGTCACATGCCCAAGCCGCTGTGGGCGATCCTCGTCCTGCTGTTCCCGCTCGTCGGTTCGCTCTCCTGGCTCGTCGCCGGCAAGAAGCGCAGCCCGGCCGCCGAAGGCTGGGCGGGCGTCCGCGAGAACCGCGCGCAGCAGCGGCAGTGGATCGCCCCGGACGACAACCCCGAGTTCCTGAAGTCGCTCGACGACGACGAGAAGAACGGCGGGAAGGACAACGACGGCATGGGCAACGACGGGAAGGGCAAGGGGGACGACGGGAGCTGACAAGGCTCAACGTCTCCCACTGAGCACCTGCCGGGCGCCCGCTACCGTGGTGCGCGATCACGATGAAGAGACCACGCGACCCTGACGCCGACGGGCGCGGCAGCCGCCTGCGCACCGTCGACCTGGCGCGCCTCGCCGGGCTGTCGACCCAGCAGATCCGCAACTACGAGGAGGCGGGCGTGCTGCCCCCGGCCGGGCGCACCGAGTCCGGCTACCGCACCTTCGGGGACGTGCACCGGCGGGCCCTGCTGACGTACCGGACCCTGCTCGCCGGGTACGGCCCGGTGCGGGCGACCCGGATCATGCGGACCGTGCACGACGGTGACGTACCGGGCGCGCTCGCCCTCGTCGACGCCGCGCACGCCGCGCTGCACGAGGAACGGGCGTCGCTACGGGCCACCGGCGAGGCCCTGGAGACTCTCGCCGAGGACACCCCGGACCCCCGCGAGCGGTCCGGCCTGCGCATCGGAGAGGTCGCCGCCCTGATCGGCGTACGCCCGTCGGCGCTGCGGGTGTGGGAGGCTGCCGCGCTCCTCACCCCACCGCGCGAACACCCCACCGGCTACCGGCTGTACGGCCCTGCCGAGCTGCGGGACGCCCGGGTGATCCACAGCCTGCGCCGCAGCCACTACCTCCTGGACCAGATCCGGCCCGTGCTGGAGGACCTGCGCCGGGAGGGCGGCGCGAAGTCCCTGCGCAGGGCGCTGACGGCGCGGGCGGAGTCCCTGACCACCCGCAGCCAGGCCATGCTGGCAGCCGCGGGAGCGTTGTCGACGTACCTCGCCGAGGGTCACGGCCCAGCACAGACGTGAGGCCGCCGGAATCGAGCCCCGGGAGCCCCGAGTCGGCCTCGATGCCGTCGGTGACCCGGTCGGCTGCCCCCGGAACATCGGGAACGCGTTTGCGCATGTTTCTGTCGGCTTTCGGCCACAGTGAGGGTATGGACCTTTTGGATCGGGCGACGGCGCTGAGCTGGCTCGGGGTCGCTTTCGAGGAGGCCCGTGCCGGGCTCGGTGAGGGTGGTGTTCCGATCGGTGCCGCGCTGTACGGGGCCGACGGGACGCTTCTCGGGCGTGGGCACAACCGGCGGGTGCAGGACGACGACCCCTCGACGCACGCGGAGACGGCGGCGTTCCGGGCGGCGGGGCGGCAGCGGACGTACCGCGGGACGACGATGGTGACGACGCTCTCGCCGTGCTGGTACTGCTCCGGGCTGGTGCGTCAGTTCGGTATCTCGCGTGTCGTGATCGGCGAGGCGGTCACCTTTCACGGCGGCCATGACTGGCTCGCGGAGCACGGCGTGGAGATCGTGCTCCTGGACGACCCCGAGTGCGTCGCGATGATGCGTGACTTCATCGAGAAGCACCCCGCTCTGTGGAACGAGGACATCGGTGCATGACGTGACCTGCGGGCCCGCTGGACCGGGGACCGTCGTGGAGTCCGTGCCGGCCCCGGTCGGGCGGGTGGTGTACGAGGCCGTCGACTCGCACGTGTACCTGCGGGAGAAGCTGGATTCGATCACTGTGGGCTGACATGTCGTTACGCAACGGACACCGGGCGCTCTGGCACACATCAACTCTCTCTCCTTACCCTTGCGTTGATGACCGGCCACGGGGGAGGTGCGGTGCACAGACGGTTGTACGGGCGGGGTGCGCTGTTCGATGTCGACCCGGCCGGTCTCGTACCGCGGCTCGTCGGGCTGCGGCCGTACGAGCATCACGCGGTGAAGCCCGAACACGGCGACGACGTACCGGTGTTGGTGCTGGCCGGCGGGCGGGGCTCGGGCAAGAGCACGGTGCTCGCCGAGGTGCTGGAGGCGTACACCGAGCGGACGCGCAAGGGTGAGGCGCGCAGACGGACACCGGTCGCGCTGATCGACTGCGAGGACGTCCAGTTCGCCGGGCCGCCGCACGAGGAGAGCCCGGAGTCCTGGTCGCCGGTGTGGCAGGCCCTGCTGGTGCTCGCCGAGCAGCTGACCGAGCCCGTGAAGGCCGCCGGGCAGCTCACCTTCCCGCGGCTGACGGCGGGCCTGGTCGCGGTGCGGGCCAGCGACTGGAGCGGGCGGACGGACTCGGAGCGTATCCGGCGTGAGCTGGTGCGGATCCTGCTGCTGAACGAGCGCGGTTCACGGTTCGGGGTGGCCGGGCGGTGGGC
>NZ_MUBA01000299.1 GCF_002154575.1 Streptomyces bobili
GGAGGGGGGTGTCGTCAACGTCAAGGATCACGGAGGGGAACGTATGCGCGAGTCCTGGGTTTGGGGCGGGGGTTGCCCGATCATGGACGTGGATGGGGAATTCGGGACCGATCGATGGGTAGTGCTTGGCGCCCGCCGGGGCTGCCCTTGACGTACGCGGCAGCGGGAGGCGATCGGCTGAACCCGGGCGCCGCGCGGGTGGGGGGAACCCGGCCCATCGAGTCAGGTTGTGGGGAGAGCCTCGGTTGCACGGGATTCCGTGGGGGAAGCTCATACACTGACGCGGGCGGTAATCCGCGTGGGCGAGGGGCGGTTGACGGTGCGTAAGGCGTGGATCCTGGCTGGTGCCGCGACCGCGGCGGGGCTCAGCTTCGTGATGCTGCTCGTCGTCGGCGTGTACATCATCGCCGGGAACCTCACCAACGGCGTCGGCGGCAAGAGCGTCGGGCTGGCCAAGGGTGCCGTGCCGGCCGCGTACCAGGCGCTCGTGCAGAAGTGGGGCAATCTCTGCGCCGCGATCGACCCCGCGCTGCTCGCCGCCCAGCTCTACCAGGAGAGCGGATTCAACCCGAACGCCAAGAGTCCCGCGGCGGCCCAGGGAATCGCGCAGTTCATCCCCGGCACCTGGGCCACGCACGGTATCGACGGTGACGGGGACGGCGACCGTGACGTCTGGGATCCGAATGACGCGATTCCGTCGGCCGCGACGTACGACTGCCAGCTCGCCTCGTACGTGAAGAAGGTGCCCGGCGACCCCACCCACAACATGCTCGCGTCGTACAACGCGGGGGCCTACGCGGTCATCAAGTACGGCGGTGTGCCGCCCTACCGCGAGACCCAGAACTACGTGAAGACGATCACCACGCTGGCGAAGAGCTTCGCCGCGCCGGTCACCCGGGTCGATCCGTCCGAGCAGGCCGCCGGGGCCATCTACTACGCGCAGAAGAAGCTGGGGACGCCGTATCTGTGGGGTGGCAACGGCACGCCTGAGCAGGGCGGACGCTTCGACTGTTCGGGGTTGACCAAGGCGGCCTTCGAGAGTGTCGGGATCACCCTGCCGCGGGTCGCCAACGATCAGTACAACGCGGGGCCGCACCCCTCACGGGACCAACTGCTGCCGGGCGACCTGGTGTTCTTCTCGACCGACCCCAACAACTCGCGGGCCATCGACCACGTCGGCATCTACGTCGGCGGCGGGTACATGATCGACGCACCCCGTACGGGGGCCGTCATCCGGTTCGATCCGATCGACACCCGGAAGTACTTCGGTGCCACGCGGGTCACCGAAGATGGCGCGAAAGCGCTCCCCACGAGAGTCTGAACCGGACGGTAACCCAGCTCCTGAGCTGCGGTGATGTGTCTCTCTTCGATAACGTCTGCGTGATCATTCAGTGGAGAGTGGAACGTATCAACGGGGGTCGTGCGTTCCTGTTGACGTAGCCGGGCCATGCGCGGATCTACGACCACGGGGGTGTGGGTACGAGCGGCGTGCGTGAGGCATGCCGGGCACAACGACGAAGGGGCCGCAGCACCATGGCTGGACTCGCCGCATCTGGGTCGAACCCCGACGTCGACCTGCTCTATGACATCAACGGCCTCGCGAAGGACGCCCCGCACTGGCTGGACCGGACCGTCGAGTTCGTCGGCGAGTACGGGCTGCTGCTGGCGATGGTGCTGCTCGTGGTCTGGTGCTGGTGGACCGTACGGCGGCGGCCCGCGTCCGCCGACGAGGCCGCCTCGTCCGTGGCCGCGCTGGTGTGGGCGCCGTTGGCCGCCGGGCTCGCGGTGCTCGTGAACGTGCCGATACGGGGGTTCGTGGAGCGGCCCCGGCCCTTCCTCGACCACCAGGGGCTCGAGGTTCTCGTCTCAGGCAAGACCGACTACTCCTTCGTGAGCGACCACGCGACCATCACCATGGCGATGGGGGTCGCGCTGTTCGTCGCCAACCGGAAGTTCGGGCTGGTGGGGATCGGGCTGGGGCTGTTGGAAGGGTTCTGCCGGGTCTACATGGGCGTGCACTATCCGACGGACGTGGTCGGCGGGTTCGCGCTCGGTACGGCTGTGGCGCTGCTGTTGTCGCCGGTCGCCTCGATGCTGCTCACCCCGGTGATGAAGGCGGTCGACGGGTCGGCGTGGGCGGGGTGGGCCGTGCGCGGGCGCTCCGCTCGGGTGGGCGGTCGGGATGCCGTGGTGCCGGGGGCTCGGGTGGAGGCCTCCGTGGAGGAGCGGGATCTGGCCGCGTAGGCGTTCGCGCAGCCCGGCGCCGGTGGCGGCGGGTGGACGCAGGCTGCGGCGGGCTCACAAGGACTGGGCGAACGTGAAGAAGTTCGTGGGGTCGTACTGGTGCTTCAGCCGGGTCAGCTGGGGGACGGCCGGGCCGTAGTACGCCTTCTTCCAGGTGGCGAGCGTGGGGTCGGCGTAGTTCTGGTAGGCGGCGCCCGAGGCGTGGGGGGCCATCGAGCGGTGTGCCGTGGTCAGCCAGGACTGGGCCGGCGTGCCCGTGGTGCCCGCGCGCCAGGACACGAGGTACTGGGCCAGCATCCGGGAGCGGCGGTGGACGAAGGCCGTGGCCGTGGGGGAGACGCGGTTGATCGCGCCGCCGAGGGCGGTGAGCGCGATGCTGCCCGAGCCGCCGCGGACGGTCCTCAGCTGTTGGAGCAGGGTCTGGATGCCGGCCGCCGAGAGGGAGCGGTCGAAGAAGTCGGAGCGGGCGGCGTACGTCTCGCGGGCCAGGGAGCCTCGTGGCGAGCGGCCGGGGGTGGAGCCGGGGAGATGGCACTGGGCGTCGGTGGCGAAGGACGAGCAGCCGGCGTAGATCTCCATGGCGTCCTCGTAGGAGCGGCGGCGCAGTGACACGCTCGTCGCGGAGGCGCCCACGCGGTCCGCGAGGCGGTCGACGGCGTTCTGGAGCCGGCCGTACGTACCGATGCTGAAGGCGGAGACGGAGATCCTCGGGGTGCCGCCGGGGGTGCTCGCCAGGTGGAGGGCGGACCAGATCTCGTCCGGCTGTGAGGGGCCCCATTCCTGCCAGGCCCGCACCACGGCCGCGGCCTTGGACCAGGGCCAGGAGAGGTGGCCGGTCACCGCCTGCGGGGCGGGGTGGGTGGTGAAGTGGAGTTCCGTGACGACGCCGAAGTTGCCGTTGCCGGCTCCGCGCAGCGCCCAGAACAGGTCCTGGTGGTGGGTGGCGTCGGCGGTGAGCTGCTTGCCGTCCGCCGTGACGATGGTCGCCCGGGTGAGGCTGTCGCAGGTGAGGCCGTATGCCCGCGAGACCACGCCGTGGCCGCCGCCCAGGACCAGGCCGGAGACGCCGACCGTCGGGCAGGAGCCGGCCGGGATCGTCATGCTCCTGGCGGCGAGCGCGCGGTAGACGTCGATCAGTTTGGCGCCGGCGCCGACGACTGCGGAGGTGCCGCTCGCGCGGACCCGGTTCAGCTTGGAGACGTCGAGGATCAGCCGGCCGTCGCCCGAGGACCAGCCGCCGTAGGAGTGACCGCCGTTGCGGATGGCGACCTTCGTGCCGTGGGCGCGGGCGTACGCCAGGGCCGTACGGATGTCGTCGGGGTGGGCGACGTAGGCGACCGCGGCCGGGCGGAGGGTGTCGAAGCGGGTGTTGTACAGCTGCCGGGCCGCCGTCCAGGAGGCGTCGCCCGGTCGGATCAGGGGGCCGTCGAGGGAGCGGCCGAGGGCGGCCCAGTTGGCGGCGGACGCGGCGCTCGTGGTCCGCAGTGGGAGCTTGCCGTCCGCGGTCGCGGAGGCGTCGGCGGGAGAGCCGCCGGTGCTGTCCGACCGGCACGCCGCCGTCGCGACTGCCGCGACGGCCGCCGTGCCGCCTGCGATGAACGTACGCCGTTGCATGTCCGACCCCCTGTGCCTTCCGTCGGCTTCATGGAGCGAGACGGTGCCGTCGGCCCGGGGGTTCCCGTGGCGGAGGAACACAGCGGGGTCAGTCGTGGGTGTGGCCCGCGGCGTCCGCTCTGGCCAGGCTTCTCGCCCTGCGTGCCGGGCCGCGCCAGCCGCAGGTGCAGCGGGCCAGGCAGAACGGGCCGTGTTCGACGGTCGTGGTGATGTGGGCTGCCCCGTCGCCGGGGGAGGAGGCCGCACGGTCCTGCTGAGTCACGGAGTAACGGTACCCAGCCCTGGCATAAAGGACTCGTATGACCACCGCAAGCCTTTGCCGTCACGCGTGACGGGGGCCACCCACCCGTCGTTATCGGGAACGACAGGGCGCCCGTCACGGACGAACCGGCTGGGGGAGAC
>NZ_MUBA01000003.1:0-496 GCF_002154575.1 Streptomyces bobili
GGGCGCGAGCGCCAGCCCGGCCGCCGCGCACGGCAGCACCGCGAGCACCTTCGGCCAGGTCGCCTGGGAGAGCGAGCCGAGCTGCCAGAAGGTGATCTGCTGGATCGCCGCGGTGTCCGCGAAGAACAGGAACAGGCCGATGAGCGCCCCCGCGAAGGCGTTCACGGCGATGCCGGTGAGGATCAGCGTCACCACTTCCGTACGGCCCCCGGAGCGCGACAGCGCGTACACCAGCAGCACGGTGACGAGCCCCGCGGCGAAGGCGAACGCCGACACCGTCCAGGTGCCGAGGAAGTTCACCCCGAACGCGATCGCGGCGACCGCGCCCACGGCCGCGCCGGAGGAGATCCCGATGACGCCGGGCTCCGCCAGGGGATTGCCGAACACGCCCTGCATCAGGGCGCCCGCGCAGCCCAGCGAGGCCCCGACGAGCAGTGCGAGCACGATCCGCGGGAACCGTACGTTCCACAGCACCGACTCGGGGACCCGGTCCAAC
>NZ_MUBA01000003.1:521-4407 GCF_002154575.1 Streptomyces bobili
GACCAGCCCGGCCGCGAGCAGCCAGGCGGTGCCGCGCTTCTTCAGGGGGCCGACGGCGACCGCGGCCTCCGCGGCGGGCTCGGCGGGCTTGTCCAGGACGGTCATGCCGGAAGCTTAGGTTAGCCTTACCTATGCTCGCTACCTGGTCAGGGCGGACGGCGCCGTCCCTGGCAGTGCTTCAATTCCCCGGTGACTGATTACGACGTGGTCCGCGTGTTCTGCGCACCGAACGGCGGATACGGCAATGAACTCGGCGTCGTCCGCGAGGGATCGGTGCTGCCCGACCGCGACGACCGGCAGGCCCTCGCGGCGAAGCTCGGTTTCAGCGAGACGGTGTTCGTGGACGACCCCGAGCGCGGGGTCATCGACATCTACACGCCCACCCTGCGGCTGCCGTTCGCCGGACATCCCTGCGTGGGCGCGGCCTGGCTGCTCGACGTGCCCGAACTCGTCACCCCCGCCGGGGTGGTGGGCGCCCGCCTGGACGGCGAGTTCAGCTGGATCGAGGCCCGGACCGAATGGGTCCCGCCGCGCACGCTCCGTCAGTACGCCTCCGCCGCCGAGGTCGACGACCTGCCCGTGCCGCCGCGGGGCGAGTGGATCTACGCCTGGGCCTGGGAGGACGAGCCCGCCGGACGCGTCCGGGCGCGGGGCTTCCCCGGCCGCGACGACGGCATCGACGAGGACGAGGCGACCGGCGCGGCGGCCCTGCTCCTCACCGACCTGCTCGGCCGGGCCCTGAACGTCACCCAGGGCGCGGGCTCCCAGATCCTCACCGCCCCCCAGCCGTACGGCTGGGTCGAGATCGGCGGCCGGGTCCTGCTGGAGCGCTGACCCGGCGCCCCGCCGGTGGCCGGGCGCACCCCCGTACGGGTGGAGCCGCGTGTGCGGCGGGCGGCGAACGGGGACCTCTGGGCGTGATCACTCAGTCACGTTGAGAGGAGCACCATGCGCATCCGTTCTGCCCTGGCCGCCGTCGTCCTGGGCGCCGCCCTCGCCGCCGCGGGCGCCACCAGCGCCGGCGCGGCCGACCGCCACTACGAGGGCGGCGACGACAACGTCGTCTGCAGCCCGTACTTCGGCGGGATCGACACGTCCTCCAGCGACCTCTTCTGGGGCGGCGCCCACTGCGGCACCGACGTCGACTACGGCCTCAGCGACTGACATGGCTCCGGGCCCCCGCGCCGGCAGGCGAGGGGGCCCGGCCCGTCCGGCCGCACCGCACGGGGCGGTGGTTCACGCCGAGAGCGGGAACTCCTCGCCCAGCGCCCGGAACACGCCCGTGTTCAGGGCGAACGCCTTCTTGCACTCCGCCACGATCCGCTGCTTCTCCAGGTCGTCCGCGCGCACCGCGTCCAGCAGTTCCCGGTACTCCCGCTTGAAGGCGGCCGGGTTGCCGACCTCCTCGAAGACGTAGAAGCGGACGCCGTCGCCCTTCTTCTCGAAGCCCCACGCCTTCTCGGCCCGGTCGCGGATGATCTGCCCGCCGGAGAGATCGCCGAGGTAACGCGTGTAGTGGTGGGCGATGTACCCGCCCGGCCAGGACCGAGCGCACTCGCGCACCCGCTCCGCGTACGCCCGCGTCGCCGGCAGCGCGGACAGTCCCGCCCGCCATCCGGCACCCCGCAGATGCGCCAGGTCCCGCTCCAGGGCGTGCCGACGGAACAGCTGCGGGCGTATGAACGGTCCCGCCACCGGATCCGACGCCAGCCGCCCTGCCTCGGCCTCCAGCGCCTCGTACACGAACCACAGCTGCTCGGTGTAGCGCGCGTACGCGTCGACGCCGAGCCGGCCGCCGAGCAGGTCGCTCATGAAGGTGGAGGTCTCCGCCTCCACGTGCTGCTCGTGGGACGCGGTGCGGATGACTGTCGAGAAGGAGTCCATGACCCGAGTTTCTCTGGTTAGGGTTACCTAAGTCAATGTCTTGCCGACTTGCTGTCGGGAACCTTTCCGACAGCAAGTCGGTAAAAACCTACCCGGACACCGAAAAGCCCGCCCTCCGGGAAACGGAGAGCGGGCCGGGCGGGGGAGCGGTGGCCGGCTCAGGGCAGCGTGAGGATCTCCGTGCCCGTCTCCGTCACCACCAGCGTGTGCTCGAACTGGGCCGTCCGCCTGCGGTCCTTCGTCACGACCGTCCAGCCGTCGTCCCACATGTCGTACTCGTGCGTCCCCAGCGTCAGCATCGGCTCGATCGTGAACGTCATGCCGGGCTGGATCACCGTCGTCGCGTGCGGGCTGTCGTAGTGCGGGATGATCAGCCCCGAGTGGAACGACGAGTTGATGCCGTGCCCCGTGAAGTCCCGCACCACCCCGTACCCGAACCGCTTGGCGTACGACTCGATGACCCGGCCGATGATGTTGATCTGCCGGCCCGGCCGGACCGCCTTGATCGCCCGTTCCAGCGACTCCCTGGTCCGCTCCACCAGCAGCCGGCTCTCCTCGTCGACCTCCCCCACCAGGTACGTCGCGTTGTTGTCGCCGTGCACCCCGCCGATGTACGCCGTCACGTCCAGGTTGACGATGTCGCCGTCCCGCAGCACCGTCGAGTCCGGGATGCCGTGGCAGATCACCTCGTTGACGGACGTGCACAGGGACTTGGGGAAACCGCGGTAGCCCAGCGTCGACGGATAGGCGCCGTGGTCACACATGTACTCGTGCGCCACCCTGTCCAGCTCGTCGGTGGTGACGCCCGGCGCGATCAGCTTCGCCGCCTCCGCCATGGCCCGCGCGGCGATCCGCCCGGCGGTGCGCATCGCCTCGACGGTCGCGGGCGTCTGCACCTCCGGCCCGGTGTACGGGGTCGGCGCGGGCTTGCCGACGTACTCGGGACGGCGGATGTTTCCGGGCACGGAACGGAGGGGGGACAGCTCCCCGGGCGCGAGCAGCGACTGGCCAGACATGCCAGCGAGTCTAACCAGCGGCCATGGGGGAACATGACGGTGGCGAGAGGAGCTGGTCATGGCCCTGTTCAAGAAGCGCACGGTCGGCAAGCCGGGCGAGTGGTACTACTGCCTGGAGCACAAGAAGGTCGAGGAAGGGCCCGAGTGCCCGGCCAAGGACCGATTCGGCCCCTACACCACCCGGGCGGAGGCCGAGCACGCCATGCAGACGGCCCGCGACCGCAACCTCGAATGGGAGAACGACCCCAAGTGGCACGACGCCCCCGCGTCCGCCACCGAGGACGACGACTGAGGCGACGACTGATCCGACAGCCCCACGGCTGTCACCACGGGGCCGGCGGCGGTGCCGTCAGGGATTCCGCCAGCCTCGACAACCTGTCGCGCAGCCGGCGGCGGCCCCTCGGGGAGGGCACCGCCTGCTCGCCCGCCGCCGCGCTCACCAGGTGCTGCACCGTGTCCAGGTCCAGCTCCGAGCCGTCCGGCACCGCCAGGACCTCGTGGGCCAGGCCCGCCAGCTCCCCCTCACCCGGACCGAGGGCGAGCACGGTCACCCCGGCCCGCCGCGCGTCCGACACCCGCTCCAGCACGGGCACATCCCCCTGAGGCGACACCACCAGCAGGGTCTCGCCCCGCCGGGCCGCCTCGATCCGGCCGAGGCCCACCGCCAGATGCGCCGGGTCCGAGGGGCGGGCGCCGTGCCGTACCAGCGTGGGGGCCAGCTCCGGCGTACCGGACCAGGCGGCCTCGTCCACCAGATGGGCGGCCAGATGCCACGGCTCGTACGCCGTGGTGCCCACCAGCAGCAGCCCGCCCCCGTGCGCCACCACCGACCCGCGCAGCACCCCGGCGAACCGGCGGGTGGCCCCGAGCCACTCCGTCCCGGCGAGCACTTCCCGCAGCAGCGCGACCCGTACGGCGTCCATGCGACCGCATCCTGCCCCAACCCGGCGCCCGCGGCCCGGCGTTCGCCGCCGATTCCCCCGACC
>NZ_MUBA01000030.1 GCF_002154575.1 Streptomyces bobili
GGCGAGGGCCTCGTCGAGGGCGAGGGGGTCGAGGGTGCCGGCCGGGGCCGGGACGACGACGGGGTCGGGCAGGCCGAGGAGCCAGGCGGCGCGGGGCAGTGAGTGGTGGGCGTTGGCGCCGCAGACGAGGCGTACGCCGGGGCCGAGCCGCTCGCGGGCGAGCAGGAGGGCGAGGTGGTTGGACTCGGTGCCACCGGTGGTGACGAGGGCGTCCGCGAGGCCCGCCTCGGCGGCGAGGGCGCGGGTGACGAGCGCTTCCAGTTCCGAGGCCGCCGGGGCCTGGTCCCAGGAGTCCAGGGAGGGGTTGAGGACGGAGGCGGCCAGGTCGGCGGCGGCCGCGACAGCGAGCGGCGGGCAGTGCAGATGCGCCGCGCACAGGGGGTGTGCCGGGTCGGCGGAGCCCTCGGCGAGGATCCGGACCAGGGTGTGCGGGGCGGCCGGGTCGCCCCGCTCCGGCAGGATCTCGCCGACCGCCGCGCGCACCCGGGCGGCCACCGCGGCGGGGCCGCCCGCGGGCAGCGGGCCGCCCCGGACGCGGGCACCGGCGTCCAGCGCGTCGAGGATGTCGGCGAGCAACGGGCGTAGCGCGTCGGCGCCTTCAGGGCCCGAGGCGAGGGGCGGGGTGCGCATGGGCTCCTCCGGAGGTGAGGAGTCCCAGTTTGTCGGTGCTTGCGGCGACGCGCCCCGGCTGTACGGGTTTTTGGACCCGAAAGTGGGAGGGCTAGAGGGTTTCGCCCTCCCTCACGCGCAGGGCCCTGGCGAGGTCGTCGAGTTGGTCGGCCAGTTTGCGGCGCAGGGAGGGGGTCGGGCCGGCGTCGCGCAGGCAGGTTTCGCCGAGGGTGAGGTTCTCGGCGTCGACGGCGTACGCGGGGAAGGCCCAGCGGCCGACGGCGTCGGCGATGGCGGGGCCGCGGCGGGCGGCGACGGCGACCGCGTCCTCGTAGAAGCGGGGCACGTACTGCCGTACCAGGTCGGCCTGTTCGGGCTGCCAGAAGCCCTGGGCGGTGGCGGTGAAGAGGTAGTTGGAGAGGTCGTCGCTGTCGAACATCGCGGACCAGGCGGTGCGCTTGGCCTCCTCGTCGGGCAGGGCGGCGCGGCAACGGGCGGCGCCCTCGCGGCCGTTGGCGGAGGGGTCGCGGTCCAGCTCGGCGGCGATGGCGGCCTCGTCGGTGGCGCCGAGGACGGCGAGCCGGGCGAGGACGCGCCAGCGCAGGTCGGGGTCGAGTTCGGGTCCGCCGGGGACGGTGCCGTCGGCGAGCCAGGCGGTGATGGTCTCCGGGTGGGCGGCGACGTCGATGAAGTGGCGTACGGCGATCAGGCGCAGGCCGGGGTGGTCGCCATCCTCGGTGCGGCGGATGAGGTCGCGGCACAGGGAGGCGAGGGTCGCGAGGGCCGCGGGTCGCTCCTCGGGGGTGAGGTAGCGGTCGGCGACCTGGGCGGAGGCGAAGGCCAGGACTCCCTGGACGAGGGCCAGGTCGGTCTCGCGCGGGAGGTGGGTGCGGGCGGTCTCCAGGTAGGCGCCGGGGGCGAGTTCGCCGTCGCGGACGGCGTCGCGCAGGGAGTTCCAGACGACCGCGCGGGTGAGCGGGTCGGGCAGCCGGGACAGGCTCGTGCCGACGGCCTCGGCGGAGGCGGCGTCGAAGCGGACCTTGGTGTAGGTGAGGTCGCCGTCGTTGAGGAGGAGCAGCGCGGGGGGCTTGCCGATGGGCTGCGGCGCGCTCTGCGGGACGTCGACGTCGAGGCGTTCGCGCAGGGTGAGGCGGCCTTCATCGTCGGAGAGGTCGTGGTCGTACAGGCCCACGGCGATGCGGTGCGGGCGGCTGCCGGTGTGCTCGACGGTGAGGGCGCAGGTGCCGGCCTCGGTGGTGACGGCCGGGGTGAGGGTGTCGACTCCGGTGGTGCGCAGCCAGGCGTCGGCCCAGGCGTGCACGTCACGCTCGGTGGTGGAGGCGAGGGAGTCGATGAAGTCGGCGAGGCTGGCGTTGCCGAACCTGTGCCGCGCGAAGTGGGTGTTGATGCCGGCGAGGAAGTCCTTCTCGCCGAGCCAGGTCACCAGCTGGCGGAGCGCGGAGGCGCCCTTGGCGTAGGAGATGCCGTCGAAGTTGAGGAGCGCGGAGGCGGTGTCCTCGACGTTCTCGGGGGCGACGGGGTGGGTGGAGGGGCGCTGGTCGGCGTCGTAGCCCCAGGCCTTGCGGACGACGCCGAACTCGGTCCAGGTGTCGGTGAAGCGGGTGGCCTCGGCGGTGGTCTGGTAACCCATGTACTCGGCGAAGGACTCGTTGAGCCAGATGTCGTCCCACCACCTGAGGGTGACGAGGTCGCCGAACCACATGTGGGCCATCTCGTGCGCGATGACCATGGCGCGGGTCTGGCGTTCGGTGTCGGTGACGGCGGAGCGGTAGACGAAGTCGTCGCGGAAGGTGACGAGGCCGGGGTTCTCCATGGCGCCGGCGTTGAACTCGGGGACGAAGGCCTGGTCGTAGGAGTCGAAGGGGTAGGGCTCCTCGAACTTCTCGTGGTAGCGGTCGAAGCAGGCGCGGGTGACGTCGAGGATCTCGTCGGCGTCGGCATCGAGGTGGGGGGCGAGGGAGCGGCGGCAGTGGATGCCGAAGGGCAGGTCGCGGTGTTCGGTGCGCACGGTGTGCCAGGGGCCGGCGGCGACGGCGACGAGGTAGGTGGAGATCAGCGGGGTGGGGGCGGCCGTCCAGCGTCCCTCGCCGAGGTGCTCGGTGATGCCGTTGGCGAGGACGGTCCAGCCTTCGGGGGCCGTCACCGACAGTTCGAAGACGGCCTTCAGGTCGGGCTGGTCGAAGGCGGCGAAGACGCGCTGCACGTCGTCCATGAACATCTGCGTGTAGACGTAGGTCTCGCCGTCGGCGGGGTCGGTGAAGCGGTGCATGCCCTCGCCGGTGCGGGAGTAGCGCATGCTCGCGGTGATCCGCAGTTCGTGTTCGCCGGCGGCGAGGTTCTTCAGGGGAAGCCGGTTGTCGTCCAGGGTTTCCGGGTCGAGGCTCTCGCCGTCGAGGACGACGGAACGCAGTTCGGCCGGCTTCAGCTCGACGAAGGTGTCGGCGCCCGTGCGCGCGGCGAACCGGATCACGGTGAGGGACTCGAAGGTCTCGTCCCCGGTCGTCAGGTCCAGCGCGATGGTGTAGCGGTGGACGTCGAGGAGCTGGGCACGGGTCTGCGCTTCGTCGCGCGTCAGTACGGACATGCAGGCCATGCTGCCCGATGCCGCAGGCCGGGCACAGGGGCGGATCGGTACGCGCCGTTTGTCCTCCGGTTCGCGCGTGCGCCGGGAGGAGGCGGTTCCGCTTCTTCAGCGCGCCCGGCGCACCGGCTCTCCGGGGGCCGTCGGGGTGGCCCTGGGGGTCCTCGGACCGCTCGCACGCGCCTCGACGTCGCGCTGGACGGGGAGTCGGGTGTCCGGCCGCTCGGCGCCCAGGTCACGCACCCGGGCGCGCAGGGCGAGGGTCTCCTCCTGGAGCGTGAGGTAGCGCTGGTGGGCGTCGTAGAGGTAGCGGACCTTGGTGCGCAGGGCCAGCGGGTCGACCGGTTTCATGACGAGGTCGGCCACGCCGAGGCCGAAGGCGGTGGAGGTCAGCTCCTGGTCGGGGCCGAAGCCGGTGAGGAGGACGACCGGGATGTGCTGGGTCTGTTCGAGGCGCCGCAGGTAGCGGACCACGTCCAGACCGCTGACGCCGGGCATGCGCACGTCGAGCACGAGGAGGCCGACGCGACCGCGCAGCACCTGCTTGAGCGCTTCGTCGCCGCTGGTGGCGCGGGCTATCCGGTGGCCCAGCGGGGCCAGGACGTTCTCCAGCGCGTACAGCGTGTCCTGGTGGTCGTCCACGATCAGGATCCTGGCATCCGGCGGCATGACCGACGTCCCTCCCGCGATGGGACGACCAGCTTATGCCCGAAACCTGACGCCGGGTGCCGGTCGGATGACGCACGGTGTACCCGCCTCCGCACACGGGGCGCGCGCCCCGGCGGGGTCCGGGGCTGCCGTGCGCGGCGGATGGGGCCTGGTCCGGGCGAGACGCCCGAGGTCAGGCGGTGGTGCCGTGGACGGCGTCCTCGGCGATGCGCTCGTGGTGGCGGATCACCTCGGCGATGATGAAATTGAGGAATTTCTCAGCGAACGCCGGGTCCAGCTTGGCGCTCTCGGCGAGGTTGCGCAGGCGGGCGATCTGCCGGGCCTCGCGGGCCGGGTCGGCGGCCGGCAGCTGGTGGCGGGCCTTGAGGTGGCCGACCTGCTGCGTGGCCTTGAAGCGCTCGGCGAGCATGTGGACGACGGCCGCGTCGATGTTGTCGATGCTGTTGCGCAGCCGGGCGAGTTCCTCGACGACGGCGGGGTCGACGTCAGCGGTTCCGGTGTGGCTGGTGGTCATGGGCGTTCACCCTAGTGCGTCGTGGCGCGGGGCCGCCGCGGCGGGATGCCTGGCGCCGGATCCTCGTACAGTGGAAGCGGCTGCACGGCGTCTTGGGGGTATGGGCGTGGCGAACGGCGGACCGGTCGAGCACGGTTATCCGCACCTGGACACAGTGCGGGACGCCGTCACCGCGCTGTACAGACGGCTGTCCCACGACACCGTCCACCGGTTCGCCACCAGCGTGGCCCCGGTGGACGTGGCGTTCTGCGACACCGACGACCTGCATCTGGGGACGCAGCGGGTGGCTCGGGAGCTCGTGCGGCACTTCCGGCTGCCGGACGCCCGGATGATCGTCGGGTTCCGGGAGATGGAGCACGCGGCGAACGTCGAACTGACGGCGGGGCCCGAGTACTTCATCGAGCTGAACGACCGGTTCCGTACCCACCGTCGCGACATCGGGGCGGCCCTGGCCCACGAGATCATGCACGTCTTCCTGCACCGGGTGGACCTGGCGTTCCCCGGCACCCGCGACAACGAGATCCTCACGGACACGGCCACCACCTATCTGGGCGCGGGGTGGCTGCTCCTCGACGCCTACCGGGAGGACGCGTCGTCCTCGCAGAAGCTGGGGTATCTGACGCCGGAGGAGTTCGGGTACGTCCTGGCCAAGCGGGCGCTGCTGTTCGGCGAGGATCCGTCGACGTGGTTCACCAGCGCGCAGGCGTACACGGCGTACGTGAAGGGCAGGGAGCGGGCCCGGCTGGACGAGCGGCAGCCGCCGCTGACGGCCGCGGGGTGGGCGGGGCGGCGGCGTTACGCGCGTGACCGGCGGCACGCGCAGGAGGCTGCGACAGCCCCGGCCTCCGTCGCCGCGGCGAGTGCTCCGTACGCCTTCGTGCCGGAGGGGCCGGGGCCGTTGCGGGTGACGTTCGCCTGTCCGACCTGCCTTCAGCGGATCAGGGTGCCGGTGCGGGGGCGGGTCCGGGCGCGGTGCGGGCTGTGCCGGACGGTGCTGGAGTGCGACACGTAGTCCGGCCTCTGCGCGGCGGCCTACGTCGTCCCGTACACCGGTCCCGGCGGCTCCGCCTCGTCCAGCAGTTTCCGTGCCCTCTCCCCCGCCTCCGCGGGGGTCCACCGGGCCCCTTTGTCGGCCGTGGGGCCGGGGCGCCAGCCCTCCATGACGGTGATGCGGCCGGCCTCCGCCTCGAAGACGCGGCCGGTGACGCCGTCGCTCGCGGCGGAGCCGAGCCAGACGACCAGGGGCGAGACGTTCTCGGGGGCCATCGCGTCGAAGCCGGTGGCGGGCGCGGCCATGGTGGTGGCGAAGGTGCGTTCCGTCATGCGGGTGCGGGCCGCGGGGGCGATGGCGTTGACCTGGACGCCGTAGCGGGCGAGTTCGGCGGCCGCGACGAGGGTGAGGGCGACGATGCCGGCCTTGGCCGCGCTGTAGTTGCCCTGTCCGAGGGAGCCGAGCAGGCCTGCCCCGCTGGCGGTGTTGACGATCCGGGCGGCGGGGGCGCGGCCCGCCTTGGCCTCGGCGCGCCAGTGCGCGGCGGCGTGCCTGAGGGGAAGGAAGTGGCCCTTGAGGTGGACGCGTACGACGGCGTCCCAGTCGTCCTCGTCGAGGTTGACCAGCATCCGGTCGCGCAGGAAGCCGGCGTTGTTGACGAGGGTGTCGAGCCGGCCGTACGTCTCCAGGGCGGCCGTCACGAGGGACGCGGCGCCCGCGGCGGTGGCGATGTCGGCGGCGTGGGCGACGGCGTGGCCGCCCGCCGCGCGGATCTCGTCGGCGACGCGGGCCGCCGGGCTGTCGGCGTCGGGCGTGCCGTCGAGGCCGACGCCGAGGTCGTTGACGACGACGCGGGCGCCCTCGGCGGCGAACGCGAGGGCGTGGGCGCGGCCGAGGCCCCGCCCCGCACCGGTGACGACGACGACCCGGCCCGCGCAGATTCCGCTCATCTCATGACTCCTTGTCACCGCGTACGGCCTCCGTGGTGGCCGCGTCCAGGAACGCGGGGCGCTCCCCGCCGCCGTGGACGAGGAGGCTCGCCCCGCTGATGTAGGCGGCGGCGTCGGAGGCGAGGAAGACGGCGGCGGCGCCGACGTCCGTGGGCTCGGCGAGGCGTCCGAGCGGGACGGTGCGGGCGACGGCCGCGATGCCGTCGGCGTCCCCGTAGTGGAGGTGGGAGCGCTCGGTGCGGACCATGCCGACGACGAGGGTGTTGACGCGGACCTCCGGCGCCCATTCCACGGCCATCGAGCGGGCGAGGTGCTCCAGGCCCGCCTTGGCCGCCCCGTACGCGGCCGTGCCGGGTGAGGGGCGGCTCCCGCTGACGCTGCCGATCATCACGATGGAGCCCCGGCTGCGGCGGAGGTGGTCGTGCGCGGCGAGGGACACGGTGAGGGGGGCGAGGAGGTTGAGTTCGAGGACGCGCAGGTGCCGTGCGGCGTCGGCCCGGTCGAGCGGGCGGTGGGGGGCGCCGCCCGCGTTGTTGACCAGGATGTCCAGCCGGGGCAGCGCGGTGAGGACGCGGCGGACGGCGTCGCCGTCGCGCACGTCCAGCTGTATGAACTCCGTGCCG
>NZ_MUBA01000300.1 GCF_002154575.1 Streptomyces bobili
CGCGCAGGCCGATCGCGAGCCACGTCGACCAGTTCTCCTCGACCCAGCCGGCGGCGTTCGTCGCGCTCTCCTGGGCATCCTGGAGCGACGGGACGGTCACGGCGGTCGGCGACTCCGAAGGGGTCGGCGTCGGCGACGGACCGGCGGCCGTCAGGACGGCGGACAAGGACACGGCAGGTACCTCCAGGTGCGGCGCTGCTCCCTCCGGCGTTGCGGTCAAGGTGGTCCAGGTCACGAAAAGGTCACCGGTGGGGCAGGAGCACCACACTAACGGGGCATTGTGTGTGCCTCGGCGGGATGTGTGGAGGAGAGACCGTGCTCACCTGCGCTTGAACAGGCCGGGGCGCGGGGGATGTATCCGGGTGTGGTCGAAAACACTCCCAGCCCGTTACCGGGACATGGNNGACGCCCAAGGAGGCATCCGTGCCGCATGTCCTGGTCCTGAACGCGTCGTACGAGCCCCTCGGCGTCGTACCGCTCCGCCGCGCGCTCGTCCTCGTCCTGGAGAACAAGGCAGTCTCCCTGGAGGAGTCCGGCGCCTTCCTGCACAGCGCGACCGTCACTGTCCCCGCACCCAGCGTGGTCCGGCTCAAGCGATTCGTCCGGGTTCCCTACCGGGGGCCCGTTCCTCTCACCCGCCGGGCGCTGTTCGCCCGCGACGGGGGCCGGTGCATGTACTGCGGTGGCGTCGCAACCAGCGTCGACCACGTCATCCCGCGCAGCCGCGGGGGCAAGCACGTGTGGGACAACGTCGTGGCGTCCTGCCGCCGCTGCAACCACACCAAGGCCGACCGCCACCTCGTCGAGATCGGCTGGCGGCTGCGGCACAAACCCGCCCCGCCCACCGGTCTGGCCTGGCGCATCATCGGGACCGGCCATCGGGACCC
>NZ_MUBA01000301.1:0-446 GCF_002154575.1 Streptomyces bobili
ACGCCGGGTGGGGTGTCGTACGCCCCGGCGTCCCGGGCGCCCCCGTGCTCCTCGCGTCGGCGGGCCCGGGGGTTCCCGGCGCGGACCGGCGGGAACCCTTCCGGCCAGGGCCGCCGTGGCCCTCCTGTGGCACGCTGGACGGGTACCCGACACCCACCCCTCAAGGAAGGGAGCCAGGTCATGGCCGTCGCACCGCTGTCGCAGAAGGAGATCGACGACCGGCTCGCCGAGCTGCCCGGCTGGTCCCACGACGCCGGCCGCCTCACCCGCTCCTACCGCCTCGCCTCCCACTTCGCCGCGACCGCCCTGGTCATCCATGTCGCCCAGGTGCAGGAGGAGCTGAACCACCACTCCGAGCTGACCCTCGGCTACAACACGGTGTCCCTCGCGGTGAACACCCACAGCGCGGGCGACGCCGTCACCGACCTCGACTTCGAGCTGGCCCG
>NZ_MUBA01000301.1:452-745 GCF_002154575.1 Streptomyces bobili
CGGCGATGGTCCGCCAGGCCGCCGTCCGCCTGCCGGGCGCCGTAGTCCGCGCCGACAGCCGCCGACTGCCCTTCCGCGACGGCGAGTTCGACGCCGTCAGCAGCGTGTGGCTGCTGCATCTGGCCGCCTCCGACGCGGACGGGCGGGCGATCGTCGCCGAGTGCGCGCGGGTGCTGCGGCCCGGCGGGGTGTACCTCACCACCGTCGACAAGGCCGCCGCGCACAACGTGGGCAGCGACATCGACGCCGTCCTCGCCTCCCGCCCGCCCCGCGCGGCCCGCGACGCGGCGGCG
>NZ_MUBA01000302.1 GCF_002154575.1 Streptomyces bobili
TAGGCGGACGGCTGGACAGGCGGGTCGGGCCGGTCGGCCTGATCCCCGAAGAGGTGCCGCACCGTGGAGCGGTAGTTGGCCTGTACGTGGTGCAGGGCATGGGTGCGGGCGCGGGCGGGGTCGCCGGAGGCGATCGCCTCGTACAGCTCGCGGTGTTCGGTGAGGAGTTGGGGCCACTCCTCGTTCTGCCGGGTGAGCCAGCGCAGGCGGCCGTCGACGGGTTCCATCACGGAGATCAGCAGGCTGTTGCCGGCCAGGGCGAGGATGCGGTCGTGGAATCGGGTGTTGATGTCGGTGATCGCCTCGGCGTCCCCGGCGCGAGTCGCCCCTGCCGCGAGGTCGAGCAGTTCCCGCAGCTCGGCCAGGGCCTCCGGGGTCGCCCGGGACGCGGCGAGACCGGCCGCGTACACCTCCAGGGCCTCGCGGAGCTCGAAGAGTTCCTTGACGTCGGTGGGGCTCAGCCGGCGTACGACGGTCCTGCGCGGGGTTTCGAACAGGACGAAGCCCTCGGCGACCAGGGCACGGATGGCCTCACGGACCGGGACCCGGGAGACACCGAACCGTTCGGCCAGCTCGCGTTCGACGAGCCGGTCGCCGGGGTGCAGCAGGCCGGAGATGATCTCCTGTCGCAGGGTCGCCAGGACGCGCTCGCGTACCGCACCGAGGGGTTCGATCTTCGCCGGGGAACTCATGGGTGCCATTTTCGCCGACGCCAGGGGTCTTTTACGGAGCCGTAACGGAGCGGACATCGGTCAGAACGCTTGACGGCGGGACTATGACCGCAGTTTGGTATACCAAACGACGCGTCGAGCGGCCCCCACCGGTCGCGCAGCCCTCCTCCGTCCCCTTGCCCAGGGAGGCACCGTGTCCCTCGCCGACCGCGCCGAAGCCACCGGCGCCCCAGCATTCGTTCCCGATCCCCGGCTCACCAACGAAGACCTCGCACCCGCGGACAAGCGCAACTGGAAGGTCTTCGACCTCTTCGCCCTGTGGATGTCCGACGTCCACAACCTCGGCAACTACACCTTCGCCGCAGGCCTGCTGGTCCTCGGCATGAACGTCTGGCAGGTCTTCACCTCCCTCCTCGTCGGCTTCGTGCTCATCTACGCCGGCATGAACTGGATGGGGAAGATCGGCCAGCGCCACGGCGTCCCCTTCCCCGTGGTCAGCCGCATCAGCTTCGGCGTGTGGGGCGCCAACATCCCCGCCCTCATCCGGGCCGTGATCGCCATCATGTGGTACGGCATCCAGACCTACCTCGCCTCCGTCGCCGTCAACGTGATGCTGCTGGCGGCCTGGCCGGGCCTGGAGTCATGGACCCACAACTCCTTCCTGGGGCTCGACGCCCTCGGCTGGGTCTCCTTCCTTGCGCTCTGGCTGATCCAGGCGTTGATCATCACCCAGGGCATGGAGTCGGTACGCAAGTTCCAGGACTTCTGCGGCCCCGCGATCTGGCTCGTGATGATCGCGCTGGCCGTCTGGGTCCTCGCCAAAGCCGGCTGGAGCATCTCCCTCACCTCCACCCCCAACCCCGTCTCCGTGGGCGAGCAGTGGCGGCAGTGGTTCGGCGCGATCGGCCTGATCCTCGCCACGTACGGCACGCTGATGCTGAACTTCTGCGACTTCTCCCGCTTCGCGCCCGACTACAGGACCGTGCGCCGCGGCAACTTCTGGGGCCTGCCCATCAATTCGACCGCCTTCGTGGTCGTTTCCGTCATCGTCACCGCCGGTTCGCTCGAGGTGTTCGGCGAGGCCATCACCGACCCGGCGGAACTCGTCGCCAAGGTCGGCAACACCTGGGTCCTCGTCGTGGCCGCGCTGACCTTCGCCGTCGCCACCATGGGCGTCAACATCGTCGCCAACTTCGTCTCCCCGGCGTACGACCTCGCCAATGTCTGGCCGCAGAAGATCACCTTCCGGGTCGGGGGTCTGATCAGCACGGTTGCCGCGCTGGTCGTCACCCCCTGGAACCTGTTCTCCAACCCCACCGTCGTCAACTACTTCCTCGGCGGTCTCGGCGCCTTCCTGGGCCCCCTGTTCGGCGTGATCATGGTCGATTACTACTGGGTCAAGCGCGGCAGGGTGGACGTGGACGAACTGTTCGACGCCCGCCCCGGCTCCCGCTACTACTACCGCGGGGGCGTCAACCCCAAGGCACTGTGGGCGTTCCTCCCCTCCGCGGGGGCCGCGGCGGTCCTCGCGCTGGTGAAGACCTTCAGCGACGTGGCGCCGTACTCCTGGTTCATCGGCACCGCGCTCGCGGCCGGTCTGTACGTGCTGCTGTGCCGCAGCGAGCGCAGCGCCGCCCCGGTGACCGCCCCCGACAAGCCCGTGGAGGTCTGAGAAGCGTGCGGATCGTCGTCACCAACTGCAACACCACGCAGGAGATGACCGCGGAGATCGTACGAGGTGCCCGGGCCGCGGCCGGCCAGGGCACCACCGTGACCGGCCTGACTCCCGCGTGGGGCCCCGAGTCCGCGGAGGGCTGGCTGGACAGCTACCTGTCGGCCGCCGCCGTCCTCGACACCCTGCGCACCCACGACGGGCCGCCGTACGACGCCGTGGTCATGGCCGGTTTCGGGGAGCACGGCCGCGAGGGCGTACGGGAACTGGTCGACGTGCCGGTCGTCGACATCACGGAGGCCGCCGCCCACCTTGCCTGTCTGCTCGGGCGCCGCTACGGCGTCGTCACCACCTTGGAGCGGTCCCGCGGCCAGATCGAGGACAGCCTGGAACTGGCCGGTGTGGGCCGCAACTGCGCCGCGGTCGTCGGCACCGGCCTCGGTGTCCTCGACCTCGGCGACACCGACCGGACGCAGGCAGCCTTCCTCGCCGCGGCCGAACGGGCCCGGGAGGCCGGCGCCGAAGTGCTCGTCCTCGGGTGCGCCGGGATGACCGGGCTGCAGCGCGCGGTGGGGGAGAAGCTGGGCCTCCCGGTCGTCGACGGGGTGGCCGCGGCGGTGAAGCTGGCGGAGGCCCTGGTGACGATGGGCCTGCGGACGAGCCGGGCGGGCAGCCTGGCCAAGCCGGTACCGAAGCGGCGGACCTGGGGCGCGAGCCGGGACTGACCGGCTCACGGGCCCTCTCCCCGGTCCGGTGCCGGTCCGCCCGTCCGCCGTGTGCGCCCTCGCCGGAACTCCTCGCCGCGCTCCGCCGCCTCCACCCGCTCGACCCGATACAGGCGCACCTGAGGCGCGGCCCGCACCCGGGGATCCACACTGAGCCGGTCCGGCGAGCCCAGAAGCCGGTGCACCAGCGCTCCCGTCCAGCCCCGCAACCGCAGCCCCGCCAACGACACATACCGCCGCTCGTCCTCCGCGAACCTCACAGTCCCCGTCCCCCCGTAGCCCTTGTCGTGACGCTCTGTGACGACACCCCCATTGAAACGCGCCCCACTGACAATCGCTCCCCTCGCACCCTTCCTGGCCGGGCTGCGAGACGTGCACGCCCTGGTCGCTCAGATCGCCGACGGCAGCGTCCCGGAGGCCCCCAAGCAGCCGCGTCGGCAGTTGCGTTCATAAAGGAGCCGGGATCCGGGCCAGGTGTCACCTTCCCGAAACGTGGCCGTCCCATCTTCTCCAAGATCGCCCCGTACCGTGGAGACACAGCCTCAGCACCAGCCCCGGCCACCGTCGCCCGAAGGCACACCCCCGCCCTCGTCCGAACGGAGCTTCGTGTCCCCGCGTTCCACCATTGCCGTTCGCACACTCCCCGCCCTGCCGCCCTGGCTCGCGCACACCCTGCGTGCCCAGCGGGGACCCGTCCCGTGGAGTGCCGTCGTCCGTGGCGCGCTCGCCGCGGGGCCGCTGCTGCTCACCGCCGTCCTCGTCGGTCACACCTCACTCGGGGTCGTCGCCGCCATCGCCGCCATGCTCGCCGGGATCAACGACCGGCCCGGCAGCCGGCGCACGGCGGTCCGGCGGCTCGGGGCGCCCGCGCTCGCCGGGGCGGCCGGAGTACTCGTCGGGACGTACGCCGGGGACCATGTCGGCGCGGTCGTGCTGACGCTCGTCCTGACCGCGCTGGGCGTCCTGGCCGGCGGGATGAGCGCCATCGGGCCCGTCGCGTCCGGGGGCGGGACCCAACTCCTCGTCGCGGCGGCCATCGGCGCCGGGATGCCGCTTCCCGACAGCGGCTGGGCGCGGGCCCTCGCCTTCCTCGCCGGCGCCGGCTGGCTGATCGTGCTGCGGCTCGCGCTGCCCACCCCCGGCGCGCCGGCCGGAGACTTCCGCTTCGACGGGGAGCGGGCGGCCGTGGCCGCCGTCTACGAGGCCGTCGCCTCCCTCCTCGACGCGGCGGGCACCGAGCACGCGACCGCCCGCCGCGCCGCCCTCACCGCCGCTCTCGACCAGGCCCAGGACGCCCTCGCCGGACCCCGGCTCCGGCGCTACGCCAGTTCCGCGGCCGAACGCCGGCTGCATGCCCAGTACGCCGCCGCCCTGCCCCTCGCCGAGGCCGCCACCGCCCTCGCCTGGGCCGGCGAACCCCTCGGCGGCCGAGCTGCCGAGGGACCCCGGCGCCTCGCCGCCGCCGTACGCGAGAGTGCGGCCACCGGTCCGCTGCCCGCGCCCGCCCGGTCCGCGCCGGCGCTGCGTGCCCTCGACGACGCCCTGCTCCAGGCCGCCCACGCCTTCGACCAGGACGGCGGCTCCGACCTCCACACCCGCCGGCGTAGCGCCCGTGACCTGCTGCGGACCGCCTTCGGCGCCGGTGGACGGGAGTACGGGCTGCGGGTCGCCCTCTGCTTCGGCGCCAGCGCCGCCATCGCCCAGGCCCTGCACCACTCCCACTGGTACGGGCAGCACACACACTGGTACTGGCTGCCCGCCACCGCCGTCTTCCTCGTCAAACCCGACCTCGGGCCGCTCGTCTCGCGCGTGCTGTGCCGGGCCGCGGGGACCGTCCTCGGGGCACTGCTCTTCGCCGGATTCGCCGTCGTGCTGCCCCACCCGCAGGGGCTGGTGGCGCTGGTCGCCGTCTGCGGGGCGCTGATCCCCGTCTCCACCCGGCACTTCGCCGCCCAGACCGCCGTGGTCACCCTTCTCGTCCTGTCGCTCGTCATGGTCGTCGGGGAACCCCAGGCCTCCGTCGGGCGGATCGGGGAGACCCTGCTGGCCTGCGCGCTCGTGCTGATCGTCGGGCATCTGCCGATGCCGGGGGAGCGCGGTGGGCATGTGCGCGCCCGGCTCGCCTCCGCCGCGGGCGCCGCGCACGCCTACCTCGAACACGTACTGGACGGCTCCGGCGACCGCGCCGCCCGCTGGACGCTGCGCCGCGACGCCTACCGGGCGCTCTCCGAGGCCCGCGCCGCCATCGCCCTCTCGGCCGCCGAACTGCCCGCCCTCGCCCGGCACACCGAGGGCACGGACGAGGTCGCCGCCCTGCTGGAACGACTTGTCGACACGGTCACCGCCGCCGCCGTCCACCTCGACGACACCGGCCGGCTCGACCGCCGTCACAGCGACCGGCTCACCGAACTCCTCGGCGAACTGGCCGCACACCGGGAACGGGTGGGACTGCCGACTGGCGTCGCAGGCCTCGCTGTTGCCGTGTGAACAACGGCACCGCGCTCCTCCAGAAGTCCGCCGAAGAACGCGGAAGCTGAGAAGCCCGAAAGAAAATCGTGGGGCAGCGATGAGTTCCGCCGACGGCACCGGTCACCACCCGGAACGGACCGCTGCAACAGGAGGGGCCCATGTCGCTTCCGGAGATCGTCTCGCGCGAGGAATGGCACGCCGCGCGCGAGGAACTGCTGGTCAAGGAGAAGGTGGTGACCCGCGCGCGGGACGCGCTCAACGCCGAGCGACGCCGACTGCCGATGGTCGAGATCACCGAGGAGTACGTCTTCGACGGCGGCGACGGCAAGGCGAGCCTCCTGGACCTCTTCGACGCACGCCACCAACTCGTCGTCTACCACTTCATGTTCGCGCCCGAATGGGAGGCCGGCTGCCGCAGCTGCTCAGCCTTCCTCGACCAGATCGGCCACCTCGCCCATCTGAAGGCGCGCGGCACGTCGTTCGCCGTGGTCTCCCGGGCACCCTTCCCGAGGATCCTGCCATTCAAGGCACGCATGGGCTGGGCGCTGCCCTGGTACTCCTCGTACGACAACGGCTTCAACCGGGACTTCAGGGTCACTGATGAACAATCCGGGCAACTCGTGGAGCGGCCGGGCCTCAGCTGCTTCCTGCGGGACGGCGACCGCGTCTTCCACACCTACTCGACGTACGAGCGGGGGCTCGACGGGCTCGGCTCGACCACCTCACTGCTCGACCTGACGGCCCTCGGGCGCCAGGAGGAATGGGAGGAGCCGAAGGGCAGGGCGTCGGACCTCGGTGCCCCCGCGGGCAGTGACCGCATCCGCTATCACGACGAGTACGAATTCTGACGCGGAGCGTAGTCGGTACGTTCAGAAGGTGACCGGATCCTCACACTCCGCGTTGAACCTGTGTCAACTACGTCTCAGTCACGTCACTGGCCGAGGCGTTCCGCCTCCGAACAGCGTTAACTCCTACAAGTACAACGCTTATCGGAGGTGCGAGATGGTGAACGGGCGAACAGTGCTCGAACGCTTTCCCGCGGGCGGGCCGCGTGGGTCGTGGCCCGCGGAGGAGTTCGCTCAGGCACGGCGCATGGAAGGGCTGGCCGCCGAGGTTGTCATGGACCTCGCGAGCGACACGTTCCTGGTGGTCGTCCGGGGCGGCGAGGCCACCGACTGACCCGGGGGTCATCAGCCCGCTTTCGAGGTGGGCACCCGGCCCGTGGCCGGGCTCGTGAACTGCCCCGCCTGAAGCGCGTACAGCTCCGCGTAGACCCCGCCCTCGGCCAGCAGCTCGTCCGGGGTGCCCGACTCCACGAGCCGGCCCTGGTCCAGGACGTGCACCAGGTCGGCGTGCCGGACCGACGCCAGCCGGTGCGTGATCAGGACGACCGTCTGGCCGCCGTCGGCCAGCGCGCGGATCTTCTCGAAGACCTCCAGCTCGGCCCGGGCGTCCAGGGCCGCCGTCGGCTCGTCCACGATCAGGATGCGCCCCCGCCGGTACGCCGCCCGTGCGATGCCCAGCCGCTGCCACTGACCGCCGGACAGCTCGTGCCCGCCGCTGAAGTTGCGGGCGAGCAGGGTGTCCAGGCCGCGCGGCAGATCCGCGACCACCTCCTCGGCGCCCGCCTCACCGATCGCGTCGGCCAGCCGCTCCTCGGTCAGCGGCGCCGATGAACGGCCGACGGCCACGTTGACCCGGGCCGTGAACGGCCACCGTTTGAAGTCCTGCGCCACCATCGCGACGCGTTCGGCCAGCAGGTGCCGGTCGGCGTCCGCCGCGTCCACGCCGTCCCACAGGATCCGCCCCCGGTCCGGCCGGTACAGCCCCGCCAGCAGCTTCACCAGGGTCGTCTTGCCGGAACCGTTCTCCCCGACGAGCGCGATGATCCGGCCGAGCGGCAGGGTGAGGGTCACGTCGTCGAGGGCGGGCCGGGCCGACTCGCCCGGATAGCCGAAGGACACGTTCTCGAACCGGATCTCCCGCGGATCCGCCGGCAGGGCGCAGCCGCCCTCCGGGATCGCCCGTTCGGCCGCCTCGACGTACAGGCGTTGCAGATCACCTACGAACAGTGCCTCCTCGTGGAGCTGGTTGACCTCCACGACCAGCGTGTTCAGGCTCGCCGAGCCGCTGCGGATCGCGATGACGGCCGTACCCGCAACCGCCAGCGCCATCGTCTCGGTGAGCAGCAGCCCGCCGAGCGTGGCGTACGTCGCCAGGGTCGCCAGGCCCGTCCAGGCCGCCGCGAACAGGCCGGTGCGGGCGGCGAGAGCGGCCAGACGGGCCTGTTCCGCCTCCGCGGTCTCCGACATGGCCCGGAAGTGCCGCAGCAGGAACGGGCCGACTCCGTGGACGCGGATCTCGGGTGCCGCCGCGGGCTCGGTGAGCAGACCCGCGAGCAGATGGCCCGCGCGCGCGTGCTGCACCCAGGTGTGGAAGGACTCGTACCGGCGCCGCGCGTTCGTCAGGGCGCTCCAGGCGCTGGGCAGCGTCATCGTGGCCAGCAGGGGCAGCAGCAGCGGATGCAGGACGGTCAGCACGCCCGCCGCCGCGATCAGCGAGATCATCGCGTTCACCACGCGCGTGGCGTGACTGATCATGTAGCGGCTGGACCGGGCGCCGTACTGCGCCGTGTCCAGCAGCTTGTGGAAGGCGTGGTCCTCGATCGCGGCCAGCTCCACGGCGGCCGCCCGTTCCAGGTACCGCTCGGTCGCCACCCGTTCCACCTTGGGCTCCAGGCGCCCGGTGGCGTACGTCGACGCGGCCCGCAGCACCACCGCGACGAGCAGTACGGCGGCCACGACGGCCAGCGCGGGGGCCGCGCCGCGCAGCCGCTCCTCGATCGGGCCGCCCGCGATCAGCCGGCCCAGCACGGTGTTCACCGCGAGCAGACTCACCGCCTGAGCCACGCCCCGGCCCAGCTCTGCGGCCACCACGATCCGGGCCGCGCGCGGGTCGGCCTCGCGGGCCAGCCGGAGACTGGAGGAGAGAAGGGAGGGCAGCCGGGTCACCATGGCCCGGAAGTTCAGCTCCAGGAAGGCGTCCCGGTGCTGGTTCCAGCCCATGTCGTAGCGCAGCGGTCCGCCGAAGAGCAGGCGCTCCGACTCCGAGACGTCGCGTTCCTCGGGATCCTTCTGTTCCGGCGCTTTGCGCACCCTCGGCCTCCCCCGATCGTGGACGGATGGCCACTATCGCGGGAGGGGGCCGAGGTGGGGC
>NZ_MUBA01000303.1 GCF_002154575.1 Streptomyces bobili
GTCCTGACGGGCTCTTCGGGCCGGGGCCCGCTGCACGTTGGCGGGGGACGCCGTCCAGGAGGCCGCGGACGTCGGGAAGGGGCGGGGGCGAGCCGGTCGGGCCGGATGCCGCCGTACCGGTCAGCGTGCGTCGCACTGTGGGGCGCTCCTTCCGTTCCCCTCCACCCTTCGCCTCCGGCGACGCCGCTGTCTGTGACCCACGCCACGCGACAGTCGATTCACAGCAACCTCTCAGCTCCCGGCCGTACCCACGGACCTCAACCGCGCCTGCCCAGGTCGCCCCCGTTCGAACGCCGCTCCCCCGAATTTCCTCAACAAGCCGTCAGGCCCGATGCGATGATGGTCCGATGCCCGTCTCCTACGACACCCCCGAAGTCCTGGACCGTCGTGAGGGCCCCTACGGCGAGGTCGTCCTGCGCCGGCACGGGGGGCTGCTCCAGATCATCGCCAACGGCTGTTTCCTGATGGACACCTCCGACGGCCGCTCGGAACGCCTGCTGGTGGACGCCGCGCTCACCGCGCTGGACGGCCGCCCCGCACCGCACGTGCTGATCGGCGGCCTGGGCGTCGGATTCTCGCTCGCACACGCCGCCGCCGACCCCCGCTGGGGCCGCGTCACGGTCGTCGAGCGCGAACGCGCCGTCATCGACTGGCACCTCGACGGCCCGCTCGCCGCCATCTCCCGCCCCGCGCTCGCCGATCCACGCACCGCGATCGTGGAGGCGGATCTGATCGACTACGTCAATGAGACTTCCGACACGTTCGACGCGCTGTGTCTCGACATCGACAACGGGCCCGCCTGGACCGTCACGGAGGGCAACGACGGGCTGTACTCACCGGCCGGACTGGCAAGCTGCGCCCGGCTGTTGAGGCCCGGCGGGGTCCTCGCGGTATGGTCCGCCCAGCCGTCTCCCAAATTCGAGGGAACCTTGGGGAATGCCGGGTTCCAACAGGTGCGTACCGAAGAGATCCCGGTTGCCCGAGGCGTGCCGGACGTCGTGCACCTCGCCGTCCGACCTGGATAGCAAAGCCGCGGTGACTCCCCGTACGCTGCTGCCCTGACGCAGATGCTTAAGGCGTCAACCGCAGTCATGCGCAGAAAAGGAATCACCCCACTGGTTCCGGAAAGCACACTTCAGGGGCGGGCGATGGAGCAGACACACACCGCGCACAACGGCACGGCGACGGCGACACCCGGTGCACAGCGGCGGGTTCTGGTGGTCGAGGACGACCCCACGATCGTCGACGCCATCGCGGCCCGCCTGCGTGCCGAGGGATTCCTCGTGCAAACGGCGGGTGACGGCCCGGCGGCCGTCGACACCGCGGAGGCCTGGCAGCCCGATCTGCTGATCCTCGACATCATGCTGCCCGGCTTCGACGGTCTGGAGGTCTGCCGTCGCGTGCAGGCCGCCCGCCCGGTGCCGGTGCTGATGCTCACCGCGCGCGACGACGAGACCGACATGCTGGTCGGCCTCGGCGTGGGCGCCGACGACTACATGACCAAGCCGTTCTCGATGCGGGAACTGGCCGCGCGCGTGCACGTCCTGCTGCGCCGCGTGGAGCGCGCCGCGATCGCGGCCTCGACGCCGCGCAGCGGGATACTGCGGCTCGGCGAGCTGGAGATCGACCACGCGCAGCGCCGCGTCCGGGTCCGCTCGGACGACGTGCATCTGACGCCCACCGAGTTCGACCTGCTGGTGTGCCTGGCGAACACCCCGCGCGCGGTGCTCTCGCGCGAGCAGCTGCTGGCGGAGGTGTGGGACTGGGCGGACGCCTCGGGCACCCGCACCGTCGACAGCCACATCAAGGCGCTGCGGCGGAAGATCGGAGCCGAGCGGATCCGCACGGTGCACGGGGTGGGCTACGCGCTGGAGACCCCGACGCCATGAGCCGCGGGCCGGACGGACCGAGAAGCCCCGGGCAGCCCTGGGGCGGTGTACGCCCGTTCTCGATCAAGACCAAGCTGGGGGCGCTGGTCGTCATCTCGGTGCTGATCACCACCGGGCTGATGATGATCGCCATGCGCACCGAGACCGAGCTGCGCTTCATCACCGTCTTCTCGATGATCGCCACCCTGTTGATCACCCAGTTCGTGGCGCACTCGCTGACCTCCCCGCTGGACGAGATGAACACCGTGGCCCGGTCCATCTCGCACGGCGACTACACCCGCCGGGTCAGCGAGAACCGCCGCGACGAGCTGGGCGACCTGGCCCAGACGATCAACGTCATGGCGGACGAGCTGGAGGCCCAGGACCGTCAGCGCAAGGAGCTGGTGGCCAACGTCTCGCACGAGCTGCGCACCCCCATCGCGGGTCTGCGCGCCGTCCTGGAGAACGTGGTCGACGGGATCTGCGAGGCCGACCCCGAGACCATGCGGACGGCACTGAAACAGACCGAGCGGCTGGGCAGGCTCGTGGAGACCCTGCTGGACCTGTCCCGCCTCGACAACGGCGTCGTACCGCTGCGCAGGCGGCGTTTCGAGGTGTGGCCGTATCTGTCCGGGGTGCTCAAGGAGGCCAACATGGTGGCCTCGGCGCGCGCCTCGATGGGCTCGGGCGGCAGCCACACCCGCACCGACGTCCATCTGCACCTGGACGTGACCCCTCCGGAGCTGACCGCGCACGCGGACCCGGAGCGCATCCACCAGGTCGTCGCGAACCTCATAGACAACGCGGTCAAGCACAGTCCGCCGCACGGACGGGTGACGGTCAGGGCGCGGCGCGGGCCGCTGCCGGAGTCGCTGGAGCTGGAGGTCCTGGACGAGGGTCCGGGCATTCCACGTTCGGAGTGGCACCGGGTCTTCGAGCGGTTCAACCGGGGAGTCGTCCGCCGGCCGCACGGCCCCGGCAGCGACGGCGGCACGGGTCTGGGACTGGCGATCGCCCGCTGGGCGGTCGATCTGCACGGAGGCCGGATCGGAGTGGCCGAATCCGAGCGGGGTTGCCGGATTCTTATCACTCTTCCGGGAGAGTCTCCCGTCCCAAGTTGACGTAAAGTTCGAAGCGGAGCCACAAGATCCACGGACGTTCACCCAGTCGGACACGTGTGATCAGGCAGCCCACCGACCGAGGTCGGCCCAGGTCCGCACGCTGAGCGTGCGCGACCTGCTTCAATGCATCCCGCTCACAGCGCAACCGCGTTTGTTTCCCGCCATTTCCACCCCCGAAACAGCCCTTCCGATGTGACTTACACGACGATGCGGTGGCCCGGCCTGACCTTCACCCTCCGGGAGGCGTAGCCTTTATTCCCGCTGTCCATCACCTTGTGAAGCGGAAGAGGGCGGTTGCCGCCGTGTCGCCACAGTCCCCCAGTAACGCATCGAGCATCTCGACCGACGCAGACCGAACGGGCAAGAATCCCGCGGCCGCGTTCGGACCGAACGAGTGGCTCGTCGACGAGATCTATCAGCAGTACCTCCAGGACCCGAATTCGGTAGACCGTGCCTGGTGGGACTTCTTCGCCGACTACAAGCCGGGCGCTGCCGCGCCTTCGGCTCCGGCGGGTACTGCGGCCGCGGGGGCCGCAGCGACCACCACCACGCCCGCGGCTCCCGCCGCGCCGGCGACGCCCGCCGCACCGGCTGCTCCGGCTCAGGCCGCGCCCGCCGCACCGGCTCCCGCGCCGGCGCCGGTCGCCCCGAAGCCCGCGGCAGCCGCACCGGCTCCCGCCAAGGCCGCGGCCCCGGCCACCAAGCCGGCCGCTGCCAAGGCCGAGCCGACCGCCCCTGCCGAGGGCCCCGAGTACGTGACGCTGCGCGGCCCGTCCGCCGCGGTCGCCAAGAACATGAACGCCTCCATCGAGGTCCCCACGGCCACGTCCGTGCGCGCGGTCCCGGTGAAGCTTCTGTTCGACAACCGCATCGTCATCAACAACCACCTCAAGCGGGCCCGGGGCGGGAAGATCTCCTTCACGCACCTGATCGGCTTCGCGATGGTGCAGGCCATCAAGGCCATGCCGTCGATGAACTGGCACTACGCGGAGAAGGACGGGAAGCCCACCCTCGTCAAGCCGCCGCACGTCAACTTCGGCCTGGCCATCGACCTGGTGAAGCCCAACGGCGACCGCCAGCTCGTCGTCGCCGGCATCAAGAAGGCCGAGACGCTGAACTTCTTCGAGTTCTGGCAGGCCTACGAGGACATCGTCCGCCGCGCCCGCGACGGCAAGCTGACGATGGACGACTTCACCGGCGTCACGGTCTCGCTGACCAACCCCGGCGGCCTCGGCACCGTCCACTCCGTTCCGCGTCTGATGCCCGCCCAGTCGGTCATCATGGGCGTCGGCTCGATGGACTACCCGGCGGAGTTCCAGGGCACCAGCCAGGACACCCTGAACAAGCTCGGCATCTCGAAGGTCATGACGCTCACGTCGACCTACGACCACCGGGTCATCCAGGGCGCCGCGTCCGGCGAGTTCCTGCGTGTCGTCGCGAACTTCCTCCTCGGCGAGCAGGGCTTCTACGACGAGATCTTCGAGGCGCTGCGCATCCCCTACGAGCCGGTCCGCTGGCTCAAGGACATCGACGCCAGCCACGACGACGACGTCACCAAGGCCGCCCGCGTCTTCGAGCTGATCCACTCCTACCGGGTCCGCGGCCACGTCATGGCCGACACCGACCCGCTGGAGTACCGCCAGCGCAAGCACCCCGACCTGGACATCACCGAGCACGGCCTGACGCTCTGGGACCTGGAGCGCGAGTTCGCCGTCGGCGGCTTCGCCGGCAAGTCCCTGATGAAGCTGCGCGACATCCTCGGCGTGCTGCGTGACTCGTACTGCCGCACCACCGGCGTCGAGTTCATGCACATCCAGGACCCGAAGCAGCGCCGCTGGATCCAGGACCGCATCGAGCGCTCGCACACCAAGCCGGAGCGCGAGGAGCAGCTGCGCATCCTGCGCCGGCTGAACGCGGCGGAGGCCTTCGAGACCTTCCTGCAGACGAAGTACGTCGGCCAGAAGCGGTTCTCCCTGGAGGGCGGCGAGTCCGTCATCCCGCTGCTCGACGCGGTGCTGGACTCGGCCGCCGAGTCCCGCCTCGACGAGGTCGTCATCGGCATGGCCCACCGCGGCCGGCTGAACGTCCTGGCGAACATCGTCGGCAAGTCGTACGCGCAGATCTTCCGCGAGTTCGAGGGCAACCTCGACCCGAAGTCGATGCACGGCTCCGGCGACGTCAAGTACCACCTGGGCGCCGAGGGCACCTTCACCGGCCTGGACGGCGAGCAGATCAAGGTCTCGCTGGCCGCGAACCCCTCCCACCTGGAGACGGTCGACCCGGTCATCGAGGGCATCGCCCGCGCCAAGCAGGACATCATCAACAAGGGCGGCACGGACTTCACGGTCCTCCCCGTCGCCCTGCACGGCGACGCGGCCTTCGCGGGCCAGGGCGTGGTGGCCGAGACCCTGAACATGTCGCAGCTGCGCGGCTACCGCACCGGCGGCACGGTCCACATCGTCATCAACAACCAGGTCGGCTTCACGGCGGCTCCCGAGTCCTCGCGCTCCTCGATGTACGCCACGGACGTGGCCCGCATGATCGAGGCCCCGATCTTCCACGTGAACGGCGACGACCCGGAGGCCGTGGTCCGCGTCGCGCGGCTGGCCTTCGAGTTCCGCCAGGCGTTCAACAAGGACGTGGTGATCGACCTCATCTGCTACCGCCGCCGCGGTCACAACGAGTCGGACAACCCGGCCTTCACCCAGCCGCTGATGTACGACCTGATCGACAAGAAGCGCTCGGTGCGCAAGCTCTACACCGAGTCCCTCATCGGTCGCGGCGACATCACCCTGGAAGAGGCCGAGCAGGCGCTCCAGGACTACCAGGGCCAGCTGGAGAAGGTCTTCACGGAGGTCCGCGAGGCCGTCACCGCCCAGCCGAGCGCGGGACCGGTGTCGGACCCGCAGGCCGAGTTCCCGGTCGCCGTGAACACCGCGGTCTCCGCGGAGGTCGTCAAGCGGATCGCCGAGTCGCAGGTCAACATCCCCGACTACTTCCACGTACACCCGCGTCTGCTGCCGCAGTTGCAGCGCCGGGCGTCGATGGTCGAGGACGGCACCATCGACTGGGGCATGGGCGAGACCCTCGCGGTCGGCTCGCTCCTCCTGGAGGGCACCCCCGTCCGCCTCTCCGGCCAGGACTCCCAGCGGGGCACCTTCGGCCAGCGTCACGCGGTCCTCATCGACCGTGAGACGGGCGAGGAGCACACCCCGCTGCAGTACCTCGCCGAGGAGCAGGCGCGCTACAACGTCTACAACTCCCTGCTGTCCGAGTACGCGGTCATGGGCTTCGAGTACGGCTACTCGCTGGCCCGCCCCGACGCGCTCGTGCTGTGGGAGGCGCAGTTCGGCGACTTCGTCAACGGCGCGCAGACGATCGTCGACGAGTACATCTCGGCGGCGGAGCAGAAGTGGGGCCAGACGTCCGGCGTCACCCTGCTCCTGCCGCACGGCTACGAGGGCCAGGGCCCGGACCACTCCTCGGCCCGCGTCGAGCGCTTCCTCCAGCTCTGCGCCCAGAACAACATGACGGTCGCGATGCCCACGCTGCCGTCGAACTACTTCCACCTCCTGCGGTGGCAGGTGCACAACCCGCACCACAAGCCGCTGGTCGTCTTCACCCCGAAGTCGATGCTGCGTCTCAAGGCGGCGGCGTCGAAGGCGGAGGAGTTCACGACGGGCCAGTTCCGCCCCGTCATCGGCGACGCGTCGGTCGACCCGGCCGCCGTCAAGAAGGTCGTCTTCTGCGCCGGCAAGGTCTACTACGACCTGGAGGCCGAGCGTCAGAAGCGTGGCTCCACGGACACGGCGATCATCCGCATCGAGCGCCTGTACCCACTGCCGGGTGCCGAGCTCCAGGCGGAGATCGCCAAGTACCCGAACGCCGCGAAGTACCTGTGGGCCCAGGAGGAGCCGGCCAACCAGGGCGCCTGGCCGTTCATCGCCCTGAACCTGATCGACCACCTGGACCTCGCCGTCGGCGCGGAGGTGCCGCACGGCGAGCGTCTGCGCCGCATCTCGCGGCCGCACGGCTCGTCCCCGGCGGTCGGCTCGGCCAAGCGCCACCAGGCCGAGCAGGAGCAGCTGGTGCGTGAGGTGTTCGAGGCGTAGGCGCCCTCGGCACCATCGGACAGCGGCAGGGCCGCACCCCTTCCAGGGGGTGCGGCCCTGCCGTTCGTGCCCACTTATCCTTGACTCATGTACTTCACGGACCGTGGCATCGAAGAGCTGGAGAAGAGGCGCGGCGCGGAGGAGGTCACCTTCGAGTGGCTCGCCGAGCAGCTGCGGACGTTCGTCGACCTGAACCCGGACTTCGAGGTCCCGGTGGAGCGGCTGGCGACGTGGCTGGCCCGGCTGGACGACGAGGACGAGGACGATTGATGGCGTGTGAGGTGTGGCGCGTGACGTGTCGCGCCTGACGTGTCGCGCGTGACCGTCACGCGTAGGTCCGCCGGCTTGTGGGGGCGCCTGAGGGCGCCCCTTTTCCGTGCCCGGTGGTGACCGGTGAGACCCCGTGGTGCGGACCGTTCACCGGAAAGGGTGTCTTGACTTCCGAGATCCGCGATATATCGTGTTTTTCAGGAGACGCGATATGGCGTGTCGTCTCGTCGAGGAGGTCATCACCATGTCCGAGTGGTCCGTCGCCGAACCGAGGAAACTCTCCTTCGACGAGCCGGTGAGCGAGCTGCATGTCCGCATCGTCGACGGGACGGTCAACGTGGTCGGCACCGACGAGGGTTCCGCCCGCCTGGAGGTCTCCCGGATCGAGGGACCGCCCCTCGTGGTTACCCACCGGGACGGGGCCCTGACGGTGGCGTACGAGGACCTGCCCTGGAAGGGCTTCCTCAAGTGGCTCGACCGCAAGGGCTGGCGGCGCAGTGCCGTTGTCTCGCTCGCCGTCCCGGCCGGCACCCGCGTGGAGGTGGGTGTCGTGAGCGCCGCCGCGGTGGTCTCCGGCCTCGACGGGCGCGCCGAGGTGAAGGGAGTCTCCGGCGACACGACGTTGGTCCGCCTCACGGGCCCGGTCCGCACGGACACCGTCTCGGGGAACGTGGAGGCGCAGGCCCTCACCGGCGACCTGCGCTTCAACTCCGTCTCCGGGGACCTGACCGTCGTCGAGGCGGGCTCCTCCGTGAAGGCCGACTCGGTGAGCGGCTCGATGATCGTCGACCTCGACCCGGCGGGCCGTCCCACCGACATCAGCCTGACCAGCGTCTCGGGCGAGATCGCCATCCGGCTGCCCCACCCGGCCGACGCGCAGGTGGAGGCGAACACCGCGAGCGGCTCGGTCTCCAACGCCTTCGAGGATCTCCGGGTCAGTGGCCACTGGGGCTCCAAGCGGATCACCGGCCGTCTCGGCACGGGCAGCGGCAGCCTCAAGGCCACGACGGTCTCCGGCTCCATCGCCCTGCTGCGCCGGCCTCCGCTGGAGGACGGGCCGTGGGAGGCGGGGGCCGCCCCGGCCGGCGAGCCCGCCGGTCCGAGAGACAATTCCCCGTCCGGGGACGGTTCCGCCGGGGACGGTTCCGCGCCCGGCCCGGACGCCGGCACGACCGACAAGAAGGTGCTCTGACATGCCTCCCGTCTTCGCCCACGGCCGCCTGCGCCTCTACCTGCTGAAGCTCCTGGACGAGGCCCCGCGCCATGGCTACGAGGTGATCCGCCTCCTGGAGGAACGCTTCCAAGGGCTGTACGCGCCCTCGGCGGGCACCGTGTACCCCCGGCTCGCGAAGCTGGAGACCGAGGGCCTGGTCACCCACACCAGCGAGGGTGGCCGCAAGGTGTACGCCATCACCGACGCGGGGCGGGCCGAGCTGGCCGACCGCAGGGGTGAACTCGCCGACCTGGAGCTGGAGATCCGCGAGTCGGTCGCCGAACTGGCCGCGGAAATCAGAGCCGATGTGCGCGGCGCGGCGGGCGACCTGCGCCGCGAGATGCGGGCGGCTGCCTCCGAGGCCCGTAACGGCCCGGGTGCCGGTGCGGGTGCCGGCACGGGCCCTGCCACCGGTCCCGGCACAGGGGAGCACGGGGAGTACGGCGACAAGGAGTCGTGGCGGGTCGCCAAGGAGGAGATGCGGCGCGTCAAGCAGGAGTGGAAGGAGCAGGCCCGCCGCGCCAAGGACGAGAGCCGCCGGGCCCGCGAGGAGGCCGAGCGGGCCCGCCGCCAGGCCAAGGAGGCCCAGGACCGGGCCGTGGCCCATGCGCAGGAGGAGGTCCAGCGCATAGCGCGACGGGTTCAGGAGCAGGTCCAGGACCACTTCACGCGGGGTGACTGGCCGACGGGCGTCCGCGAGGGCCTGACCGAACTGGCCAAGGAGTTCGGCGAGTTCGGAAAGGACTTCGGCAAGGACTTCGGCAAGGACCGGGGCAGGGTCTTCGGCAAGGACTTCGGCTTCGGCCGGGGCGGCGCCGAGAGCCCGGAGCGGCCAGAGGCGCCCGAGAGCCCAGCGGGGGCCGAGGCGCCCGAGGGGTCGGCGCGGGCCGAGGCGCCCGAGGGGTCGGCGCGGGCCGCGGCGCCCGAGGGGTCGGCGCGGGCCGCGGGTCCCGCCACCAAGGGCCCGGTCTACACCGAGACCCCGGCGGACTTCCCAGCGGGCATGGAGCCGTCCTGGGCCCACGAGGCGCCCGGCGACGACCCGGCCCGCGACCTGGACAGGCTCCTGGACCGCTTCCGCGACGACATCCGCGACGCGGCCCGCGACCACGGAGTCACCGCCGACCAGCTCCGAGAGGCCCGTCGCCATCTGTCGACGGCGGCGGCCCACATCGGGGTGATCCTGCGCACGGGCAGCGACTGAGCCGAGACGCCCGGAGCCGTCTCAGCCCGCTCGTGTCTCAGCCCGCTCGGGCCTCTCCCTCGGAGTACAGGACGCGGGTCAGGGAGGTGTGGGTGACGCCGTGGTCGGCGAGGACTTCGGCGGGCGGGCCCGGACGGGCGGTCAGCGCGAGCAGGAGGTGCTCGTCGCCGATGTACCGGTCGCGGTGGGCCAGGGCGATGCGCAGGGACGTCTCCAGGACGGACTTCGCGTCCCGTCCGAAGGCTGGGCGGCCCGACCGCCGCCCCCTGTCCGGCCGGTCGCCGGACATAGCGCCGACCCCGTGCGCCTCCTCGATCCGGGAGACGATCGCCGTGACATCGATACCGAGGCCGGCCAGAGCATCGGTGTCCGCCCTGGACAGCCCGGCACGCCTGCGCGCCTCGTCCAGTGCCTCACGGACCGGCTGTCTGTTCTCCACCGGAAGCCCGAGGGCGGCCAGCGCGAAGGAGCCGCGACTCGCCTCGCGGTCCAGCAGGGCGAGCAGCAGATGCTCGGGGCCCACGGTCCCCCCGCCCGCCTCCTGGCAGGACGCGACGGCGCCGCGCACCACCTCCCGGGCGTCCTTCGTGAACCGCTCGAACATCACTGCCTCCCGTGCTTCTTGTGGACGGCTTGCCTGCTGACCCCGAGTTCAGCGGCGATCTCCTGCCACGACCATCCCTGATGTCGCGCACTGCGCACCTGCACCGCCTCCAGCTGCTCCAGCAGCCTGCGCAGAGCGGCGACCGCGCGCAGTCCGATCCGTGGATCACGGTCGCCCGCACGCTCGGCGAGATCCGTTGCTTCGGTCATGATGTCAACTTACGTTGACACTCGACGCATGTCAACCACAGTTGACATCAGGGATACGCGAAAGGCGGGCCCGGAGACCGGACCCGCCTCGACTCGAGTACTTCGTGAACCCGCCAAAAATGCGTGACCCCGCCAAGAGCCCCCTCAGGAGTCCCGTCAGGAGTTCGTGAGGACGATCTTGCCGAACTGGTCGCCGGACGCGAGCCGTTCGAAGCCCTCCCGGCCCCGGTCCAGCGGCAGCACCTCGTCGATGACGGGCCGGACCCCGGTCGCCGCGCAGAAGGCGAGCAGGTCCTCCAGCTCGTCCTTCGTGCCCATGGTGGAGCCGACGACCTTCAGTTCGAGGAAGAAGATCCGGGTCAGTTCGGCGTGGGAGGGACGGTCGCCGCTGGTCGCGCCGGAGATGACGACCGTGCCTCCGGGCCGCAGCGACTTCACCGAGTGGGACCAGGTGGCGGCTCCCACGGTCTCGATGACGGCGTCCACTCGCTGGGGCAGCCGCGCCCCCGGCTCGACGGCCTCGACGGCCCCCAGCTCCAGGGCCCGCTTCCGCTTGGCCTCGTCCCGGCTGGTCGCGAAGACCCGCAGCCCCGCCGCCTTGCCGAGCACGATCGCGGCCGTGGCGACACCGCCTCCGGCGCCCTGCACGAGCACCGAGTCGCCGGGCCGCACCCCCGCGTTGGTGAACAGCATGCGGTAGGCCGTCAGCCAGGCGGTGGGCAGGCAGGCGGCCTCCTCGAAGGACAGCTCCTTCGGCTTCGGCAGGATGTTCCACGTCGGCACGGTGACCTGCTCGGCGAAGGTGCCCTGGTAGCGCTCGGTGAGGATGGACCGGGGCTCGCGGGGACCGACCCCGTGACCGGTCTGGCCGATGACGGAGTGCAGGACGACCTCGTTGCCGTCCTCGTCGACGCCCGCGGCGTCACAGCCGAGGATCATCGGCAGCTTGTCCTCCGCGAGGCCGACACCCCTCAGGGACCAGAGGTCGTGATGGTTGAGGGAGGCGGCCCGGACGGTGACGGTGCTCCAGCCGGGACGGGCGCCGGGGGCCGGTCGCTCCCCCAACTCCAGTCCGGAGAGCGGCTGGTCGCGGTCGATTCGTGCGGCGTAGACGGCGAACATGTCCCCGACGATAAGGTCACCCGCCGCCCGGCGAAACCGGAGGGCACTGTGAGACATGCCCTCTTGCGCGACCGCGCGACAGGGGTGAGCGGCGGTCACCGAATCGGGCGGAGGAGCCGCGCACCCTGCTCGGAAGGCCCACCGCGGGCGTACGCACCAGCCACAGGGAGGGGGCCCAGCCCCCGATCCACTCGACTGGACGGATGGACGGGTAAAGAATCGGCCCCGCCGGAGAAACAACGGCCCCGCCGGAGAAACAACGGCCCCGCCGGAGATACAACCGGCGGGGCCGTCTCTGCCGCACGTCAGCGACGGGCGACCCCTTCGGCACGGGCCGCCGCGGCGACCGCCGCGGTGACCGCCGGAGCGACCCGCTCGTCGAACGGCGAGGGAATGACGTAGTCCGCCGCGAGGTCATCGCCCACGACACCCGCGAGCGCCTCGGCCGCCGCCAGCTTCATGCCCTCGGTGATCCGGGACGCCCGCACCTGGAGCGCACCGGCGAAGATGCCCGGGAACGCCAGCACGTTGTTGATCTGGTTGGGGAAGTCCGACCGCCCGGTCGCGACGACCGCCGCGTACTTGTGGGCGACCTCGGGGTGGATCTCCGGCTCGGGGTTGGCCATCGCGAACACGAAGGCACCCTTCGCCATGGAGGCGACCGCGGCCTCCGGGACCGTACCGCCGGAGACGCCGATGAAGACGTCCGCGCCGGCCAGCGCGGACTCGAGGGAGCCGCTGAGGCCGGCCTTGTTGGTGAACCCGGCCAGCTCGCGCTTCACGTCCGTCAGATCCTCGCGGTCAGCGGAGACGACGCCCTTGCGGTCACTGACCGCGACGTCTCCGATGCCGGCCTCGACGAGCATCCTGGCGATGGCGACACCGGCCGCGCCGGCGCCCGAGATGACGGCCCGCAGTTCCGCGATCGAGCGTCCGCTCAGCCGGGCCGCGTTGCGCAGCGCCGCCAGCGTCACGATCGCCGTACCGTGCTGGTCGTCGTGGAAGACGGGGATGTCGAGGCGCTCCTGGAGCCGGCGCTCGATCTCGAAGCACCGCGGCGCCGAGATGTCTTCCAGGTTCACACCGCCGAACGAGGGGGCGAGGCGCACCACGGTCTCGATGATCTCGTCCACGTCCGTGCAGGCGAGCGCGATCGGCACCGCGTCGACCCCACCGAACTGCTTGAAGAGGATGGCCTTGCCTTCCATCACCGGAAGTGAGGCCTCCGGCCCGATGTCCCCGAGGCCGAGAACGGCCGTACCGTCGGTCACGACGGCGACGACGGACGACTTCCACGTGTAGTCGTTCACCAGGTCCGGCTGTTCCGCGATCGCGGTGCACACCCGCGCGACGCCGGGCGTGTAGGCGAGGGACAGGTCGTCCTTGTCGCGGATCGGAACGGTGGCCTGCACGGCCATCTTTCCGCCCCGGTGCAGCGCGAACACCGGGTCGAACGAGTCGAGGGGCTCCGCACCGCCCTCCTGGCCCGTTCCGTCCGCTTCGCTCTCGCTGCGAGGATTGACGATCTCCGCTGCCACTGTGTCTTACCCCTTAGGTCTTTTATCGATGAGGGTGGCCACTCCTGGTTGAGAAGTGGGCGGGCACCGCGCAGGACCCAGCGGTGATACGTACGGGCACCTGCGCGTCGGGCGCGCCGCACACGCGCCCTGAGCCCCGGGTGAGGGGTGTAAAGAACCTTCTTACCGGACGGACACCACCGACGACGAGTCCATTCGGTGCAAGGTCACATGCCGCTGTTTGCAGGACTCCCACACCTCACCGACGCTGTCATGCCGCAGTGAGATGACTCATGCGTGAAGCCCGGACGGGTCGGGGGGAAACCCTTGACAACGGCCTAAGGCCCACGGTCATGACGGAGCGTGTTCATCCACATGGCGAGATGAGCCGGAGATCTTCCGGCCGGAAGCAGGGATTCCCGCAGATGATGCGGCCCCGTCCGGTCGTGATGTACCGGACTGATGGGATTCGGGTGTCGCCCGTTATCCGATTTTGACATAGCTGGCCCCCTGAATGGCGTAGTCCGAATGGCAAGATGCCGTCATCACACGAGGTCGCGACACCCGATGGTGTGTGTTCTCGTCGACCCATCGGCATCTCCATTCCATCCGCCGGAGGCACCCACCATGACCGCACGCTCCATCCGCCGTACCACCGCCGCGCGCACCCGGCTCGCCGCGGTCGGAACCCTCGCGGTCACGGGCGCCCTGCTGCTCACCGCCTGTGGTGACCAGACCAAGGAGAAGGACTCGGGGAGCACCGACACCGCCTCGACGAGTGCGGCCCCGCTGGCCGACAAGCTGCCCAAGGCGATCCGTGACAAGGGCGTCATCAAGGTCGGTTCCGACATCGCGTACGCGCCGGTCGAGTTCAAGGACAGTTCCGGCAACACGGCCGGCATCGACCCCGACATCGCGGCCGCCATGGGCAAGCAGCTCGGCGTGAAGTTCGAGTTCCAGAACGCCACGTTCGACACGCTCATCGGTGGTCTGGCGTCCAAGCGATACGACATCGCGATGTCGGCCATGACCGACACCAAGGACCGCCAGGAAGGCATCGACGGCGACACCGGCAAGAAGGTCGGCGCGGGCGTCGACTTCGTCGACTACTTCACCGCCGGTGTCTCCCTCTACACCAACGCGGGCGACCCGCAGGGCATCAAGACCTGGGACGACCTCTGCGGCAAGACGATGGCCGTGCAGCGCAACACCTTCTCCCACGACCTCGCCAAGGACCAGGCGGCGAAGTGCAAGAAGGACGGCAAGGCGGCCCTCAAGATCGAGGACTTCGCCACCAACCCCGAGGCCGAGACCCGGATGCGTTCCAAGGGCGCCGACGTCGTCTCCGCCGACTTCCCGATCGCCGCCTACTCCGTGAAGAACGCGGGCGGCGGCAAGTACTTCGAGATCGTCGGCGACCAGGTCGAGGCCGGTCCCTACGGAATCGCCGTCGCCAAGGACAACACCGAGCTGCGTGACGCGCTCCAGGCGGCCGTCCAGGCGATCATCGACAACGGCGAGTACAAGAAGATCGTCGAGAAGTGGGGCGTCGCCGACGGCGCGATCACCGAGTCCAAGATCAACGGCGGCTCCTGACCCGCCACCGTTCGACTCGGCTCTGAAAGGCTCCACCCGTGACTGTTGACGTCAACAAGACGGACGGTCCCGACGCGACGCCCCCCGCCGGGCCGGAGGCCATCAAGGCCATCCCGGTCCGGCACCCCGGGCGATACGTTTCGGCGGCCGTCGCGCTGGCCCTGCTGGGCTCAGTCGTCTACGCCTTCGCGCAAGGCAATATCAACTGGGACGCGATCCCGGACTACTTCTTCGACGACCGGATCCTCCACGGCGTCTGGAACACCCTGCTCCTCACCGTGCTCTCCATGGTGATCGGCATCCTCGGCGGCGTCCTGCTCGCCGTGATGCGCCTGTCGAAGAACCCCGTGACCTCGTCGATCGCGTGGTTCTACATCTGGTTCTTCCGCGGCACCCCGGTCCTGGTCCAGCTGTTCGTCTGGTTCAACCTGGGCCTGGTCTTCGAATACATCAACCTCGGTCCGATCTACAAGGACTACTGGTCGTCGTTCATGACGCCGCTGCTGACGGCGCTCCTCGGCCTGGGCCTCAACGAGGCCGCTTACATGGCCGAGATCTGCCGTGCCGGTCTGCTCTCGGTCGACGAGGGGCAGAGCGAGGCGTCGCACGCGCTCGGTATGAGCCACACCAAGACGCTCCGACGGATCGTCATCCCGCAGGCCATGCGGGTGATCGTGCCGCCCACGGGCAACGAAGTCATCAACATGCTGAAGACGACCTCGCTCGTCTCTGCGGTGCAGTTCGCCGACCTCTTCAAAGAGGCCCAGGACATCGGTCAGAACGCCGGCTCCACGGTGGAGATGTACTTCCTCGCCGCCGCCTGGTACCTGATCATGACCTCGATCCTGAGCGTCGGGCAGTACTACGTCGAGCGGTACTACGCCCGCGGCTCGAGCCGCAGCCTGCCGCCGACCCCGCTCCAGCGCATCAAGGCCGCCGTCCTGCCCACGCGCCGCCCGAAGGGAGTATCGGCATGACGCAGCCCTCCCACCCCATGGTGAAGGCCGAGGGCGTGCACAAGTCCTTCGGCCCCGTCGAGGTCCTCAAGGGCATCGACCTTCAGGTGAACTCGGGCGAGGTGTTCTGCCTGATCGGCCCGTCCGGCTCCGGCAAGTCGACCTTCCTGAGGTGCATCAACCACCTGGAGAAGATCAACGCCGGCCGTCTGTACGTCGACGGCGAGCTGGTCGGCTACCGCCAGAAGGGCGACAAGCTGTACGAGCTGAAGGACAGCGAGGTCGCCGTGAAGCGCCGGGACATCGGCATGGTGTTCCAGCGGTTCAACCTCTTCCCGCACATGACCGCGATCGAGAACGTCATGGAGGCCCCGGTCCAGGTCAAGGGCCAGAACAAGGGCCAGGCCAGGGAGCGGGCCAGGGAGCTGCTGGAGCGGGTCGGCCTCGGCGACAAGGCCGGGAACTACCCCTCGCAGCTCTCCGGCGGCCAGCAGCAGCGGGTGGCGATCGCCCGCGCCCTGGCCATGGACCCGAAGCTGATGCTGTTCGACGAGCCGACCTCGGCGCTCGACCCGGAGCTGGTCGGTGACGTCCTCGACGTCATGCGCGACCTGGCCGAGTCCGGCATGACGATGGTCGTCGTCACGCACGAGATGGGCTTCGCCCGCGAGGTCGGCGACAGCCTGGTCTTCATGGACGACGGTGTGGTCGTCGAGGCCGGCAACCCGCGCGACGTCCTGACGAACCCGCAGCACGAGCGGACGCAGGCGTTCCTGTCCAAGGTCCTCTGACCGGACACCACGCACGGTGCAGGGGCGGTACGGAGTTCTCCGTACCGCCCCTCGCGTCACTTCAGCGCCAGCAGCAGCGTGTCCGAGGGCGAGCACCACACCGGCCGCGCCTCGCCGAACCCCTTCTCGCGCAGCACGCGCGCGTGCCAGGACGGGGACGGCATGTCGCCGTCGGCGTGCTCGCCGTAGATCTCGAAGCGGCGGGCCGTCGGACCGGCGAGGACCGGGTCCTGGGCGGCGAGTTGCCACCACTCGGCCCAGTCGAGGACGCCGTCGGCTTTGGCCTGATCCATGCGGGCGTGGCGCAGTGTGCGTTCGGCCGCGTTGATCCGGGGCGTGGAGTCGTCGATCATGTGGTCCGCGTTCATGAAGACACCGCCGTCGCGGACCAGCCCCGCGACCTGACCGTAGAGGGCCGCGAGGGATTCGCTGTGCAGCCAGTGCAGGGCCGTGGCGGTCAGGACGGCGTCGTACGAGTCGTACGGCAGCCCGGCCGGCCAGTCGGGGTCCTTGAGGTCGGCGGTCACGAGGGTGACCCGCTCGTCGCCCGCGAAGGTGCCGCCGGCGATGGCGAGGAGCGCCGGGTCGAGGTCGACGCCTGTGCTGGTGGCGCCGGGGAGACGGGCGAGCAGTCGGGCGGTGATGGTGCCGGTGCCGCAGGCGAGGTCGAGGACGCGGGGTGTGGGGCCGACGAGCGCCTCGACCATGTCGAGCATGACCCGGAAGCGTTCCTCCCGGTCGGGCATGTACCACTCCTGCTGCCGGTCCCAGCTCTCCTGCCAGGCCTGCCAGTCCGTTCCGGTGCTCGTCGTGGTCATGGGAGCCCTCTCTTCCGCCGCCCGCGTAATACCCTGGAAGCACGATCAGCCGTTACCCGACCGCATCGACGACCATAGAGCCCCTCCGTAAGGACTACAAGTGGAACTGGCCTATTACTCGGACTATGCCGTCCGCCTCGTCAACAGCGAGGAACCGGCCCGGGGCAAGGACTCGCTGACCTCGGTCGAGGCCGTCCGCGGCCTGTTCGGCGACAACGCGTCGGCGGGCCGCCGCGCCACCGACGCCGACGTCACCCGGTTCCGCTCGGTCCGCGGTCGCCTGCGGGCGGTCTTCGAGGCGGCCGACGGCGGCGACGAGACCCTCGCCGTCGACCTGCTGAACTCGCTCCTGCTGGAGTTCCCGGTCAGCCCGCAGATCTCCGGGCACGACCACCGCGACGACGACGGCCGCCCGCTGTGGCACATGCACCTCGCCGACCACCCGTCCAACGCGACGGCCGGCTACGCGGCCATCGCCGCGATGGGCCTGGCCTTCCACCTGACGGAGTACGGCGTCGACCGGCTCGGCCTGTGTGAGGCGAGCCCGTGCCGAAACGCCTACCTGGACACCTCCACGAACCGCTCCCGGCGCTACTGCTCCGACCGCTGCGCCACCCGCGCCAACGTGGCCGCCTACCGCGCCCGCAAGCGCCTGGAGGCGGACCGGTCGGCCAGCACGGGCCTGGCCGCGGAGAGCGCCCAGCGCAGCGCCGCCAGCGGCGACCTCTGATCCCGCTTGCGGGGCCGGTAGCGGAACCGCACCGTCCCGAGGATCAGCTCGTCGGGCACGGTGCCGTAGTCGGTGCTGTCACCGCCCGCGTACGCGTTGTCCCCGAGCACCCACCAGCCGCCCTCGCGGCGTTCCACGGCCCGTTTGACGACGAGCAGATCCTGCTGGAAGGGGTGTCGCAGCACGATCACGTCCCCCGGCCGCACCTTGGCCCCGTACCGCACCACCAGCTGATCGCCGTGGTGCAGCGTGGGCACCATGGACGGGCCGGTCACCTCGGCCAGTCCGAACGGCACGGCGGCCCTCCCTCGCTCGACGTCCTGCGACGGCTCCGGCATCGCCGACACCTCCCCTGGTCCGTTCCTCCACCAGTCTCAGTCTGACCCCGGACTTTTGTCCTAAGCCCATGGGGGCACTCGCGAAAACCGTTCCCTCAGGGAGTAATGTCCCACCTGAGAAGACGATCACGAGGAAGGAACGCTCCATGCTTTCCCGCCTGTTTGCCCCCAAGGTGACGGTCAGCGCGCACTGCGACCTGCCCTGCGGTGTGTACGACCCGGCCCAGGCCCGCATCGAGGCGGAGTCGGTGAAGGCCGTGCAGGAGAAGATGGCCGCCAACGACGACGCGCACTTCCAGGCGCGCGCCACCGTCATCAAGGAGCAGCGCGCCGAGCTCGCGAAGCACCACGTTTCCGTGCTGTGGAGCGACTACTTCAAGCCCCCGCACTTCGAGAAGTACCCCCAGCTGCACCAGCTGGTCAACGACACCCTCAAGGCCCTGTCGGCCGCGAAGGCGTCGACCGACCCGAAGACGGGCGAGAAGGCGCTGGAACTCATCGCCGAGATCGACAGGATCTTCTGGGAGACGAAGAAGGCCTGACACCCGGGCCGTTCCCGACACCGGCGGTCGGTGCACCACCGCGGGACGAGGGACTTTCCGGAGGGGCTCGGTCGGCATCACGACCGGGCCCCTCCGGCATGCCGGGGCGGGGCACCGCGGCCTCGTGCGACCGTCCCCGGCCGGATGACGCGCGTGCGATGCTGGGCCTGTGACCCTGGAGGACCTGGTCCGGCTGCGGCAGGCGCGTGACCGGATGGACCGTGAGTACGCCGAGCGCCTCGACATCGCCGCGCTCGCCCGTACGGCCCTGATGTCCCCCGGCCACTTCCAGCGCAGCTTCCGCGAGGCCTACGGCGAGACGCCGTACGGCTATCTCATGACCCGCCGGATCGAGCGGGCCAAGGCCCTGCTGCGGCGCGGCGACCTCACGGTCACGGAGGTCTGCATGGAGGTCGGCTGTACCTCGCTCGGTTCGTTCAGCGCCCGGTTCACCGAACTGGTGGGCGAGACGCCGAGTGCCTACCGGGCGCGTTCGCACGAGGCGGGCGCGGTGATCCCGCCGTGCTTCGCACGGACGTACACGCGCCCCCGACGTACGTAGGGTGATCGCCATGGATCTCAAGCTCCGCCAGTGTTTCCTGGCCGTCGACGACCACGACAAGGCGCTGTACTTCTACCGGGACGTCCTCGGCCTGGAGGTCCGCAACGACGTCTCGTTCGAGGGGATGCGGTGGCTGACGGTCGGCTCGCCGCTCCAGCCGGACGTGGAGATCGTGCTGGAGCCGCCGGGCGCGAGCCCGGACGCCTCCCCCGCCGACCGGGAGTTGATGGCCCGGCTGCTCGCCAAGGGCATGCTGCGCGGGGTCATCTTCACCACGGCCGACTGCGACGCGCTGCACGAGCGCGTGCGCGAGGCCGGCGCCGAGGTCCTCCAGGAGCCGATGAACCAGCCGTACGGCGTGCGGGACTGCGCGTTCAGGGATCCGGCGGGGAACCTGCTGCGGTTCATGGAGCGCTCGGACGACACCGCGGGCGCCTGAAAACCGGGGCGGGCCGGCGGCCTCCCCGGCCTACGATCGCCGCATGAGCCAACCTTCCCCTGCCCACGTCAGCTGGACGTACGCCTTCGTCGACCGGCCCGCCGAGCACTTCGCGCGGGCCTGCGCCTTCTGGGCCGCCGTCACGGACACGGCCGTGTCCGAACCGCGCGGGGACGAGGACGAGTTCGCCACCCTGCTGCCGGAGGGGACCGACGCCTGCGTGAAGGTGCAGGCGGTCGGCGACGGCGCGGGCGGCTCGCACCCGGACTTCTGCGTCGAGGACGTCGAGCGGTTCGTGGCGGCGGCGCTGGACGCGGGCGCGCGCACGGTCGCCGACCACGACGGGTGGGCCGTACTGCGTTCCCCCGCCGGTCAGTTGTTCTGCGCGGTGCCCTGGCACGGCGAGTCCGTACGCCCGCCCGTGGTGGCCGGCAGCCGCCTCGACCAGGTCAGCATCGACATCCCGCCGTCAGCCTACGACGCCGAAGTCGCCTTCTGGAGCGGCCTCCTGCCCGACTGGACGTCCCGGCCGGGCTCACTGCCGGAGTTCCACGTGGTGGCGCCGCCGCCCGGACTGCCCGTACGGCTCCTGCTCCAGCGCCTCGGCGAGGAGCGTCCCGTCTCGGCCCACCTCGACCTCGCGGCGGGCCCGGACATCGACGCGGTGCGTGCCCGGCACGAGCGGCTCGGCGCACGGTTCGTGGCCGCCCACCCCCACTGGACGGTGCTGCGCGACCCGGCGGGCGGCCTGTACTGCCTGACGGGCCGCGACGCGGAGACGGGCGGGCTGCCGCGGCCCTAGGGAGTCACGGCTTCGACGTGCACGCACTGGACGTCCGTCACGCCGGCGTCGCCGGTCGCGGCTGTCGGTGTCGGGCATCCCCGGTGGTCGTCCGCGTCCATCTCCAGCAGCGGCGCGGGGCCTTCGTCCCTGTGCCAGGCGGGCGGCTGGGACGGCTCGGCCGCGTCCTGCAGCCACAGCGTCAGCCCGCCCCCGACGACAGCCGTCAGCGCCCATACGGCGAAGGCCCACCGCCGGCCCTTACGGCGACGTGCTCGGGCATCCGTCATGTCCACCCCTCCCCGGTCGGCCAGGGCACCATGCTGGCCCGGTGGCCCGGTGGCCCGGTGGCCCGGCAGGCAGCCGGGCAGGGGGCAGGCAGGCGTCAGGAGGCCGGGGGCGCGGGGGCGCCGCGCTCGTCGGCGTGCTCCGGGGCCTCGGCGCGGCCGTGCTGTTCGGGGTGACCGTGCTGTTCGGAGTGCTCGGTACGGCCGTGCTGTTCGCCGCCGGGTTCGACGTACGCCTCGCAGCCGGGGTTGTGGCACGGGCCCGCGACCCAGCGCGGTACCCATGCGCCCAGCGTCTTGTGGCGCCGGACCACCGTGTCCACGGTCTGCCCACAGACGGGACAGACGTGCTTTTCCCTGTCCATGTCCTCAGGGTAGGCCGGTCAGCGCTTCCGTGCGTAGGTACGGACGAGGACTCCGTTGGCGAAGGTGCGTACGGACTCCAGGCTGAAGTCGGTCACCGAGAAGTCCGCGCCGAACATCGGCATGCCGGTGCCGTAGACCTGCGGATAGGTCTTGATGACGAGTTCGTCGATCTCGTCGAGCAGTTCTCCTGCGATACGCGAGCCGCCGCAGAGCCAGATGCCGAGCTTGCTGTCCTCGGCCTTGAGCCGGCGGACCCGGGCGACCAGGTCACCGTCGATGACCTCGACGTTCGGGTCGGGCGAGGCGCCGAGGGTGCGGGAGGCGACGAACTCGCGCAGGTGGCCGTAGGGGCTGGTGATGCCGGCGTCGAGGGCGAGCTGATAGCTGCCCCGGCCCTGGATCACGCTGTCGAAGTTCGGGTTGTCGACGTCCTTCAGGCCCATCGACTCGCGGCCCTGGGCCGGGATGGTGTCGGGATACGTGGAGGCGAGGTGGCCGAGGAACTCCTCGTCCAGGAACGCGAACATCGACGAGGCGTCGCCCTGGGGGTCTCCGATGAAGCCGTCGATGGAGCAGGCGACGTAGTAGGTGAGCTTTCGCAAGCCGGTCTCTTTTCGTAGGCTGGTTTCGAACAACTCCAGTTGTAGTACTTCAAGTGTAGTGATTGCAAGGTGCTGACCGGGTTTTCCGAGGAATCGGGGCAAGTGGGAGAGGTGGTTCCGCTTGGCGGGAATCCGCTGGACCTGACTTCCACGAACGCGAAGAGGCGGGTCCCGCACGCCGTGGGGATGCGCGGGGCCCGCCGGGCCGGTCCCACTCGGGGCCGTGCGGAGTCAGGAGCCGCACGGCCCCGGAGGTCCGGGGACTTTCGAGGTGCGGGGCTGCCTGCCATGTCCGGCAGCCACTCCTCAGGTACTGCGTCGCGTCACGAACTCCGCGAGGGACAGCAGGCCACCCGCCGATTCGGGATCGGGGATGGCGCGGGCCAGTTCGGACATCGCACGGGCCATGCGGTCGGCGGCCTGCTCCTGGGCCCACTCCCGGCCGCCCGCCCGCTCGACGGCCAGCGTCATGCGCTCCACGTCGTCCCCCTGCTCGTGGGGGAGCGCGTACAGCTCGGCCAGTTCCGCGGCGGCCGGGGTGCCGGAGCCGAGCGCGGCGACCACCGGCAGGGACTTCTTGCGGGCGACCAGGTCGGCACCGGCCGGTTTGCCGGTGTGCCGCGGGTCCCCCCATATGCCGATCACGTCGTCGATGAGCTGGAAGGCGAGCCCGGCCTCGCGGCCGAACGCGTCCAGCGCCTCGACGTCGTCCTCCGGCGCCCCCGCGTACAGCGCGCCCAGGGCGCAGGCGCAGCCGAGCAGCGCGCCCGTCTTGGCCTCGGCCATCGCGAGCACCTCGTCGAGCGTGACCTCGGACGGGCCCCGCTTCTCCATAGCCGTGTCCGAGTGCTGGCCGGCGCACAGCTCCACCACACAGTCCGCGAGCCTGGCCGCTGCCGCCGCGGACGCCGGATGCGGGTCGGCGGCGAGCATCCCCAGGGCGAGCGCCTGGAGGGCGTCCCCGGCGAGGATGGCGTCGGCGTCGCCGAACACCGTCCAGGCGGTGGGGCGATGCCGACGGGTGGCGTCCCGGTCCATCACGTCGTCGTGCAACAACGTGAAGTTGTGAATCAGTTCGACGGCGGCTGCCGCCGGGAGGGCCGCCGTCCGGGCCGCCGGGCCGCCGAGCGCGGCGGCAGCGGCGAGCACCAGCGCGGGCCGGATGGCCTTGCCCGCGTTGCCGGCGGCCGGTGTGCCGTCCGCGTGCTCCCAGCCGAAGTGGTAACGCGAGATCCGCCGCATGGAGCCGGGCAGCGAGTCGAGCGCCGCCTGCAGAGCCGGATCGACGGTCCCCCGGGTCTCCTCCAGGATCGCCGCCGCCTCATGCCCGTCGAAGGCCCCGGTGCCACCGGTGTCGCCGCTGCCGCCGTCGGTCTGACTCGGGATGCCCCGTCCCCCGGCCCGCGCCTCACCGGGGTGCGGCCTGGTCCCCGTCACGTACTCGGTCATCGAGTCCCCCTCGCCGGGTCCGCGTACGGCGGCGGATGCGCGGCCACCGGGCGTGTACGCCCTGGGTGTACCCGCCCGGATGGGCGGGGACACGGCGTCCGCACGGGCGAGGTCACTGCCAGCGGCCGATCTCGACGTTCTCCAGCACGCCCAGCGCGTCCGGGACCAGCACCGCCGCCGAGTAGTAGGCCGTGACCAGGTACTTGATGATGGCCTGTTCGTTGATGCCCATGAATCGCACGGACAGGCTCGGCTCGATCTCGTCCGGGATGCCGGACTGGCGCAGGCCGATGACGCCCTGGTCCTCCTGGCCGAGACGCAGCGCGATGATCGAGCTGGTGCGGGCCTCGCTCACCGGGATCTTGTTGCACGGGTAGATCGGAACCCCCCGCCAGGTGGGGATCCGGTTGCCGGCGACGTCGATCGTCTCGGGGACGAGCCCCCGCCTGTTGAGTTCGCGGCCGATCGCGGCGATCGCGCGCGGGTGGGCGAGGAGCATCTTGGTGCCGCGGCGGCGGCTGAGCAGCTCGTCCAGGTCGTCGGGGCCGGGGACGCCGTCGTGCGGCTGGATCCGCTGGTCGTACTCGCAGTTGTGGAGCAGGCCGAAATCGCGGTTGTTGACCAGCTCGTGTTCCTGACGCTCCTTCAACGCCTCGACCGTCAGCCGCAGCTGCTGCTCGGTCTGGTTCATCGGCTGGTTGTACAGGTCGGCCACGCGCGAGTGGATGCGCAGGACGGTCTGGGCGATGCTCAGTTCGTACTCGCGCGGACGGGCGTCGTAGTCCACGAAGGTGTGCGGGATGTCCGGCTCGCCGGCGTGGCCCGCGGCCAGGTCGACGGCCTTCTCGCCGTAGCGGTTGGTCTGCTGCTCGGGGATCGAGCGCAGACCCTGGAGGTGCTCGGTCAGTGATTCGGCGCGCTCGGCGACCTGCTCGAAGTCCTGGCGGGACAGGATCAGCACGGTGCAGGCGGTCACCGCGCGGGCGGTGTACTCCCAGATGGCGTCCGGGTCGAGCAGCGCCTGGTCGCCGAGGTAGGCGCCGTCGGCGAGGACTCCGAGGACCTGGTCGTCGCCGTACGGACCGGTGCCGACCTTCTCGACCCGACCGTGCGCGAGGAGGTAGACCTCGTCGGTCTGGCTGCCGAAGGAGGCGACGAGTTCACCCGGCGCGTACTCCCGCTGCCGGCAGCGGGA
>NZ_MUBA01000304.1 GCF_002154575.1 Streptomyces bobili
CCCACGGGGCTCCGCGTGTGGCTGTGGGGTGACTTCGTCCTGGTCCTGCTCCTGTTCCCGGTCCTGCTCGTCCGTCCCCCTTCCCCTGTCGTCGTCGGCGGCCTGCCGAGGCGCTGGGACGGTGGCGAGGACGGGAGCGGCGTCGGCCTGGGCTTCGGACTGGGCCTGAGCCTGGGCGTGAGGTGGGGACTGGGCGATCTCGTCGAAGTAGCCCTCGACGATGCGCTCGACGCAGCGCAACTGCCGCCGCAGGACCACGTCGCCCGGGTTCTCGGCCCGCGCCTCTGTCCACTTCTTCGCCAGCGGACTGGTCCACAGCAGGACCACGGGCTCGTTCGTTTCGTCCCGGACGCCGCGGCGCCCGATGTACCAGGGCCGGGGCGCCGCGCCGGTTTCCTCCGGCGCATCGACGCGAGCGAAGACGAGGGACTCGCCGCCGAGCCCTCCGTACGCGGCGGCACGCGCCTCCGCTTCGACCCGGTTGGCGATGCCGTCCTTGCCGCTCGCCGACGCCGTGGCGGCCGACGTTCCGCTCATCTCGGCCAGCCGCGCGGTGTAGCAGTCGTAGGCGTGATCCACCGCCTCCTGCTCGGCGGCGAGGACCTTGTCCCGAGTGGTGGTGCCCATGTGCGTCCTCCCTGCGGCGTCGAAGGAACACCGCTACGGGCTGACGCCCGTACCCCGCTGAAACAACTATCAGAGACCGGACAGTGACGAACAGTCAGTAGGTGATTTCCGGAGGAGTGCGATTCACGTGCACGCCCCTCCGGATCACACACCTGAGCAGTCGGCTACCGGTACGTTTCGGTCATTCACTCTCTGCTCATGGCCGGCGTCCGTGTGCACCCGGTCGCGACGGGGCGGCGACTTCGGAAATCGCCTCATCCATCAGATCTACCGCTGGAGAACCATGAAGGACGACCTACCGCAGGGGCACCGGCGCGACGTGACGGTCGGGCAGGGCGGGGCCACTGGGGAACTACGTTGCGAGCGCTGCGACTTCGTCATCGGACTGGGCTGTGCGTGCCCGCCTGACGGATCCGCTCCGAAGGAGCACCCCACCACCTCGGCCCAGCAGGAGTGGCGACACTTCCCCTCGGACACGATCCTGATTTCCCCGACGCGGTACGCGCATCTCCCCGGCGCCTGCGCCCACCTGACCGAGGAGCTGGTGACCGCCCCGCGCTGGGGCTGGATCCCCACCCCTCCGGCCGGACTCTGGGACCGGTTGAGCAGCAGCCACCCGGCGACCGCGACCCAGGGAAACACCGAGCGGCGGGCGGTACGGCGGTGCGGGGAATGCCAGACGGCGACGATGTGACGCGGCCCTGCCTCGACGTCGCGGCCCCGCGACACCTCAAGAACCGTGCCGGCGCGGCGGGTGAGCCTCGGCCTCGGGTGACCCACGTCGGCAGGGGTGGCCGCCCCTGCCGACGTGGTGGTGCCGCCCCCTGCCGCCGGGCGGGCGGCACCACCACGCCCAGCCACGCCCACCCGCTACACTGGCCGCGGCGTGCCACACCGCTGGCGCACCGGTTGCCTTCGTAGCTCAGGGGATAGAGCACCGCTCTCCTAAAGCGGGTGTCGCAGGTTCGAATCCTGCCGGGGGCACCAGGCAAAAGGCCCCGGACCGATCATGGTCCGGGGCCTTTGACATCTACGTCCGACATCAACGAGGACGGCCACCGACACTCGGGCGTCCTCGCAAGAGCCGAGTCACCCACGACACTCACGGCAAGTATCAGTCGTCGGTGTCGGCACACCAGTAAGTCTGACGATCAGGGACCATCAGAGCGAACGGCACGTCGACACCGTCACGCCACCCAAGCCCCACGAAGTGCTCTTGCAGGAAAGCGTCAGCTGCGGTCAAGGCCGCCCGTCGGCTGTCGCAGCTCTGCGCTGCCTGCTGGTCGGTGCCGTCACAACCACGACCCGTCCACGTCCGCGAAGAGCGCCCCGGCACGCGGATGACTTCTGCACTTCCTCCATGCCTCTCTATAGAAATCGTCTCCGGCAAGGGTTCCTCGGTGTCGCCCGCTTGGGGCCACTTCTTCCGAGCAGCCTGCCGGGAGATCCCCCAGGCGACCCCAGGCCGGCCGTAGCCGGTCCCCATTCCGCCGGCAGTCGGGGCCGTGTCTGCTGCAAGTTCCTGAACAGCTTCTTGCATGTACCGCAGCACACGCAGGTGAGCAAGCTGCCAGTCAGCGTATCGAGTCACGCGTCCAGGCCGGGGATCAGCCGCGGGTCAAGCCCATCTCGCCCGCGCGTAGGCCGGCCTGGAATCGGGAGTCCGCGTCGAGGGTGACCAGCAGTTCGGCGACCCGGCGGCGGTAGGTGCGCAGTGACATGCCGAGTTCGCGTGCGGCTGTCTCGTCCGTGGTGCCGGAGGACAGGGTGCGCAGAACCCTTGCGGTTCGGGCGTCGATCCGGGGCCATTCCGCGCTCAGGTAGGCGGCGAGATCGGTGGCGCTCTCCCAAGCGGCCTCGAACAGCGCGTACGCCCCGTCGACCAGGGCCGGTGTGGCGCTCACGGTGTAGGTGCGGGGCCCCTGGGCGGCCGGGGAGGTTGTCGTGGGGCTGGTGAGGATCATGGTCCGCCGGTCGATGAAGAAGGTCCCCCGGGACAGCGGGGTGGCGGTGATCCGGATCCGCATGCCGTGGTCGGCCATCTCGCGCAGGACGTCCCGGTCGCGCTCGTCGGCGAGCACGGCGGGGCTGTAGAGCTTGCGGGCCGGAACCGCCCCGCCGCGCCGCATCGAAAGGCGGGCGGCATCACGGGCGCCGGGCCAGGTGTCGAGGTCGTGGGCGACGTTGACCCATTCCGTGTCGTTGGACTCCGTCAAAGGCTTGAGCCGCGCCCAGAGTTCAAGATCACCGCGAAACGTCATGACCTGTGTCATACGTCCATTGTGCCGTTGGCAGCAAAGTGCCACGGGCTCGTCGGCCGATGCCGGGCCTTGCAGGCTGTGGCCATGAGCAACAGATTCCGCTTCAGTGGCGACCGAGACGTCAACAGGCTCGGCTTCGGCGCCATGCGTCTGCCTTCCAAGGACGGCATGGGCGGTCCCGCCCGTGATCCCGAGGCCGGCCGTGCCGTACTGCGACGCGCCGTCGAACTCGGGGTCGACCACATCGACACCGCCGACTTCTACTTCAGCGCCGGCGGTGCGGTGCGTGCGAACACGCTGATCCGTGAGGCCCTGCACCCCTACCCGTCCGACCTGTTCATCGCCACCAAGGTGGGCCCCGTCATCGGCCCCGACGGCCTCTCCCACGGCACCCCGGCCGACATGCGCGGCTTCGTCGAAGCCAACCTCGACGGCCTGGGCGTGGACCGCCTCGACCTGGTCTACCTGCGCATCGGGGCGATGACGCCCCCGCACGGGGAGTCCCTCGCCGAGCGCTTCGAGGCGCTCGCGGCGCTGCGTGAGGAGGGCCTGATCCGGCACCTCGGCCTCAGCAACGTCGACGCCGTCCATCTCGCGGAGGCTCGCGCCATCGCGCCTGTCACCGCCGTACAGAACCACGCCGCCCAGGACGACGAGGCGGAACTCCTGGCTGTGTGCGAGGAGTCCGGCATCGCCTTCGTGCCCTTCTTCCCGGTGGGCGGCGGCCGGGAACTCGACGACGGGCGTCTGGCCGAGGTGGCGGCCCGGCACAGCGCCACCATCCCCCAGATCGGCCTGGCCCGGCTGCTGGCCTCGTCGCCGGTGGCCCTCGCCATCCCGGGCACGGGGTCCCTCTCCCACCTGGAGGACAACATGGCCGCCGCCGCGATCACCCTCACCGCCGAAGACCTCGCCGACCTCTCCTGACAGCGAACGCGAACGTCGACAGCGCGAAACCAACCCTGACATCGCCCACGAAAGAAGCCCCGTCATGAAGTTGCTGATCCTCGGTGCGACCGGTCCCACCGGGCGTCATGTCGTCGACCTGGCCGTGCGATCTGGCGACTCCGTCACGGCCTTCGTCCGCAATCCGGCGGCTCTGGGTGACCTGGCCGAGCGGGTCACCCCGGTCACCGGCGACGCGACCTCGCAGCGCGACCTCGCCGCCGCCGCGATCGGGCACGACGCGATCGTCTCCGCGCTGGGCAGGGGGAGTTCGGTGCGCGCCGACGGTCTCTTCACCCGCGCCTCCACGGCCGTGACAGGTGCGGCCAGGGAAGCGGATGTCCCCCGCCTGGTGTGGCTGTCGTCGTTCGGTGTCGGCCACACCTTCGGCTGGTCGAGCAGCGCGCAGAAGCTGATCTACGGCACGCTCCTGCGGTCGATCTACGCCGACAAGGCGATCGCGGACGAGAGCATCCGCTCCAGCGGGCTGGACTGGACCGTGGTGTACCCGACCAGGCTGACCAACGGGCCCGCCAAGGGCACCTACCGGGCGGACGACCGGCTGCCCATGAAGGGCAACCCGACGATCAGCCGCGCGGACGTGGCCGCCTTCCTGCACGCGGCGGCGCGTGGCGGCGAGTGGATCCACCGCACCGCCGTGATCTCCGACTGAGCGCTCGCACCGCCGACCAGGACGACGCCGACCGGAGCGACCTCGACTATGACAGTCGTTATAGAGCGGTGTAATCTACTGGCGTCCCGGATCTATAACGACTGTCATAGGAGGATGTCATGACGATCATCACCGTTAACGCCCCGACGGGGCGCCTGGGCCTGGAGCAGCGCCGCGAGCTGGCCGAGACACTGACGGACGCGGTACTGGTGCCCGAGGTGGGACAGCCGGCTCCGGCCGCACGTGCCGGGTTCCAGGTGCACTTCGCCGAGCGCCGGCGGGACATGATGGCGATCGGTGGACGGCTGCTTTCGGACGCCGGCCAGGAACTCGACGTCATGGTGATCGACATCGCGGTCATGGACGCCGCCTGGCAGCCGGACGTACGAGCCCAGGTCATCGAACGCGTCCTGGCCGCACTGGCGGCGGCCTGCGGACTGGAGAAGCCGTCACCGACATGGTGGGTCAACTTCCGCGTGATCGACGAGGGGAGCTGGGGCTCGTCCGGGGGCGTGCTGTCCGTCCTCCCGCTCCTTGACAGCGGGGTGTTCACGGAGGAAAGGGTCAAGGCCGTCCGCGCCGCGCTGGGCGGCGCCTGAAGCCCGAGGCCGGAGGCCTCGCGCGCGGGCCCGCTCAGTCCTTGATCGTGGCGAGGATCAGCGCCCGCAGTTGCTCCGCGGCGCGGTCGAGGGGTTCGATGCTGCGCTTGGCGCGGCACATGGCCACGGTCCCCTCCACGGCCGCGACGACGAGGGTGGCGAGCTGGGCCGCCTCCTCACGCCCGGCGCCATGTTCGCGCAGCGAGGCGGACAGCAGGCTCTCCCACTCGGTGAAGACATCTGCGGCGGCCACCACTGCCGGGGGCGTCTCGCCAGTGGGCGGCTCCTCGATGGAGACGGCGAGCACCGGGCAGCCCGCCCTGAAGTCACTGTCGACGACGATCTTGCGCCACAGGGCGAGGAACGCCCGCAGCCCGGCGACCGGCCCCGCCTCCAGCTCCTTGCGCAGCCGGCGCGCGACCCACTCGCCGGTGTGGCGGACGGCCTCGGTGGCCAACTGCTGCTTGCCTTCAGGGAAGTAGTGATATGTCGAGCCGAGCGGCGCCCTGGCGTGCTTGGCCATCTCACGGATGCTCGTCGCGTTCAGACCGCGTCGGCTGATCATGTCGGCCGCGCCGGCCACGATCCGCTCGCGCGCCGCCGGGCTGGGCTTGGTCACGTACTAGATCCCTTCCGACCCTCTGGCTATAACAGCCGTCATAGTCTAACGTGGCCGCCGATTATAACGACCGTCATAACCCTGTGCCGTCTTCGTGCGACGCGAAGACGAACGAAAGACAGAGCGAGGTATCCATGCCGATGATCCGGCTCACGACCCCGGCCGGCGCCCTGACCCAACAAGGCCGCCACAGCGTCCAGCGTGACCTCGCCGCCGTACTGCTGCGTTGGGAGGGCGCACCCGACACGGCGTTCTTCCGCGCCCAGGCGTGGAGCTACCTCGTCGAACTGCCGCAAGCCGCCCAGATCACCGCCGAGGACGACGCGCCGCGCTTCCTGGTGGAGGTCACCGTCCCGCAAGGAGCCCTGTCGGAGCGCCGAAAGGCGGGGCTCGTCGAGGAAGCGACGAAGACCGTACTGGCGGCGGCCGGCCTCGGCCGGGACGACGCCCTGCGGGTGTGGGTGCTCGTGCACGAGCAGCCCGACGGCACGTGGGGCGCGGGCGGCTCCGTCGTCCGCCACGCCGACCTCGTGGCACTGGCGAAGGGACAGCACACCGATGCGTGAACTGACCTACGTCGCCAGACGCACCGTCGAGTGGCGGGAGGCTCCCGACCCGAAACTCCGGTCCGACGGGGAGGCGATCGTCGCCCCGGTGGCCGCCACCTCCTGCGATGTGGACTCCGCCATCCTGGCCGGTCACGGCTTCGTCGACCCGCCCTTCGCCCTCGGCCACGAGTGCGTCGCCCGGGTCCTCGAAACCGGCGACGCCGTCACCGCCGTAAGCCCCGGCGACCTGGTCGTCGTCCCCTGGTCCGTCAACTGCGGCACCTGCGAGCGCTGCCGGGCGGGGCTGACCGCGCACTGCACCGCCGTGCCCTACATGGCGATGTACGGCGCTCCCATCGGCGGCAACTGGGGCGGGCTCTTCTCCGACCTGGTCCGCGTGCCCTACGCCGACGCCATGCTCGTCCCGCTGCCGGCCGGCCTCGACCCGGTCGCCATGGCCTCGGCGAGCGACAACTGGTCCCTGGCCTGGCGCCTGATCGCCCCGCACCTCAGAACCCGTCCCGGAGCCCGCGTCCTGGTCGTCGCCCGCGGCAGCATCGGTCTGTACGTCTGTGACATCGCCCGCGCCCTCGGCGCCTCCGAAGTGCTCTACGTCGACCCCGACCCCGAACACCGCACCCTGGCCCGCGCCTTCGGAGCCGCCACGGCCGAGGCCCTGGATCCGATCCCCCAGGGCTATGACATCGCCGTCGAGGCCACCGGCCGCGTCGACCAGCTGGGCCTGACCGTCAAGTGCCTGAGCCCGGAGGGGATCTGCGAGTCGGCGGGCAATCACTTCCGCCCCGGCGAACTGCCCCTGCTCGACATGTACCTCACCGGCGTCACCCTGCGCGTCGCCCGCGACAACGTACGCGCCCACATCCCCGACGCCCTCGAACTCGCCGCCTCCGGCAGGGTCGCCCCCGAGAAGGTGGTCTCGCACGTCTTCGACTGGGAGGACCTGCCGACCGCCCTGCCGGAGAAGCACCTCAAGCCGGTCTTCGTCCGGGTCGAAGACTGACCCGCCCGGCCCTACCCCACCCGCAGGGGGTGGATCCACCCGAGCTTCTGACACGACCTTTCGAGCCCGGACCCGTCACTGTCCCGCGGCCGGGGACGGGGAGTTGAGTTCGCGTATCAGTTGCGGGGTGAGCAGGGCGCCGGCGCGGTCGGCGAGGACGGCCATCTCGTAGCCGACCAGGCCGACGTCGCAGCCGTCGGCGGCCAGCACGCCGAGGCAGCTGCCGTCGCGGATGCGGCCGACCATGAGAAAGCCGCCGAACATTTCGATCATGACCAGCTTCATGCCCTGGAAGCCGTGTGCCGTCGCCGCGTTCTGGGCGAGGCTGGTGATGCCGGAGACGACGGCGGCCAGGTGGTCGGCGCGATCTCGGCCGAGACCGTCGGAGGCGGCCATGAGCAGGCCGTCGCAGGAGACGGCGACGGCGTCGGTGACACCGTCGGTGGTGCGGACGAACTCCGAGATGAGCCAGCCGAAACTCTGGACGGCGGTGGTCACGATGACACTCCTTGCGTGCTTCTGGCCTCGGCACGGGCGACACCCGCTCGGAAGCCGTTGAGCAGGGACGACACAGCGGGCCTGGCGGGATGGGGCGTGGCGGGGCCGGCCTGCGCCGGGGCGAGCAGGCGCCCGGGAAGCGCGAGGAGTGCGGACAGGCCGCCGCCGGTGGTGTCGAAGAGGTGGACCTGCGCGCCGTCCCCGAGGCGGTGGGCGAGGCGGCCGACGACGAGGTGGCCGAGGAACCGGGTGGACGCGCTGAGCAGGGCTTCCTCTCCGGAGTGGGAGAGGCGGGCGTTGGCGCGTTCCTTGTCCTCTTCGGGCATGCCGATGCCGTGGTCGATGACGGCGAAGCAGTAGGTGTCGTCCTCGGCGTCGTACCAGCCGTGCACCTCGACCGGTTCGGTCGGGGGCGAGAAGTTCAGTCCGTTCTCGATGAGTTCGGCGAGCAGGTGGGCGACGTCCGCGACGGCGTGCCCGCGCACCCGCACCGGCTCCACCGCGGTGATCAGGACCCGCCGGTACTGCTCCACCTCGGCGACGGCGGACTGGACGACCTCCAGGGCGTCGGCGGGTGCCGCCGTGGGCCGGGGCGGATTCTGTCCGGCCAGGATCAGCAGGCTTTCGGCGTTGCGCCGCATGCGGGTGGCGAGGTGGTCGAGCTCGAACAGCTCGGCGAGGGCGTCGGGGTCGAGTTCCTGCTGTTCCAGGCGGGTGATGAGGCTGAGCTGGCGACGCACGAGATTCTGGTTGCGGCGGCCGAGGTTGGCGAGGGATTCGGTGGTGTTGCGGCGCAGGCCGGCCTGCTGGGCGGCCAGGTGGAGGGCGGTGTGTTCCACCTGGTGCAGGGACGCCGCGACCGCGGCGATCTCCGTCGCGCCGCCCAGCGGCCCCGCGGCGGTGGTGTCCGGGGGCTCCGCCGGCGGGAGGAACTCCTCGTGGTCCTGCGGGGACCGCTGGATGCGGGCGACGGTCGCGGGCAGCCGGTTCCGCGCCACGTCGTGGGCGGCCTCGGCGAGTGCGCCGAGCGGGCGTGTGAGGGAACGCGAGGCGAAGGCGGCGAGGCCCGCGACGAGGGCGGCCATGAGCGTTCCCGCGACGAGGTAGGCCACGAGACCCAGCTCCGCTTCGTGCCGGAGGCGGTCGGCCCGGTCCCGTACGTCGTCACCGACCGACTGCTGGACGGCGTACAGGTCGTCGACGAGTACGGTCATCGCGTCCCACCAGGTGCCCGCGTCGGCGCGCAGCGCTGAGCCGTCGGCGCCACGGTGCGCTTGGTTCTCGTAGGCGGTGGCGCGTTGGGCCTCCTGCGTGCCGAAGGTGTTCTTCAGGGCCGCGCGCTGGGGTGCCGTGGCGACCTGGCGGAAGCGGGCGAGAGCGGCGACGCGCGTGGCGCGCACTTCGGTGAACGTGAGGTACTCGCGGTCGCGGAAGGCACCCTCGGCGAAAACGCCGTTGACGAGGCCGCGTTCGAGAGCGACGGACTCCTTGGCGGCGGCCAGTTCGCGTAACGCCGCCAGGCCGTCGCGCAGTCGACGGTCCGTGCGCGTCGCGGTGTCGGCGACCGGATCGACGGCGTTGAGCGCGTCGACGGCGGTGGTGTAGAAGGTGAGAGTCGCGGCCCGGTCGGCGCTGTTCGGGGCGGGGCCGCTCCCGCCCGCGGTGTCCCTGCCGACGGCTCCCCGGTCGGCGGCGGCGCGGATGGCCGGGAGGCGCCGCAGGTACCGCTGGATGACGTCTTCGACGGCTCGTTCGGGGCGCATTCCCCGCAACGCGGTGTCAACGCGCGCGCGGGTGGCGACGAGCGGTGTGCGGAAGTCGCTCTCGCCGCCCAACAGGCCGTTCGTGAGGCCGCGTTCGCGTTGCAGCTGATGCACCAACGCTTGGACACGCAGGCTGAGGCCGACCTCGGCACGGGTCGTCCGCGCGTCGCCGAGGGCCTCGGCGCGGCCGTACACGGCCAGACCGGCCACCACCAGCAGTAGGCAGATCGGGACCGTGATGACCACGGCCACCCGACCCCTGATGCTGCGCCAGCCAGGCATCGGCCGGCGGCCCGGCGTCGCCCTACGGCCCCGCATCCGCCGACGGCCCCAGGTCGGTCGACGGCCCCTGCCGGGGCTGCCCTTGCCGATTGCGCCGAGCCTGCCGAGCGGCGGCCGAGATGGCGTCCACACCCTCATGTCCCGAAGGTAGTCCGGCCTCCGAAGCTACCGGTTTCCGACCTGTTAGACCCCGTGGGGACTTGGGTTGCGCCGCCCTCACACCACGGGCCGGGTGACTGTGACCGCGGGCAGCAGGACAGGTTCAGTAGACGATGACCCTCCACCGCTCCACCCACCGCAGCCACGCGCCGCCCGAGCCCCGTACCTGGACGCGGTCGGGTTCCACCTGCCAGGCGGTGCCGTAGAGGGTGCTGTCGGGGAGGTCCACGCGGACGGTGTCGAGGGGTTCCAGGTCGTCGTCGACCGGGCGGGACCAGGTGTGTGAGCAGGGGGCGCAGGTGTAGGCGACGGCCGTGTACCGGCCCGCCGCCGGTGTCGGGGTGCCGGGGCGGAACGCCTCCGTGCGGCAGCGGGGACACGGGTCGGCTGTCCGCGTGCCAGTTGTCCGGGACATCGCTCGATCCTTCGCTGTCCGGCGGCCGACGGCAACCCGCCTGTCAGACCCCGGTGTTAGCTTGCGGCGGCCAGGACAGGCGAGGAAACGAGAGGGGTTGAGGGGTCGGTGGGCGCTTCGGGGTGGGAGTACTTCGTGCCGTACCGGGAGGATCTGGAGGGCGCGCTTCAACAATTGCGGCAGGAGGTGTTCGCGTCCGGGGACTACTACTGGGTGAACGGTGACGACTGGCTGCCGGAGGGGGAGCGTGCCGCTCCGCCGCAGTCGTTGGAGGAGCTGTGGGCCGACGAGTTGGTCCAGGAGTCCGGGACGCATTCGATCCTGGACATCTTCCGTGTCGTCGGGCCCGGCGACACCCCGGACTACAACACGGTGGAGCCCGTGACCGCGGAGGAGGCCCGCGAGTTGCTGGGGACCGGGAAGCTGACCCGCGCGCACGTCAAGGACTTCGACGTCTTTCCCCGGTCGCGGTGGGTCGGGCGGTGCGCCGTGCTGCACGACGAGTCGGGCACTCCCCGGGAGATCTGCTTCTGGGGGCACTCCGGCGACTGAGGCCTCATCCGTTCCCCAGGCTCACGCCCGCCTCGCGTCGTACTCCTCGCGGGCCCGTTCCACCGCCGGCATGCGTTCGTCCACCCATTGGGCCAGGGCACGGACCTGTTCGGCGGCCTCGCGGCCGAGGGGGGTGAGGGAGTAGTCGACGCGGGGCGGGATCACGGGCTTGGCGTCGCGGTGGATCAGGCCGTCGCGTTCCAGTGTCTGCAGGCTCTGGGTCAGCATCTTCTCGCTGACCTTGCCGATCGTGCGGCGCAGCTCGCTGAAGCGGTACGAGCGGTCCAGCAGCGCGATCAGGATGAGGTTGCCCCAGCGGCTGGTGACGTGCTCCAGGACCAGGCGATGGGGACACGCGCCGTCGCCACCCTCGCTGCGGACGCGGTCCACGAACGTCATCCCGACCGTCCCGCCCGCTTCCACGGCCGTACCCGCGCCTGCGCCCGCATCTGCGCCCGCGCCCGCATCCATGCCCGTACCACCCATCCTCACACCGTACTCCGGGGGCGGTACTTTCGGAGAGTTAGTGCCATCCCAGCCGCGGTCAGTGCCAGCACGAGGACGCCCGGATTGACGTAGTCGGGGACGGTGTCGCTCGTGTAGCTGCCACCGCCGGACGTCTCGCAGACGAAGCCGAGGGGGACGTAGGAAACGGTGTGGTCGACGACGGTCGACGCCCGCTCCTCCTGGCCGGGGGTCACGCAGTCGACGACCGGCGCGGACTCGGTGCCGCCCTCCGCCGCCTCCACGACCGCTCCGACGACGTACAGCAGGCCCCAGGTGTAGAGGAGGGACGCCACGGCGGCGATCAGCCCGGCGGCGCTGCGGAGCCACACCGTGCGGTCGGCCGCGCCCAGGCCGACGCGGCCGAGGGAGCCGAACGCGTAGCCGGTGAAGGCGAAGGCGGCGATCAGGCAGCCGGGGAAGACCAGGATGAGCAGGGGCACCATCCGCAGAGTTGAGCAGCCTCAGCGGCACGCGAGCCGTGACGTGGCTCACTTCGCGGGCAACACCCTTGCTACAGAAACCCGTTCGGTCCCGCCGACGACGCCGGGACACCGCCGGAACGCCGCCAGGAGGGCCGACGGGACGCCGCCGCCAGCGTCACCGTCGCCGTGATCGACGCCGCCGCCATCACGGCCATCGCCGTGGCCGGTGAGGTGAGCTGGGCCACCGAGCCCGCCACGACGGCGCTGACGCCCTGGAGGGTGAGCATCCCGGCCGAGTGCAACCCAAGGGCGTGGCCGCTGAGTTCGGCGGGCGTGAGCGCCATCAGGCGCTCCTGCTGGACGAGGCTCGCGCCGAAGCCGACCGAGGCGAGCGTGGCGCAGAGCGCGGCGACGGGCAGTGGCGGGCGCAGGGCGAAGACGAGGTACGGGGTGGCCAGGAGCAGCAGGAGCGGGGTGGCCAGGCGGGTGCGGACGGCGGGCGGGAGCAGCCGGCCGACGGCGAGGTCCCCGGCCAGCATGCCCAGCGCCCCGCACGCGAACAGGGTGCCCGCGGCGCCGGGGTCGTAGGACACGAAGAGCGCTTCGCAGCCGACGATCAGGCCGTTGGGGAGCCACAGGCCCAGGTAGACCAGGCGGCGCGGGCGGGAGGACCACAGGACGGCGTTGACGCGCCGGGTCTCGGCGGCCGAGGGGCGGCCGAGGACGCGGGGCGTCAACGC
>NZ_MUBA01000305.1 GCF_002154575.1 Streptomyces bobili
GGTCTCTACACCGAGGCCGGCGCGACCACCGTGCTCGCCCGCCCCGGGGAGCCGCCCGCCAGCGGGGAGCTGGTCCAGGCCGTACGGCGGGCCCACGCGCGTGAGGTGGTCCTGCTGCCCAACGACGCCGAGCTGCGGCACACCGCGGCCGCGGCGGCCGAGCAGGCCCGCGCGGAGGGCATCCGGGTGGCACTCATCCCGACGCGTTCCGCGGTCCAGGGGATCGCCGCGCTCGCCGTGCACGAACCGGACCGCCGCTTCGACGAGGACGTCGTCTCGATGACCTCGGCGGCCGGCGCCACCCGCTACGCCGAGGTCGCCGTCGCCGAACGCCAGTCGTGGACCATGGCCGGCATCTGCCAGGCCGGTGACGTCCTCGGCCTCATCGAGGGCGACGTGGCCGTCATCGGCGCCGACGTCACCGCGACCGCCGAGACCGTCCTGGACCGCATGCTGGCGGCCGGCGGCGAACTCGTCACCCTCGTCCTCGGCGACGAGGCTCCCGAAGGCGTCGCCGAGCGCCTCGAGGCACGGGTGCGGGAGGCGTACCTCGCCGTCGACACGGTGGTCTACCACGGGGGGCGGCAGGGCGCGCTGCTGCTCATCGGCGTGGAGTGACGGCCGGTCCCGGACGCGGTGATCGCCGCCGGCCACCGCCGCCCCGGCACTGCTACCCCTGCTCCGTCGCCGCTTCCTCCGCCGCCTGAAGCAGCTGCTCCGCCTCCGCCCGCCGCGCCCGTACGGTCTCCTCGTCCCCGCCCTCGAAGTCCGGGTCGCTCTCCGCGTCCGCGTATGCCCTGAGCACCGCACGCGCGCGTGCCGCTGCCCGCGCGGGACGCCCCAGGTCGGCCTCCAGCCAGCCCGCGGCCAGCTCGGCGCCGGTGCGCGGCGGCAGGGCGGTGTCCCCGAGGGAGACGAACACCGCGACCGCCTCCGACATCTGGGACAGCGCCTCCTCCATGGCGGCACGGATCGAGTCGTCGTCGGCGTCCTCGGCGGCCGAGCGGGCCAGGAGGTCGCCGAACTGGCGGTGGGTGTGGCCGAGTTCGAGGACCAGCCGCAGCCGGGTCTCCTCGTCGTCCGCCGTCTCCAGCGCGTCGGCGCACTCCCCGACGGCGCCCGCCATCAGCTGCCGCGCCGCGCCGATGCCGCCCCGCGTGCCGTCCGCCCCGCCGTTCTGCGGGCCGTTCGCGGGGCCGCTCTCCGGGCCGTCCTCACTGCCGCCGTCCGTGCGCAACGCCAGCCACGCGCGCGCCCGCAAGGACCGCACCAGCCCGTGCACGTTGCCCAGGGAGCGCCACAGGTCGCCCGCGCGCACGTACGCCCGGTCCGCCTCGGCGTGCAGCCCCGCCTGGCCGAGGGACTCGGCGGCCAGATGCGCCAGCGTCGCGTGGTCGTGCTGCTCGGGCCAGTGCCGGGCGGTCTCGGCGGCCTGCAGCCGGCGTTCGGCGGCGGCCCGGTGCTCGCCCAGCTCGCTCAGACAGTCGCCGAGCCACCACTGCGTCTGGACGACCGCCCCGTCGCCGTGCGTCTCGGCGGACAGGTCCGCGAGCGCCGACTCCAGCACCTCCGCGGCCTCGGCCCACCGGCCCTGCCGCACCAGGAACCCGCCCAGCTGGTGCCGCGCCCACGCGCCGAACGCCGGGCCCTCGCCCGCCTCGTCGGCCCAGTGTGCCGCCTCCAGGGCGTGCTCGGCGGCCTCGCCCGCCTCCCCCCGGCCCCCGACGACCTCGGCGAGCTGGAGATACAGCTGCGCCCGCCCGACCGGCTCCAGGAACCGGCCACCGTGCTCCAGGGCCGCCCGCAGAGCCCGCTCCGCCTCCGCCATGTCGCCCAGGTGGTGCGCCAGTCCGGCCAGCTTGGCCTCGTACTCCACGGCGAACCAGGGCAGCCCCGCCCCGACGAACTCCGCCGCGGCCCGCGCGAACAGCTCCGCACCGGTCTGCGCGTCACCCGCGCGCGTGGCCAGCTCCGCGAGCATCGCGTGCCCCTCGGCGACCCGCGCGACGAGCCGTACGTCGTCCCCGGCCCGCCCCTCGACGAGCGCGAGCAGTTCCCGTACGGCCCGCTCGGCCTCCGTCAGCGCCCGCTCGGCGACCGGGCCCTCGGCCTCGTGCACGCGCCGCATCAGGATCCGCGCCCTGCCCATGAGGACCCCGGCCGCCTGCCGTACCTCGGTGCCGCCCTCGGCGTACAGCGCGAGAACCCGGTCGTACGGCTCGGCCACCGCGGCGAGTGCATCGTCGATCTCTCCGGCCAGCGCGCGGACGTACGCTCCACGCGCGCGTGCCGCCAGAGCCTCACCGGGGTCGCCCGCCTCCGCGTACAGCCCGGCCGCCTGCTCGAACGTTTCGGCACCCTCCGGGCCCAGCCCCATCGCCCGGTGGTCGGCGATCTCCGCCCGGTCGCGGGCCTCCAGCTCGGCCCCCTCGGCGGCCGACGCCACCGCCGCCCACGCCTCCACGGCGTGCGGCTGCAACGTGTCCGACAGCCGCCGCGCCTCGGCGAGCAGCGCGGCCAGATCCGGCGCACCCGACCCCTGCGAGGCCGTCGGGGGAGCCGGGGGAGCGACCGCGGGGGCCGGCGGCCGTACCGCGCGCACGCCCAGCGGCAGCCGCTCCACCAGTGGCTCCTGCGCCATACGCGCGCGTGCCCGCTCACTGATGTGCGAGGTGCCGTTGCGCTCGTCGAACCGCGCGGCCAGCGCCAGCGCCTCCCCGCGCGCGTGGACGGCCAGTTCGGCCGCCGTCCACTCCCGCCCTGCCGGACCGGGCACCTGCTGCCCGCCCAGGCCCAGCGCGGACAGCCGCTCCATGAGCAGCACGACCACACTCAGGAAGTCCAGCCTGCTGCGCGGCTGCCCCTCGTCCGTGAAGTACGCCGGGCGCTCCGCGAGCAGTTCGAGGCCCCGCGCCTCGTTGCCGGTCAGCGCGCAGAACTCCACATGGTCGGCGTACGCGCCCCGCATGCTCTCCATCGCCCGCACCAGCCGGAAGCCGCGCAGGTGATGCGCGCGCGCCTCCTCCAGGCGGCCCAGCCGCAGCAGCGGCACCAGGGAGGACGCGAGCGCGGCGTGCGGCTCGTGCGCGCACGTGTACGCGCCCTCCAGGACGGGTGCCCACAACTCCAGGGCCTCGGCGTCCCGGCCCTGCTCCGCACGCCACCAGCCCTGCCCCTGCAGCTCGCACGCGTGGCAGTCGGCCATGCTGTCGCGGTCCGCGGCCAGCCAGGCGGCGAACGCCCGCTCGGCCCGCTCCTCGTCCCCGACATGCGCGGCCACACTGAACTCCGCGCCGCGCACCGCCCGCTCGGAGTGCCCGGCCAGCCGGTAGCGGTGGTCCATCTCGCCGAGCCACTTCTCCACCGACGCCAGCGGCACGTGCGGCTGGTCGAGCATGCCGGCCGACATCCACTTGAACACCCAGTGCAGCGCGTGCGTCTCGTGCGCGTCGAAGTCCTCCGGCCGCTCGTCCCACATGCGCAGCAGACGCGCGAACGGGACGAACATCCGGTCCTTCTCGGAGCTGTAGTTGTAGACCTTCAGCTGGTGCCCGAGCGCCTCGATCACCGCGAGCGGGATGTTCAGCTTCTCGGCCTCCGCCAGCAGCAGTTCCGCGCGCGCGTTGCGGGCCGGCCCCTCCGGCTGCTCGCCGTTCTCCGCCATCGCCCGGCGCAGCGAGTCGAAGTCCGTGATCGCGGTCATCCCCGGCCGTCCTCCTCAGGTGTGGCTTCCCCGTGCGTGGCCCACTCCAGCAGGCCGATGAACGCCCGGTTCAGGAGCGCGGAGTCCGCCGGCCGCAGCGGTCGCTGCGCCATCAGCAGCGCCTGCCCGTACAGGGACTCCGTGGCGGTGCCGATCAGTTCGGCGTCCCGCAGGGAACTGATCCGCCGGATCAGCGGGTTGAGATGGTTGAGCACCAGACGCGCGCGCGGGGCGCTGCCGCGCAGCGAGCCCAGGATGCCTGCCCACAGGTCGTCGGCCTGAGACTCGGCGTCGGCCCGCGCCTGCTCGTGCCGGGCCGCCCGGTCGTCCAGGTGCAGCGCGGGCACCGACAGCGGGTGGAAGGCGCGCAGGACGACGTCACAGCCCAGCGGGTCGAGCTTCGCCCGAGCCGCCGCCAGGAAACCCGAGAGCGCCAGCTCCTCCGCCGCGTCCACGGCGTCCAGGTGCGCGGTCACGGTGTCCGCGTCCAGCTCGGCGACCACCGTCCCCGGCCGCACCGACGGCAGCGCCTCGACCAGCTCGCTGTCGTACGTGTAACCGCCGTTGATCACGCCGACGCCCTGTGCGGAGGCGATCGGCGCGACCTGCCGGTACTCCTCCACGGTCCGCGTGAAGTGCACCACCGGGTGCCGCTGCGCGAACTCCTCCAGCGACAGCCGCCCGTCGGTCGTCTCGAACGGCAGCCACGGCAGCATCGTCCGCAGCATCTCCTTGTCGTGCCGCGCCAGGGACTTCACACCCAGGTGGTGCACGGCCAGGAACGCCGCCAGCCGCTCCGGATCCCCGGCGGCCAGCCCCGTCAGCCACGCCCGGATCCGCTCGCCCAGCGCCTCCCGCACGGCCGCCAGCGTCTCGTCCTCGTACAGCGACTCGCGTGAGGCCGTGGGCCGCAGGCTGTCGGTGTCCAGGACGCAGCGCACGAAGAACGCCCAGTCCGGCAGCAGCTGTTCGGCCCGGTCGGTGAGCAGCATGCCCTTCAGATGCACGCGGTGACCCGCCCGCTGCGCCGGACTCACCGCGGCCGGCAGCACGTACGCCACGCCACGGATCCCCGCCAGCGGAACGCTCAGCTCCACCGAGTCCAACGGGGTGAACCCGAACAGCTCGTGACAGTGCCGGGCCAGCGCCACCCGCCGGTTCGCGGGAGAGGCGTACGGCCGGTCCCAGGGCGCCGGCAGATCGGTGACCGGCTCATCGCCGACCTTGACGTCGTAGGGCAGCAGCGAGCCGAAGTCGCGCGCCAGTTGCAGGACCCGCTGCTCGGTGAGCCACTCCGCGGCCCCCGCCCGCGCCACCAGATGCACGGTCGTGCCCGGCTCGGGACGAGCCTCGTGGGGCAGCGTCCGCACGGTGTACGAACCGTCGTCGCGGGCCGTCCACTCCACCGGCGGCGCGCCGGGCGTACGGGAGCTTCGGCTGACCACGCGGATGCGCTCGGCGACGACGAAGCAGGCCAGCAGCCCGATGCCGAACTGCCCGAGGAAGTCGGAGCGGGCCTCCTGGAGTCCGTCCGCCCGCTTGGAACTGCGGCCGATGGTGGCCAGCAGGGTGTGCAGGTCGGACTCGGTGAGCCCGACCCCGGAGTCCTCCACCCGCAGCTCCCCGCCGGAGGCGAACAGCCGCACCCGCGCGGGGGCGCCGGGTTCCTCCGCCCGCCGGGCGGTGATGGCGTCCACGGCGTTCTGGAGCAGCTCGCGCAGATAGACCCGGGGACTGGAGTAGAGGTGATGGGACAGGAGGTCCACCAGGCCACGCAGGTCGACCTGGAACGTGTGAGGTGACGGTGAGGCCTGGGATGACGGTGAGGTCTGGGAGTCCATCGCTGCTGCGCCGCGGCTTGGGGGAGGGGCGACGGCGCGGGGTCGGGCGGTCCCGGTGGGGCGGTGACCGCGGGGGATGGCCGGAGCGCGTCATCCTAGAGCCGGAACGAGCCGCCTGACCAGGGGTTTCGGGATACCTATACGGCAATGTCAGTGCGGTGGTGTGCAATGGATCTCGTGCCCGCGCTCGAAGAACCGCTCAAAAAGGTGCTTGGCCCACCGACCGCGAAGGTGATGGCCGAGCATCTCGGCCTGCACACCGTCGGCGACCTGCTGCACCACTACCCGCGCAGATACGAGGAGCGCGGCCAGCTCACGCACCTCGCCGACCTCCCGATGGACGAGCACGTCACCGTGGTCGCCCAGGTCGCCGACGCCCGCCTGCACACCTTCGCCTCGTCCAAAGCCCCCCGCGGCAAGGGCCAGCGACTGGAGGTCACCATCACGGACGGCAGCGGCCGCCTCCAGCTGGTCTTCTTCGGCAACGGCGTGCACAAGCCCCACAAGGAACTCCTGCCGGGCACCCGCGCGATGTTCTCGGGCAAGGTGTCCCTCTTCAACCGCCGCCTCCAACTGGCCCATCCGGCATACGAACTGCTGCGCAGCGACACCGACGAGACCGTCGAGACCTGGGCCGGCGCCCTCATCCCGATCTACCCGGCGACCGCCAAACTCGAGTCCTGGAAGATCGGCAAGGCGATCCAGACGGTCCTGCCCAGCGCCCAGGAAGCCGTCGACCCGCTCCCGGACTCCCTGCGCGAGGGCCGCGGCCTGGTCCCGCTGCCCGAGGCCCTCCTCAAGATCCACCGCCCGCACACCAAGGCCGACATCGAGGACGCCCGCGCCCGCCTGAAATGGGACGAGGCGTTCGTCCTCCAGGTCGCCCTGGCCCGCCGCCGCCACGCCGACTCCCAACTCCCCGCAGTCCCCCGCAGACCCGCCCCCGACGGTCTGCTCTCCGCCTTCGACGACCGGCTCCCCTTCACCCTCACCGAGGGCCAGCTGAAGGTCTCGAAGGAGATCTTCGACGACCTGGCGACAAGCCACCCGATGCACCGGCTGCTCCAGGGGGAGGTCGGTAGTGGAAAGACGTTGGTGGCCCTGCGCGCCATGCTCGCCGTCGTCGACGCAGGTGGGCAGGCCGCCATGCTCGCGCCCACCGAGGTGCTCGCCCAGCAGCATCACCGGTCCGTCGTGGAGATGATGGGCAACCTGGCCGAGGGCGGGATGCTCGGCGGGGTCGAGGACGCCACCAAGGTCGTGCTGCTCACCGGGTCGATGGGGGCCGCCGGGCGGCGGCAGGCGTTGCTCGACCTCGTCACCGGCGAGGCCGGCATCGTCATCGGCACGCACGCGCTGATCGAGGACAAGGTGCAGTTCCACGATCTGGGGCTGGTCGTGGTCGACGAACAGCACCGGTTCGGCGTCGAGCAGCGGGACGCCCTGCGCGGCAAGGGCAAGCAGCCTCCGCACCTCCTCGTCATGACCGCCACGCCCATCCCGCGCACGGTCGCCATGACCGTCTTCGGCGACCTGGAGACCTCCGTCCTGGACCAGCTCCCGGCCGGGCGGTCCCCGATCGCCAGCCATGTCGTCCCCGCCGCCGACAAGCCGCACTTCCTGGCCCGCGCCTGGGACCGGGTCCGTGAGGAGGTCGAGGGCGGCCATCAGGCGTACGTGGTCTGCCCCCGCATCGGCGACGAGGAGGACGACCCGAAGAAGGCCAAAAAGGCCCAGAAGGCAGCTCCGGAGGACGAGGCGGAGAAGCGCCCCCCGCTCGCCGTCCTGGAGGTGGCCGACCAACTCGCCCGCGGCCCGCTCAAGGGGCTCAGGATCGAAGTGCTGTACGGCCGTATGCCGCCCGACGACAAGGACGCCGTCATGCGGCGCTTCGCCGCGGGGGACACCGACGTCCTGGTCGCCACGACCGTCATCGAGGTCGGGGTCAACGTGCCGAACGCCACCGCGATGGTGATCATGGACGCCGACCGCTTCGGCGTCTCTCAACTGCATCAGCTGCGCGGTCGCGTCGGCCGCGGCTCGGCCCCCGGGCTCTGCCTCCTCGTCTCCGAGATGCCCGAGGCCAGTCCCGCCCGTCAGCGACTCGACGCGGTCGCCGCCACCCTCGACGGCTTCGAGCTGTCCCGCATCGACCTCGAACAGCGCCGCGAGGGGGACGTCCTGGGCCAGGCCCAGTCCGGCGCCCGCTCCAGCCTGCGCGTACTGGCCGTCATCGAGGACGAGGAGATCATCGCGGAGGCGAGGCGAGAGGCGGCGGCGATCGTCGCGGCGGACCCGGAGTTGACCGGACTCCCCGGCCTGCGGACGGCGCTGGACGCCCTGCTGGACGACGAGCGGGAGCAGTACCTGGAGAAGGGGTGAGCCGGACAGCCCGCGAGGCGCGGGGCCGTAATCCGTATGCGGCTACCGCAGCGCCTGCGCGACCAGCGACAATGAAACCGAAGACGCCCCCGACCAAGGACCGAAGATGACCCGCGTGATCGCCGGCCGCGCCGGCGGACGTCGCCTGGCCGTCCCGCCAGGGACCGGTACCCGCCCCACCTCCGACCGCGCACGCGAGGCCCTCTTCTCCACCTGGCAGTCCCTGCTGGGCGGCGCCCCCCTCGACGGCGAACGCGTCCTGGACCTGTACGCCGGCTCCGGTGCCGTAGGGCTGGAGGCCCTCTCCCGGGGCGCCGGCCACACCCTGCTGGTCGAGGCCGACGCGCGGGCGGCCCGCACCATCCGGGAGAACGTGAGGACCCTCGGCCTGCCCGGCGCCGAGGTCCGCGCCGGCAAGGCCCGGCAGATCCTCCAGACCCCGCCGCCGGAGCCGTACCAGCTCGTCTTCCTCGATCCTCCGTACGCCGTCACCGACGACGATCTTCGCGAGATTCTGCTCACACTCCGCTCGCAGGGGTGGCTCGCGGCGGAAGCCCTCGTCACCGTGGAGCGCAGCACCAGAGGTGGCACCTTCGACTGGCCGGACGGCTTCGAAGCGATCCGGTCCCGTCGTTACGGCGAGGGAACGTTTTGGTACGGTCGCGCCGCCTCTACGTGCGAAGACGCACGATGACCGGACCGGAGAGCGAGGGATCTCAAGTGCGCCGCGCCGTCTGTCCCGGGTCGTTCGACCCCATCACCAACGGACATCTCGACATCATTTCCCGCGCCTCCCGTCTGTACGACGAGGTCTATGTCGCGGTGATGATCAACAAGTCGAAGAAGGGCCTGTTCGAGATCGAGGAGCGGATCGACCTGATCCGCGAGGTGACCGCCGAGTACGGAAACGTCCGCGTCGAGGCCTTCCACGGCCTCCTCGTCGACTTCTGCAAACAGCGCGACATCCCGGCCATCGTCAAGGGCCTGCGCGCGGTCAGCGACTTCGACTACGAGCTGCAGATGGCCCAGATGAACAACGGGCTCTCCGGTGTCGAGACGCTGTTCGTCCCCACCAACCCCACCTACAGTTTCCTGTCGTCCTCCCTGGTCAAAGAGGTCGCGACCTGGGGCGGCGACGTGTCCCACCTGGTCCCGCCGCTGGTCCTGGAAGCACTCGCCGAACGACTGCGCCAGGACTGAGTCCCTGACGGCCCGTCACCCGGTGTCCGCCGGACACCTCATGGCCGTAGAGTCGTTCCGTCCGTCTCCAAGACAGCTGTAGAGAGTGGCGAGCAACCGGTGGACGTGCAGAAGAAGCTCGACGAGATCGTCACGGCGGTCTCCAGTGCCCGGTCGATGCCGATGTCGGCTTCGTGCGTGGTCAACCGCGCCGACCTGCTCGCCCTGCTGGAAGAGGTGCGCGCGGCCCTGCCCGACTCCCTCGCCCAGGCCCGTGAGCTGATCGGTGGCCGCGAGCAGATGGTCGAGCAGGCCCGCCAGGAGGCCGACCGGATCATCTCCACCGCGCACGCCGAGCGCGGCTCCCTGATCTCCGACACCGAGATCGCCCGCCGCTCCCAGGCCGAGGCCGACCGCATCCTGGCCGAGGCCCGCAAGGAGGCCGAGGACATCCGCGCCGAGGCCGACGACTACGTCGACTCCAAGCTCGCCAACTTCGAGGTCGTCCTCACCAAGACCCTCGGCTCCGTCGGCCGTGGCCGCGAGAAGCTCCTCGGCACCGGTCCCGGCGTCGACGAGCAGGGCTACCCGGACGAGGACGCCCCCGAGCGCAGCCACGACCCCGAGACCCTGCGCCGCGACGCCGACGCCTACGTCGACGTCAAGCTCGGCGCCTTCGAGGCGGTCCTCGCCAAGACCCTGGACGCCGTCGGCCGCGGCAGGCAGAAACTGCACGGCCGGATCGCCAGCGACGACCTCAGCTCGCTCGCCGACGATCAGACGACGTTCCAGCACTCCTCCGACGCCGACTACCTCGCCGACCTGGTCACCCTCACCGAGCAGGAGACCCCGGCCGAGCAGCCCGCCCAGCGGACGTACGAGCAGCCGCAGGAGGCCTACCCCTACCAGCAGCAGCCGGACCCGTACGCGGGCGCCTACCAGCAGCAGGGCTACAGCCCGCAGCAGGACGCCTACGGCTACCAGCAGGCCGACCCGTACGCCCCCGCCCCCGGCTACGCCCCGGCGGGAGACGCCCCCTTCCAGGGCTACGACGCCCAGCAGGCGCCGTACGACCCGCAGCAGGCCGGGCAGCAGCATTCCCAGGCGCCTCAGCTGCCCCAGCAGGAGCAGCCGGGATACGCCCTCGACGAGGCCAGCCTGTTCGACACCGGCATGATCAGCGCCGAGCAGCTGCGCGCCTACGAACAGGGCCGCGGCCTGTAGGAGCCGGCCGCCGGAGGTACCCGCAACGGGGTCCGGAGAGGTGCTCGCCACGGTGTCCGGGGCGGGGTCCGGGACCCGGATTGGGCTGTGGGCGCATGCTCCAGTATCCTGGCTCTTCGGTCGCGTGTAGGTCCGCGATCGCTGCTGCCCGCAACACCTGAGGGCGGCGGCCCCCCACAGCACGGAAGATCGAAAGCAGGAATGGCCCTGAACGCCCGCCTTGACCACCGCAATCCTCTCGTGTTCGACACACACGAGCTGGGGCGGCGTCCTGGCGCGCTCCAGCGCCTGTCCCGTGAGATCGAAGCCCCCGCGGATCTCGGTATCCAAGGGGTCATCGGGGTGCCGGAAGGCGCCCCGGTGAAGCTGGAACTCCGACTCGAGTCGGTCATGGACGGAGTGCTTGTCACAGGCACCGCCCGTGCACAGGCCGAGGGGGAGTGCGTAAGGTGTCTGGAGCCGGTCGAGCTGGAGCTCGAAGCGGACTTCCAGGAGATGTTTTCGTACCCTGACGCCGACGACCGGGGCCGTGTGAAAGCGGAACCGGCCGACGACGCCGAGGAAGACGAGGACAGGCTCTTTCTCGAGGACGGCTTGTTCGACCTCGAGCCTGTGCTGCGTGATGCGGTGGTGCTCGCACTGCCGATGCAGCCGGTGTGCCAGGACGACTGTCCCGGCCTGTGCTCCGAATGCGGAGTGCGGCTGGCGGACGACCCGGACCACCACCATGACGCCGTCGACATCCGTTGGGCGGCACTGCAGGGACTCGCCGGTTCACCTGAAGACGGCGAGAAGGACGAGATGAGCGGCGACGCGCCTCGATCAGCACGCGCCGCCGAGAAGCAGGAGAAGTAGCCGTGGCTGTTCCGAAGCGGAAGATGTCGCGCAGCAACACGCGCCACCGCCGGTCGCAGTGGAAGGCTGCGGTCCCCAACCTGGTTTCGTGCGAGCGCTGCCACGAGCCCAAGCTGCAGCACATCGCGTGCCCGTCTTGCGGCACCTATAACAAGCGCCAGGTCCTCGAGGTCTGAGCGGCTGGTGAGAGGCTTCATGTCTGACGCCAAGGCGGATTCAGTCGCCAAGAAAAAGGCGGAGAACACAGCCTCGTCCCACACGCTTCTGGAAGGGCGGCTCGGCTATCAGCTCGAGTCCGCCCTTCTGGTGCGTGCGCTGACCCACCGTTCCTACGCATACGAGAACGGCGGTCTGCCGACGAACGAGCGGCTGGAGTTCCTCGGGGACTCCGTGCTCGGCCTCGTCGTCACGGACACGCTGTACCGCACCCACCCCGACCTGCCCGAAGGCCAACTGGCCAAGTTGCGGGCCGCGGTGGTCAACTCGCGTGCGCTGGCGGAGGTCAGTCGTGGTCTTGACCTGGGTTCCTTCATCCGGCTCGGCCGGGGTGAAGAGGGCACGGGCGGCCGGGACAAGGCGTCCATCCTCGCCGACACCCTTGAAGCGGTGATCGGCGCGGTCTATCTCGACCAGGGCCTCGACGCGGCCTCCGAACTGGTGCACCGCCTGTTCGACCCGCTGATCGAGAAGTCCTCCAACCTCGGTGCCGGCCTGGACTGGAAGACCAGTCTCCAGGAACTCACCGCGACCGAAGGACTCGGCGTGCCCGAGTACCTGGTCACGGAGACCGGTCCCGATCACGAGAAGATCTTCACTGCTGCCGCCCGCGTCGGAGGCGTCTCGTACGGCACCGGCACCGGCCGCAGCAAGAAGGAGGCGGAGCAGCAGGCCGCCGAGTCCGCCTGGAGGTCCATCAGGGCCGAGGCGGACGAGCGGGCCAAGGCGGCTCAGGCCGTGGTGGCCGCTGACGGCTCCGCGGAGCAGGAGTCCGCCTCCGCCTGACAACAGCACTGCCGGTACCGGCGGCATCGCCGCTACCGACAGCACTGACGTGCACCGAGCGCCCGTCCCGCAGCAGGGGCGGGCGCTCGGTCCGTACATGAGGGAGTGACGGGTCCTTATGCCCGAGTTGCCCGAGGTCGAGGTCGTCCGGCGTGGTCTGGAGCGGTGGGTCGCTCATCGCACGGTCGCCGAGGCCGAGGTCCTGCACCCGCGTGCCGTACGCCGTCACCTGGCCGGTGCCGACGACTTCACGCACCGCCTCAAGGGGCACCGGGTCGGTGTCCCGAGCCGCCGCGGCAAGTATCTGTGGCTGCCGCTGGAGGACACCGGGCAGGCGATCCTGGCGCACCTCGGCATGAGCGGTCAGCTCCTGGTGCAGCCGCAGGGGTCACCGGACGAGAAGCATCTGCGTGTCCGGGTCCGCTTCGCCGACGCGCACGCCACCGAACTGCGGTTCGTCGACCAGCGCACCTTCGGCGGTCTGTCGCTGCACGAGACCACCCCCGACGGGCTGCCCGACGTCATCGCGCACATCGCCCGCGACCCGCTCGACCCGCGGTTCGACGACGAGGCCTTCCACCAGGCACTCCGCCGCAAGCGCACCACCGTCAAACGGGCCCTGCTCGACCAGTCGCTCATCAGCGGCGTCGGCAACATCTACGCGGACGAGGCGCTGTGGCGCTCCCGCCTGCACTACGACCGTCCCACGTCCGGCTTCACCCGCCCGCGCACCCTCGAACTGCTGGGCCACGTCCGGGACGTGATGCGCGAGGCCCTCGCCGTCGGCGGCACCAGCTTCGACAGCCTGTACGTCAACGTCAACGGGGAGTCGGGCTACTTCGACCGGTCGCTGGACGCCTACGGGCGCGAGGGCCTGCCCTGCAAGCGCTGCGGCACACCGATGCGCCGACGGCCCTGGATGAACCGGTCCAGCTACTTCTGCCCCAAGTGTCAGCGGCCGCCGCGCGTCTCGTCGTAACGCCCGCGGGAGGCGAGGACCTCGTCCATCCGCCCCTCCACCAGGTGGATCAGGCCCAGGAGCCGCTCGGCGACCTCATGGCCCAGGGGGGTCAGTTCGTAGTCCACGCGGGGCGGGTTCGTCGACTGAGCCTCGCGGTGCACCAGTCCGTCGCGCTCCAGCGCGTGCAGGGTCTGGGACAGCATCTTCTCGCTGACGCCGTCGACGCGCCGGCGCAGCTCGTTGAAGCGCAGCGAACCCTCGTGCAGAGCGCCCAGGGTGAGAGCGCCCCAGCGTCCCGTCACGTGCTCCAGCGTGCCGCGCGAGGGGCAGGCCTTGGCGAACACGTCGTACGGGAGATCCTGCTCCGGGGTGCGCTCCTGAATGCCGGTCATGGGTCAAGCGTACGCGAACGCAGCGCTAACCGACAGGTTGCACTAACTAGAAGTTAGTGCATTTAGTAGCCGAAGTCCTGCGTCCACCAAGGGCCGCCGGAGCCGAGGTGCACGCCGACGCCCAAAGTCTTGAAGTCGCAGTTCAGGATGTTGGCGCGGTGGCCGGGGCTGTTCATCCAGGCCTGCATCACGGCTGCCGCGTCGGCCTGGCCGCGGGCTATGTTCTCGCCGCCGAGGTCGGATATGCCGGCCTTCTCGGCACGGTCCCACGGGGACGCGCCGTCCGGGTCGGTGTGGTCGAAGAAGCCCCGTGCGGCCATGTCCTCGCTGAAGTCCTGCGCGAGGTCGGCCAGCGAACTGTTCGCGGAGACGGCACTGCACCCGACCTTGGCGCGCTCCTCGTTGACGAGCTTGAGCACCTCGGCGGCGGCCTGGACCTCAGCCGAGACCGTGACCGGCGCCTTGGCCTTCTCCGGGGCCTTCTCGGGAGCCTTCGTCGGCGCCTTGGACGGGGTCTTCCTCGGCTCCTTCGTCGGCGTGGCCTTCGGCTTCTCGGTGGTCGCGGACGCGCTGGGCGACGCCGCCGAGGCCGACGGGGAGGGCGAGGCGGAGGTCGAGGACGGCGCGGAGGCCGAGGGCGAGGTGGAGCGGCCGGCGTCGCGGCTGGTCGACGTACCGTCGCGGTCGGTCTCGGCGGAGCCGGAGGTGCCGCCCTGCTCGGAGGCCGAGTTGGTGGGCGAGTCGGCGGCCTGGACCCGGTCGCCCGCGCCGCCGCCCCCGCCCAGCCGGTAGTTGTCGAGGCCGGGCACCACGCCCGTGGCCACCGCGACCGTGCCGAGGGCGACGGCCGCCGACATTCCGAGCAGCCCGGTCTTGACCGGCGTCACGGCCCTGCGCTTCCGGCGACGGCCCGCGCCGCCCCGGCCCGAGGCACCGCGTGGCGAACCGCCGGCCGGCGTGAAGCCGTCCGATCCGAAGCCGTTCGTCGCGAACTCGTCGGAGGCGAGGACCGCGGTGTCCTCGGCGGTCCGTGCGCGCTCGTCGTCCGGGGCGAACAGGTACTCCTGGCTCCGGGCGACCGTGTCGGCGTACGCCTCCGGGTTCAGGTAGGGCGCGATGCCCATGGTGGGGTGGTCGCCGCCGTACCCGTCCCGCCGGGAGTGGCCTTGCGGGTACGAGCCGTCGGTGTGGCCGGCCGCCGTGGCGCGGCCGGCGGCGGAGCGTCGGTGGCGTCCCATGTTCTGGCCTTCCTCGTCCAACTGGTCCGGGCGGAGTCCCCGTCGGCTGGTGCGTGCGGGGCCCCGTGGTCGACCGGCGCCGATGCGGCGCATGAGTCCTCATGGTCAACCTGACTCACTCGATCGAGTGAGTTTCATATGAGATTCATTGGGTCGGGACGGTACCGCATGCCGCCGGGGGAGGAAGTGTCCCGAGTGACATTGCCTGGTTAGGTTGCACCCATGAGCGAGGATGTACGGCTGGTCGCCTGGGTCCGCGGACACGTGCAGGGCGTGGGTTTCCGCTGGTTCACGCGGGCGAAGGCACTGGAGATCGGCGGCCTGAGTGGTTTTGCTCTCAATCTGGGCGACGGCCGGGTCCAGGTGGTCGCCGAGGGCCCCCGAAAAGGCTGCGAGGGACTGCTCGAGTGGCTCCGGAGTGACGACACGCCCGGACGCGTGGACGGAGTCACAGAGATATGGGACACACCCCGCGGCGGCTACGACGGCTTCGCGATCCGCTGACGATCGCGCGCGGAGCCACACCCGGGGAAGCGCGGGAGCCTGTCGGCGGCATCCGCCTCCAGGAGAAAGCGGCAGGTGGTTGCCGAGAATCGCTTGCATCGGCAGGCTCCGCACGCAAGGATGATCGCCACGTCCCGAGGGTCCCGAAGGAGTCGCAGCGCCGCCGTTCCAGGCCGCGCGCACCAGGGTTGCCCGCCAATACGGGGCGTGATCGTGTTGACCGTCAAACTTTTTGGTGAGACGCTAAAAGCACCCCGCGCACCTAGCTGTTTGGCATGGATGAACGGCAAGAAGTACAAGATCCAGTCAACACCGCGGGTGCGAATCCCTCACGACCCACACCGCTTCGGTCGGTCACTCAGTGTGGAGGACCATCCATCATGGCAAAGGCGCTTCTCGGTTACGTCGGCGGCTCCGACCCGCGACTCCTCGCCGAGATGCGACGGCTCCAGCAGCGCGTCCAGGACCTGGAAAACGAGCTCGGACGAATCCAGGCCGAGAACGACGCTCTGACGGCTGCCGCTTCTCACGACAGGTTCATGGAGAGCATCGACGCACACCAGGCGGAGCCTGCGCTCACCTGATCGCTGCACTGCTCCACAACAGCACACGCAGTGGTCGGGCGGCTCATGAAACGGCGTCGGACCGCTAAGTCTGCAGAGTTTGCAAGGGACGCTTCGGCGTCCCTTCTTTCTTTCCCCCGTGCATCCTTTCACTGCCTTTAACGTCTGGTCTGCCCTGCGCGTTCGGGGGCGAAACCGCGGGTTCATGGAGTGAGACATCCCCGGGCGGTAAAGTCCAGCGGCGTGCACCTCAAGGCCCTGACCCTCAAAGGGTTCAAGTCGTTCGCTTCCGCGACCACACTCCGGTTCGAGCCGGGCATCACGTGTGTCGTCGGACCCAACGGCTCGGGCAAGTCCAACGTCGTCGACGCCCTCAGCTGGGTCATGGGCGAACAGGGCGCCAAGTCGCTGCGCGGCGGCAAGATGGAGGACGTCATCTTCGCCGGCACCACCGGCCGCCCCCCACTGGGCCGCGCCGAGGTGTCCCTCACCATCGACAACTCCGACGGGGCCCTGCCCATCGAGTACGCCGAGGTCACCATCACGCGGATCATGTTCCGCAACGGCGGCAGCGAGTACCAGATCAACGGCGACACCTGCCGGCTCCTCGACATCCAGGACCTGCTGTCCGACTCCGGCATCGGCCGCGAGATGCACGTCATCGTCGGCCAGGGCCAGCTCGACTCGGTGCTGCACGCCGATCCGATGGGCCGCCGCGCCTTCATCGAGGAGGCCGCGGGAGTCCTCAAGCACCGCAAGCGCAAGGAGAAGGCGCTCAGGAAACTCGACGCGATGCAGGCCAACCTCGCGCGCGTGCAGGACCTGACCGACGAACTGCGCAGACAGCTCAAGCCGCTGGGCCGGCAGGCAGCCGTGGCCCGTCGCGCCGCCGTGATCCAGGCCGACCTGCGCGACGCCCGCCTGCGGCTCCTCGCCGACGACCTCGTACGGCTGCGCGAGGCGCTCACCTCGGAGATCGCCGACGAGGCCGCCCTCAAGGAACGCAAGGAAGCCGCCGAGCGGGAGCTGCGCAAGGCACTCCAGCGAGAGGCCCTCCTGGAGGACGAGGTCCGCAGGCTCGCGCCCCGGCTCCAGCGGGCCCAGCAGACCTGGTACGAGCTGTCCCAGCTCGCCGAACGTGTCCGCGGCACGGTCTCACTGGCCGACGCCCGCGTGAAGAGCGCCACCTCCGCGCCCCCGGAGGAGCGGCGCGGCCGTGACCCCGAGGACCTGGAGCGCGAGGCCGCCCGCGTCCGCGAGCAGGAGGCGGAGCTGGAGGCAGCCCTCGAAGCCGCCCAGCACGCCCTCGACGACACGGTGTCCCACCGAGCCGACCTGGAGCGCGAACTGGCGGTCGAGGAGCGGCGCCTGAAGGACGTCGCCCGAGCGATCGCCGACCGGCGCGAGGGACTCGCCCGGCTGCACGGCCAGGTCAACGCGGCCCGCTCCCGCGCCGCCTCCGCCCAGGCCGAGATCGACCGGCTGGCCGCCGCCCGTGACGAGGCGCGGGAACGGGCGGTCGCCGCGCAGGAGGAGTACGAGGCCCTGAAGGCGGAGGTCGACGGGCTCGACGCGGGCGATCAGGAACTCGGCGAGCGGCACGACGAGGCCAAGCGGCGGCTCTCCGAGGCCGAGACCGCCCTGACCGCCGCCCGCGAGGCGGTCACCACCGCCGAACGCACCCGCGCCGCCACCCAGGCCCGTCACGAGGCACTCGCCCTGGGCCTGCGCCGCAAGGACGGCACGGGCGCGCTCCTCGACGCCAAGGACCGCCTCACCGGCCTGCTCGGCCCGGCCGCGGAACTCCTCACGGTCACCCCCGGCCACGAGATCGCGCTCGCCGCGGCCTTCGGCGCCGCCGCCGACGCCCTCGCCGTCACCAGCCCGTCCGCCGCCGCCGAGGCCATCCGTCTCCTGCGCAAACAGGACGCGGGCCGGGCGGCACTCCTGCTGGCGAGTGCGCCGGAGGAGCCCGCGGACAGCACGCCGGTCCCGGCGTCGGCCACGGGCGGCCATGCCGGGGACGGCGCGCCCGCGGCCGTGGGGCAGACCTTCGCCGCCGATCTGGTCCGTGCGCCTTCCGAGCTGATGCCCGCCGTGCGGCGGCTGCTGCGGGGCGTCGTCGTCGTCGGGACGCTGGAGGACGCCGAGGATCTCGTCTACGCGCGGCCCGAGCTGACCGCCGTCACCGCCGAGGGCGATCTGCTCGGGGCGCATTTCGCGCAGGGCGGGTCCGCCGGGGCGCCCAGCCTGCTGGAGGTGCAGGCCTCCGTCGACCAGGCCGCCGCCGAGCTGAAGGAGCTGGCCGTGCGGTGCGCGGAGCTGGCCGAGGCGCAGGGTGCGGCGGGGGAGCGGCGCCGGGAGTGTGCGGCCCGCGTCGAGGAGCTGGCGGAGCGACGGCGGGCCGCCGACCGGGAGAAGTCGGCCGTCGCCCAGCAGCTCGGGCGGCTCGGCGGGCAGGCGCGCGGTGCCGCAGGGGAGGCCGAGCGGTCCGCCGCCGCTGCCGCCCGTGCGCAGGAGGCGCTGGACCGGGCCGTGGAGGAGGCCGAGGAACTGGCCGAGCGGCTGGCCGTCGTCGAGGAGATGCCGGTGGAGGAGGAGCCCGACACCTCCGTACGGGACCGGCTCGCCGCCGACGGGGCGAACGCGCGGCAGACGGAGATGGAGGCGCGGCTCCAGGTCCGTACGCACGAGGAGCGGGTCAAGGGGCTCGCCGGGCGGGCCGACGGGCTGGACCGGGCCGCTCGGGCGGAACGTGAGGCACGCGCGCGGGCCGAGCAGCGCCGGGCCCGGCTGCGGCACGAGGCGGCCGTGGCGGAGGCCGTCGCCGCCGGTGCGCGGCAGCTGCTCGCGCATGTCGAGGTGTCGCTCGGCCGGGCCGAGCGCGAGCGGGTCGCCGCCGATGCGGCCAAGGCGCGCCGGGAGCAGGAGCTGGCCGCCGCCCGGACCGCCGGGCGCGACCTCAAGGCGGAACTCGACAAGCTGACGGACTCGGTCCACCGGGGAGAGGTGCTCGGCGCCGAGAAGCGGCTGCGGATCGAGCAGTTGGAGACGAAGGCGCTGGAGGAGCTGGGCGTCGAACCGGCGGGGCTGGTCTCCGAGTACGGTCCCCGCCAGCCGGTGCCGCCCTCGCCCGCCGCCGAGGGCGAGGAACTGCCGGAGGATCCAGAGGACCCGCGCAACCAGCCCCGGCCGTTCGTGCGGGCGGAGCAGGAGAAGCGGCTGAGGGCGGCGGAGCGGGCGTATCAGCAGCTCGGCAAGGTGAATCCGCTCGCGTTGGAGGAGTTCGCCGCGCTGGAGGAGCGTCACCAGTTTCTCAGCGAGCAGCTGGAGGACCTGAAGAAGACGCGGGCCGATCTGCTTCAGGTGGTGAAGGAGGTCGACGAGCGCGTCGAGCAGGTCTTCACGGAGGCGTTCCGTGACACCGCCCGTGAGTTCGAGGGCGTGTTCGGGCGGCTGTTCCCGGGCGGTGAGGGGCGGCTGATCCTGACCGACCCGGACAACATGCTCACCACGGGCGTGGACGTGGAGGCCCGGCCGCCCGGCAAGAGGGTCAAGCGGCTCAGCCTGCTCTCGGGCGGCGAGCGTTCGCTGACCGCTGTCGCGATGCTGGTGTCGATCTTCAAGGCCCGGCCGAGCCCGTTCTACGTCATGGACGAGGTGGAGGCCGCCCTCGACGACACCAACCTCCAGCGGCTGATCCGGATCATGGAGGAACTCCAGGAGTCCTCGCAACTGATCGTGATCACGCACCAGAAGCGCACGATGGAGGTCGCCGACGCGCTCTACGGCGTCTCGATGCAGGGCGACGGTGTGTCGAAGGTCATCTCGCAGCGTCTTCGCTGAATCCGCGTGCGGTCTACATCTAGTGTGACCAGCATCTTTTCAATCATTCAAGAAGTGAACACGACTTCCTCACGGCTGGACAGAAAGCTCACAGCTGTCGACCTATTGACTTCGAAACTTGAAGGCATAGTCTCTGCAACGTTGCTTTTACCTTCAGGTGTGAGCGGCGTTGATCAGTGCGCCACTTGAACCCTCACCTGACAGGGCTCGCCCCCCACCCCCGGCAGCGCAGCCGGGGGGCCCGAGGAGAACACGTGACCAGCACAGCGCAGGCACCTCAGTCAGGAGCCAGGACGGCTCATCCCGATCATCTCGGGCACGTCATCTTCATCGCGGCGGCGGCCGCGATGGGCGGCTTCCTGTTCGGCTACGACAGTTCCGTGATCAACGGCGCCGTCGAAGCCATCCGGGGCCGCTACGACGTCGGCTCGGCGGCCCTGGCCCAGGTCATCGCCATCGCCCTGATCGGGTGCGCCATCGGTGCCGCGACCGCCGGCCGTATGGCCGACCGCATCGGCCGCATCCGGTGCATGCAGATCTCCGCCGTGCTGTTCACGGTCAGCGCCGTGGGCTCGGCACTGCCCTTCTCGCTGTGGGACCTCGCCTTCTGGCGGGTCGTCGGCGGCTTCGCCATCGGCATGGCCTCGGTCATCGGCCCGGCCTACATCGCCGAGGTCGCTCCGCCCGCCTACCGCGGTCGTCTCGGCTCCTTCCAGCAGGCCGCCATCGTCATCGGCATCGCCGTGTCGCAGCTGGTCAACTGGGGTCTGCTCAACGCCGCCGGCGGCGACCAGCGCGGCGAGATCATGGGCGTCGAGGCCTGGCAGGTCATGCTCGGCGTCATGGTCGTCCCGGCCGTCCTCTACGGCCTGCTCTCCTTCGCGATCCCCGAGTCCCCGCGCTTCCTGATCTCCGTCGGCAGGCACGAGCGCGCCCGCGAGATCCTCAGGGAGGTCGAGGGCGAGGACGTCGACCTCGACGCCCGCGTCGCCGAGATCGAGCACGCGATGAACAGCGAGCACAAGTCCAGCTTCAAGGACCTGCTCGGCGGCTCCTTCTTCTTCAGGCCGATCGTCTGGATAGGCATCGGCCTCTCCGTCTTCCAGCAGTTCGTCGGCATCAACGTCGCCTTCTACTACTCCTCGACGCTGTGGCAGTCGGTCGGCGTCGACCCGGCGGACTCGTTCTTCTACTCCTTCACGACGTCGATCATCAACATCCTCGGCACCGTGATCGCGATGATCTTCGTGGACCGCGTCGGCCGCAGGCCGCTCGCCCTCATCGGCTCCGTCGGCATGGTCATCGGCCTCGCGCTGGAAGCCTGGGCGTTCTCCTTCGACCTCGTCGACGGCAAGCTGCCCGCCACCCAGGGCTGGGTCGCCCTGATCGCCGCCCACGTCTTCGTCCTCTTCTTCGCCCTGTCGTGGGGTGTGGTCGTCTGGGTCTTCCTCGGCGAGATGTTCCCGAACAGGATCCGCGCCGCCGCCCTGGGCGTCGCCGCCTCCGCGCAGTGGATCGCCAACTGGGCCATCACCGCGAGCTTCCCGTCGCTGGCCGACTGGAACCTCTCCATGACCTACGTGATCTACACCGTCTTCGCCGCGCTCTCCATCCCCTTCGTCCTCAAGTACGTCAAGGAGACCAAGGGCAAGACGCTGGAGGAGATGGGCTGAGTCTCGTACCGAGGCCCCTGAACTCGAGGAGACGGGCCAAGTCCCCGCTGCCCTCTCCTCGATACCCGTGAGGCGTGCCGCCCCGGTTCACACGGTGAGCCGGGGCAGCACGTTCTCGCAGAACAACCGCAGACTGCGCCAGCCTTCCTCCACCGGCATCCCGCCCGCCAGCGGATGCAGGACGAGGTTGTCCAGCCCCTGCGCCACGCACTCGTCGGGCGTCAGGATCCGGTAGACGCCCTCGTCACGGAGCCCCCGTACGTCCGTCGCCGCCGACCGCACCGCCGAGCGGATCTCCGCCGACTGCCAGGAGGCGTAGGTGCGGGCCTCGTGCAGGAAGTGTTCGCCGTACGTCGCCCACGCACGGTCCGGATCCTCCGCGAGGTGCAGCAGCGGGGTCTCGGCTGCGGGCATCATCACCCAGCCCTCGGTGCCGTACTCGACCAGCCGTTCCTTGTAGTAGGCCTCCAGCTCGGGCAGGTGGGCGCTCGGGAAGAACGGCAGGCCGAGCCGCGCGGCCCGGCGGGCGGCGGCCGGGGAGGAGCCGCCGACCAGCAGCAGGGGGTGCGGCTCGGTGCACGGGCGCGGGGTGACCCGTACCGTACGGCCCCGGTAGGTGAACTCCTCGCCGGTCCAGGCCGCCAGCAGGGTCTCCAGCAGCTCGTCCTGGAGCCGGCCGCGCCGCCTCCAGTCCACGCCGGCGCGGGTGTACTCCTGCGGCCGGTACCCGATCCCGGCGACCGTCACCAGACGGCCGCCGCTCAGCAGGTCCAGCACCGCGATGTCCTCCGCCAGCCGCAGCGGGTCGTGCAGCGGGCCGATGACCGCCGAGACGGTGACCGCGAGCCGGGAGGTCGCCCCGAGGACGGCGCCCGCGAAGGTGAACGGCGAGGGCAGCCAGTTGTTCTCGGCGCCGTGATGCTCCTCGGTCTGCACGGTGCTGATCCCGTGCGCGTCGGCATACCCGGCCATCTCCAGCGCCGCCCGGTAGCGGGCGCCGAGCGCCGCGGGGGAGGCCCCGGGGGCGACGAGGTTGAAACGGACGACGGTGACGGGCACGGTAGGCCCCCCTTCGGGTCTGGAGGGCGGAGGTTAGCTGACGTTCCGTCAGATAGCTACGGGTGCGGCATTCCCGCAGCTACGCTCGGGCCATGGCGGAACCCGTCGTACCCAGCGATCCGCAGGCAGAGGCCGCCGCGGGACGGGTCGCCCTCTGGCTCGACCCCGACGACCTGCGCCGGCTCGCCGAGCACTGTTGCTGTCCTGAGGACGCGCCCGCCGAGGTCACCGAGCGCTGCCTGCGCCTGCGGTTCCGAGCGCGAGCCGCGCTGCACAAGGGCGGGCTGATCGGCTGAGGAACGGGCGGGCCGTCACCCGCTCCGGCGGAGGGGGGTCACGCATACTGGTCGGGTTATGGAAACCGTCATCCTTGCTGTAGTCATCGCCGTGGTCGTGCTCGCGGTGCTCGGCGGGCTGGTCGTCGGCAGCCGGCGGAAGAAGCCGCTGCCGCCCCCGCCCCCGGCCGCGCCCGACATCACCGCGCCTCCCGCCGAACCGCACGTCGGCGACGAGGCCGAGACGCCGCGCGAAGAACCGCGCCGCACGATCGAGGAGGTGGACCTTCCCGGCGGCGGCGCACCCACCGCCGTCGAGGAGCCTCCCGTTGTCGAGGCTCCCGGGATCGAGATCCCGGAGCCCACCGCGGGGCGGCTGGTCCGCCTTCGCGCCCGCCTCTCCCGCTCCCAGACCGCGCTCGGCCAGGGTCTGCTCACCCTGCTCTCGCGCGAGCACCTCGACGAGGACACCTGGGAGGAGATCGAGGAGACCCTTCTCGTCGCCGACGTCGGCGTCATGCCCACCCAGGAACTGGTCGAACGTCTGCGCGAGCGCGTGAAGGTGCTCGGCACCCGCACGCCCGACGAACTGCGCGGCCTGCTCCGGGAGGAACTGCTCAAGCTGGTCGGCACCGAGGTCGACCGCGCCGTGAAGACCGAGCCCGAGGGCCGCAAGCCCGGCATCGTGATGGTCGTCGGCGTCAACGGCACCGGCAAGACCACCACCACCGGCAAGCTCGCCCGCGTGCTCGTGGCCGACGGCCGTACGGTCGTCCTGGGCGCCGCCGACACCTTCCGGGCCGCCGCCGCCGACCAGCTCCAGACCTGGGGCGAGCGCGTCGGCGCGCACACCGTGCGCGGGCCCGAGGCCGGTGACCCCGCCTCCGTCGCCTTCGACGCGGTCAAGGAGGGCAAGGAGATGGGGGTCGACGTGGTCCTCATCGACACCGCCGGCCGGCTGCACACCAAGACCGGGCTCATGGACGAGCTGGGCAAGGTCAAGCGGGTCGTGGAGAAGCACGCCCCGCTCGACGAGGTGCTGCTCGTCCTCGACGCCACCACCGGGCAGAACGGCCTCGTGCAGGCCAGGGTGTTCGCCGAGGTCGTCGACATCACCGGCATCGTGCTGACCAAGCTCGACGGCACGGCCAAGGGCGGCATCGTGATCGCCGTCCAGCGCGAGCTGGGCGTCCCGGTCAAGCTCATCGGGCTCGGCGAGGGCCCCGACGACCTCGCGCCGTTCGAGCCGGCGGCCTTCGTCGACGCCCTCATCGGAGAGTGAGCGCGTACGCGATCCGGTAGCCGGCGACGAAGAAGCGCCCGCCCCCCGAGGTGCAGTCGGGGGACGGGCGCTTCGCTGTGTACGACGTGCGGGGCAGGCTCCCCTACGCGCGCGACCGGTGTGCGACGTACGCCAGCGTGCCCAGCAGCAGCCGGGCCGCCGGAAGCCTCGTCGCCGAGTCCAGCGCGGGCGGGCGCAGCCAGCGGACCGGGCCGAGGCCGCCGCGGTCGGAGGGCGGCGCCGTGATGTACGTACCGGGGCCGAGGCCGTACAGGTCGAGGGAGACCGGGTCGTCCCAGCCCATGCGGTAGAGCAGGCCGGGGAGGTCGGCGGCGGCGCCGGGGGCGACCAGGAACTGGGCGCGGCCGTCGGGGGTGGCGGTCACCGGGCCGAGCGGGAGGCCCATCCGCTCCAGGCGCACCAGCGCGCGGCGCCCGGCCGGCTCGGCCACCTCGATCACGTCGAAGGCGTGGCCGACCGGGAGCATCACGGAGGCGCCGGGGAAGTCCGCCCAGATCCTCGTCACGTCGTCGAGGGGAGCGCCGGCCGGAACGCGGGGCGCGAACTCCAGGGGATGCGCGCCGGGACTGCGGCAGTCGGATCGGCCGCAGGAGCAGGCTCCGGCCGCGGCGCGCGCGCCCGGCACCGCGTCCCACCCCCACAGCCCGGTGAACTCGGCGACCGCGGTGCACTCGGACGAGCGAGCGCGCCTGCGCGTGCCGGAGCGGATCTCGCGGATGCCGCCGATCGTGAAGCCCATGCCCCCTCCAACGGGTCCGACGCGCCGATGGTTACGTAGCGGACGCACGTGGTGACTGTGTGTGTGGACGCCTTCCCGTCGCCACCCTTTCCAGGCGGCGCCTTGAGGCGTCCGGGGTGGTGTTGCGGATGGCATGCGCCCCTGAGTGCACCGTTCCGCCCATCCCGTCCGTCCTATGTCAAGTGAATCGCCTGTGCGCCACCGTGAGTTCATTCGATGGGGTGGCGAATGGTGGCGTTTCCGGGATCGCCATGGCTGGAGGCGTGATCGTAGGATTACTGTGAGTGTGCGAGGCCCAGGGGCACATGCCTCTGCGGGTATGCCGGGGGCAAGTCGGCTTTCCGTTCGAAGGGTGAGAACCGCCGGACGGCGGGCGGTATTTACCGGCATTCTGATAAGGCTTGGCGCATTAGAGCGACAAGTGGTCTCAGGAATGGGGGCGTTCCAGTGAGCGGCAACGGCGGAGGCGGGACGGGCGCTGGGAGCGCCGCGCACGCGGACAAGCGCCCGAACGACCTGCTCACCTCCTGGTTCGTGCGCAGCGGCTGGTCGAAGGGTGAACTCGCCCGCCAAGTCAACCGTAGGGCCCGCCAGTTGGGCGCCAATCACATCTCCACGGATACTTCACGCGTGCGTCGCTGGCTCGACGGCGAGAACCCCCGCGAGCCGATCCCCCGCATCCTGTCCGACCTGTTCTCCGAGCGGTTCGGCTGCGTCGTCTCCGTCGAGGACCTCGGTCTGCGCACCGCGCGCCAGGTGCCCTCCGCGACCGGCGTGGACCTGCCCTGGACCGCCCCGCAGACGGTGGCCCTGCTCAGCGAGTTCTCACGCAGCGACCTGATGCTGGCGCGGCGCGGCTTCCTCGGCACCTCCCTGGCCCTGTCCGCGGGCCCCACCCTCATC
>NZ_MUBA01000306.1 GCF_002154575.1 Streptomyces bobili
GGGCAGGAGGGGGTCCGGTTCCATGGCGTGGGTGAAGGCCGCGGCGAGCTGGATGGCCATGGCCAACTGCTCGGGTCCCGTGGGGCGTTCCGGCAGCGCGAGCCGGTCGAGGCAGGCCTGGGCGAGGCCGGCGAGGCGGTCGTGGCGGGCGGCGATGTCGTCCAGGGGCCAGAGTGCGGCGGCCAGGGCGGGCGGGTCGTCGACGCCCCCGACGCGCAGGTCGGTGCTGGTGAGGAACGTGACCGCGTGGGCGACGTCGAGGTGGCGGGCCTGGGCCTCGACGAGTTCTTCGATGGGGTTCGCGCTGACGTAGAGGCCGCTCTGGACCGGGGCGGCGCCGAGGTGACGCAAGGTGTCGCGGAGGGTGTCGCGGGAGGTCCTGCTCGACTCGGGGATGGCGAAGGCGAAGAGGTGCCAGACGCCGTCCCAGGCGGCGAGCCCGTGGTCCTGGCGGTAGGCGTGGCGGACGTAGGCGACGTTGGGGGCGATCGAGCCGGTGGCGTCGGCTACCGCCCTCAACAGGGCCTTGCGTCCGCGGCCTTCGTGGGTGAAGCGGCCCTCGGCGACGAGCCGCTTGACGCAGAGGCGGACCTGTTGGTCGGTCATGCCCAGGAGACCGGCGACGGCGTACAGCTCACCGGAGTCGACGGTGCCGTCCTCGCGGACGAGGGCGTGGACGAGCAGTCGGGTGGGGACGGGCACAGGGGCCGTGCCGTCCGCTTCGGCCCGTGCGTTCGGCGGGGTGTTCGGGAGGGCGCTCATCGAACCTCCTGACGGTTCGTCGGGGCGGCCGGCGTGACGGGCCGGTGCATGGTGGTGACGGCGCCGAAGCCCATCAGGCCGCGCAGGTACGGGGTCTTCTCGGTGTGGACGGCGACGAAGCCGTGCCGTTCGTACAGGGCGCGGGCCCGCGGGTTGACGTCGATGACGTCGAGGCGGACCCGCCGGCAGGAGTGATCGGCGGCCACGGCGGTGATCTCGCGCAGCAGGAGGCCGCCGATGCCTTTGCCGCGGTGCTCCGGGGCGACGGCGATGCCGTCCATCACGAGTTCGCCGTCGGCGGCTCGCCGTTCCATCAGGGCGAGAACGGCCAGGCGGGGCAGTCCGCGCAGGGTCCCGTACGTGGACAGGACGTCGGCGGCGCCGCCGCCCGTCAGGCCGCGTTCGGCGAGTTGGTAGCCGGCCACCCCCGCCACCTCGCCGTCGACGAGGGCGACCACGCCCCGGTCGTGGTGGAGGTGGGCCGCGAGGAAGGCGCGGGCCTTGTCCGGCGGGTTGAGGGCGGCGCCGAGCTTGCGTCCGAAGGCCTCCCAGTACAGCGCGGCCACACGTGTCTCACTGCCCCTGGGCACGCCCCTGCGCACCCCCGGACCGTCCACGTCCTGCGGCTCGGGTCCCCTCTTCGGGGTGTCCGTCGGCTCCATCGGTGTTCCTTCCGTGCGGCGGGTCGGGACACCCGCCCTTGCGCTATCAACCTTACTACGTTCATTCTGGAAACGAACGTATTGAAGTTGATAGTTTTCTGGGGGAGAGATGAACCGAAGAACGACGTCACGTGTGCGGCGTCGCCGACGCGTCCTCGTGTGGTCGCTGGTCGCCGTCCTGCTGGCCGGCGCGGTGACCGGCGGTGTCGCGATCTGGCAGAACACCTACGCGCTACGGGAAGAGCGCGTCACCGTGCGCCACGACGGGCGGCTGCTGGACGGCGTCCTGGCGAGGCCGCAGCACGGCGACGGCCCGTTCGGCCTGGTGGTCCTCGTCCACGGAGACGGGCCCGTCGACGCCACCCACGACACCTTCTACCGGCCCCTGTGGGAGTCCTTCGCGAAGGCCGGCTACGCCTCGCTCTCCCTCAGCAAGCCCGGCGTCGGCGCCTCCGAGGGAGACTGGCAGGACCAGAGCATGGACGACCGCGCGCAGGAGACCCTCGCCGCGATCGCCTGGGCCCGTACACGTCCCGACATCGACGGCCGGCGCGTCGGCCTCTGGGGCGCCAGCCAGGCCGGGTGGGTGCTGCCCAAAGTCGCGGCCCGCGACCGCGCCGTCCGGTTCGTCATCGCGGTCTCACCGGCCGTCGACTGGCAACAGCAGGGGCGCTACAACCTCCTCGCCGAACTGCGCAGGGACGGCGCCACCCAGGACGAGACGCGAACGGCGCTGCGACGACGGGAGAGGACCCTGCGCCTGCTGCGGGAGGGCGCGACCTTCGAGCAGTACCGCGCCGCGGTCGCCGACACCGACGGCATGACCGCCGAACGCTGGCGGTTCATCGCCAAGAACTACCGCTCCAACGCGAGCGAGGACCTGCGCGCCATGCGTGGCACCCCCACGCTCCTGGTGCTGGCCGGTCACGACGTCAACGTCGACGTCGCCGACACCGAGGCCGCCTACCGCCGCATCCTGCCGCTCGCCTCCCTCACGGTGCGGCACTACCCCGACGCCACCCACTCCCTGGTCGACGACTCGGTCGAGAACTCGCAGCCGCGCCTCACCCTGACCGCCGTCTTCGCCCCCCGGCGCCTGTACGCCGCCGGATTCCTCGCCCACCAGCGCGACTTCGTCGCGCGGATCACCGACCGCAAGGGGACCGAGTGACCACCGCGACCACCGCGCCTGAGTCCAGGGCGGCCGGCGCACGCCTCGCCCACGTCGACGCCCTGCGCGGCTTCGCGCTGCTGGGCATCCTCATCGTCAACATCGGCTATCTGGCCTCCGCCTACCACGGCACGGGGCTGGAGGACCCCGGCTTCGCCTCGCCGCGGGACAACGCGGTCCGATGGTTCGTCGCGGTGTTCTTCGAGGCCAAGTTCTTCCTGCTGTTCTCGTTCCTGTTCGGCTACAGCTTCACCCTCCAACTCTCCTCCGCCGAGCGGCAGGGAGCACGTTTCGCCTCCCGCTTCCTTCGGCGCCTGGCCGGCCTGTTCACCCTGGGCGTCCTGCACGTGGTCCTGCTCTTTCCCGGCGACATCCTCACCACGTACGCGGTGCTCGGCCTGATCCTGCTGGCCGTCCGTCGGCTGCGGCCCCGTACCGCCGTGCGCGTCGCCGTCGCCCTCTTCGCCGTCACCGCCGCCGCGTACGCCGTGCTCGCGCTCCGCGTCCATGCGGCGGGTGGCTCCGGAGTGGACCCGGCCGCGGCGGCCGGTGCCGAGTAGGCCGCCGAGGCGCTGCGCGGCGGCCCGGCATCAGTGGTCGCCGCCCATCTGGAGCAGCTGCCCGACGTGCTGCTCCTGCTGGTCTTCTTCCAGGCCCCGGCCGCCCTGGCGGCCTTCCTCCTCGGCCTCGCCGCCGGAAGGCACCAGGCCCTCGCGGACATCGCACGCCATCGCGGGACACTGGGCAGGCTCCAGTGGACGGGCTTCACGCTGGGGCTGGTCGGCGGTGCCGTGTACGCACACGCCAGTCTGGAGCACCCGGGCGGCGCCTACCAGATCCTCGCCCTGGGCATCGACGTCGTCACCGCGCCACTGCTGGCCGCCGCCTACGCGGCGACGGTTCTCCGGCTCACCTGCGGCCGGCACGGGGACCGGCTCGTCGCGTCGCTCGCCCCGGCGGGCCGCATGACCCTGACCAACTACCTCACCCAGTCCCTGGTCTGCGCCCTGCTGTTCACCGGCTACGGCGCGGCCCTCGTCGGCGACGTGTCTCCTCCGGGCGTCCTGGCCATCGCCCTCCTGCTCTTCACCGCACAGGCCGTCGCGAGCCACTGGTGGCTGCGCCGGTACCGCTACGGCCCCCTGGAATGGCTCCTGCGCGCCTGGACGACCCTGACCCGGCCGCCCCTGCGCCGCGGCGAGGCCGGCCCGCGCTGACCGCTATCCGACCCGGTCCCCTTCGCGGTCGTCGTCGTGGTCCGACTTGGCCATGCGGGTGGTGAGATCGTCGTCCGTGATGTCGCGGACCACACGGCACGGTGTTCCGAGTGCGACGGTCATCGGGGGAATGCTGCGGCTGACGACGCTGCCGGCACCGATGACCGATCCGTAGCCGATCCGGACGCCGGGCAGGACCACCACATTGCTGCCGATCCACACCTTGTCCTCGATGACGATCGGTTCGGAGAAGCGCCCGAAGTCGACTCGGCGCGAGGGATGCACCGGGTGTCCCGTCGTGGTCAGCGTCACGCTGGGAGCGATCATGACGCCGTCGCCTATACGGATGTCGACGTCGTCGACGAACGTGAGGTTCACGTTCCCGAAGAAGTCGTCGCCGAGGTGGACGTTGCTGCCGAACCCGGCGTGGAACGGCGGCAGCAGCACCGTGCGTTCACCGACCGAGCCGAAGATGGCGAGCAGCAGTGACCGACGCCTCTCCGCCTCACCCGGAGGCGTGTGGTTGTACGCGAAAATCTGCTCCGTCCGGCGCCGGTAACTCTGGAAAGCCGCTTCCGACTCGGTGTAGACGAGCCCTTCGGCGATCCGGGCGAGCACTTCCTCGTTGTACGCGTCCGTCACAGCGGGACGCTCCCTTCATCCGGTTCCGCGGGCACTGGACCGACCCGCTCTCCCAGGCGAAGACTCCCCTGCCGGCAGTCCGTCAACCGTCCGGTCCGACACGGGGGAGCGTCGCGCGTCCCTGATCTCCTGACGCCGGACCGGTGTTGGGGCAGGCTGGCCGCATGGGCCGTGATGATCTGACGAACGCGACGTGGAATCGGCTGGAGGCGCTCTTACCGCGCGGCAGTGCGCGGGGGAGCCGGCGGGCCGATCACCGGCGGCTGAGGCACGGGGGGCGGTACGGGGCGCCGTACGGCACGAGGGCGGGCCGGTGACCGGCCGGCCGGCGTCCGCGGTGCTGCCCCCACCGCTGCGCCCGTGGCTCGGGACGGCCGCGGCCCTCGCCGCGCTGGTCGTCGTCGTGCTCGGCATCCTGTACGCCGGCCACAGCGAGCCGGGCGGGCTGGACACGTGGGTCGTCCGGCCGACGGCGGACAGCGTGCGGCCGCCCCTGCGGTACGCCGCTCTGGCCACGGACTTCCTCGGGGAGCCCGCCGGAGCGGTGATCCTGGTCGCGGCCACGGTGACGGCCTGCCTGCTGCTTCGGCGTCCCCGCGCGGCCGTGTTCGCCGTCGCCGCCGTCGGCATGGCGGTCGGGACGGCGACGCTCCTCAAGCACCTGGTCGGACGCACCATCCACGGCGACGCCAACCTGTCCTATCCGAGCGGGCACACCGCCTTCCTCACCGCGCTCGCCCTCGTGGTGGCGCTGCTCGCGACCGGTCGGCTCTCCCTGGGCAGGACGGCCGGCACCTCACTCGTGCTCGCCGCCGCGCTGGTCGCCGGCGCCCCCATGGGCTGGGCTCAGGTCGCCCTGGGCGCGCACTACCCGACCGACGTCCTCGGCGGCTGGTGCACCGCGCTGGCCGTGACCCCGGCGACCGCGTGGCTGACCGACCGGACCGCCGACCGGCTCGCGGACCGGCGGGCCGACCGGACGGCCGACGCCGGTCGGCACCGGACCCACTGACGACGTGTCACGTCACGCCCGGCGGCGGAACACGGGCTTCACCGGCCGCCCGGCCACCCAGGGAGTGGGGTCGGCCGCGTCCAGCGCCTTGCGGTACACGGCGCAGGCCTGGGCCACCACCTCCACGGTCCGGTCGATGTCGGCGTCGTCGAGCGCGTTGCTCACCACGAACGACGGGGCCAGCACCCCGCCCGCGAGGAGTTGGCGCAGGAACAGGGTGCGGTACTCCTGCGACGGCTGCCCGTTCTCGTCGAGGGTGCCGTAGACCAGGTTGCTGGCCCGGCCCCGGACGACGACGTGGTCGCCGACGCCCATGGCGGCCGCGGCGTCACGGACCCCGGCGGCCAGCCGCTCGCCGAGGGCGTGCAGCCGTGCGGTGACGCCCTCCTCGACGTAGGTGGTCTGCACGGCCATTGCGGCTGCCAGGGAGTGCGTTTCGGCACCGTGCGTCGTGGACAGCAGGAACACCCGGTCGCCGGAGTGACGCAGCCCGCCCAGCTCCATCAGGGCGCGGCGCCCGGCCAGCGCGGACACGGCGAAGCCGTTGCCCAGCGCCTTGCCGAACGTGGAGAGGTCGGGGACGACGCCGTACAGGCTCTGGGCGCCCGCCTCGGACCAGCGGAAGCCGGTGATCATCTCGTCGAAGACCAGCACGCAGCCGTGCCGGTCGGCCAGCTCGCGCAGGCCGGCGAGGTATCCGGGCGGCGGCTCGGTGTGGGTGGCGGGTTCCAGGATCAGGCAGGCGACCTCGTCCCGGTACCGGGTGAGCAACTCCTCCGTGGCGGCGAGGTCCCCGTAAGGGAACGCCACCGTCAGGTCCTCGGTGGCCGCCGGGACTCCGGCGGACATCGGCGTGGTGCCGATGAACCAGTCGTCGACGGAGAAGAACGGATGGTCGGCGCAGAGGGCCACCCGCGCGCGTCCGGTGGCCGCGCGGGCGAGGCGCACCGCGGCGGTCGTGGCGTCCGAGCCGTTCTTCGCGAACTTCACCATCTCGGCGGTCGGTACCGTCGCCAGGAAGCGTTCCGCCGCCTCGACCTCCACGACGGACGGCCGCACGAAGTTGCTGCCGCGGTCGAGCTGCCGTCGCACCGCCTCGGTCACGCGGGGGTGGGCGTGGCCGAGGCTGACCGACCGCAGCCCGGAGCCGTACTCGATGTAGCGGTTGCCGTCGATGTCCCACACATGGGCGCCGTGGCCGTGGCTGATGACCGGGGCCAGGTTCTCCGGGTACTGGTCGTCGCCCTTGGCGTACGTGTGCGCGCCGCCGGGGATCAGGGCGTGCAGCCGCTCGTTCGCCCTCCGCGACCGGGGCAGCCGGAACTCTTCGGTGTCTGTGTCTTCGGGGGCCACGCCGACCTCAACTCTCCTTCGACTTCAGGACCTCGGCGAGGCTGGGGGCCTCCCGGTCCCGCTGGGACATCGATGCGACCGGCAGCGGCCAGGGGATGGCCAGCTCCGGGTCGTCGAAGGCGATCGTCACGTCCTCGGCCGGATCGTGCGGCCGGTCGATGCGGTACGAGGTGTCGGCGGTCCCGGTCAGCGCCTGGAAGCCGTGCGCGCACCCCGCCGGGATGTACAGGGTCGCCTGCGTCTCGCCGGACAGCTCGAAGAAGGCCCGGCCGCGGTACGTCGGCGAGTCGGGCCGCAGGTCCACGACGACGTCGAAGATCCTCCCGTACGAGCACCGCACGAGCTTGGCCTCGCCGGCGCCCGAGCGCAGGTGCAGGCCGCGCAGTACGCCCCGGACCGAGCGGGACAGGCTGTCCTGGACGAAGGCGTCCGGGTCGAGGCCCACCGAGCGGACCACGTCGGCGTCGAAGGTGCGGCAGAAGAAGCCGCGTTCGTCGGCGTAGGGCGTCGGCTCGAACAGGTACGCGCCGGCGATCGCCGGGACGTCGGTCGCCTTCATGAGGCCTCCCGCAGGGTGTGGGCGTGGTCGGCCGCCGGGAAGAGGGCCGCGGTCAAGGCCGTGAACTGGTCCCCGAGTTGCCGGGTGGCGGCCAGGTTCCGCTCGGCCAGGGTCTGCCGCAGCTCCGCCGCCCTCCCCTCCAGCGACCGGAACTGTTCGAGCAGCCGGTCGGCGTCGACCTCGCGCGCCGGGTGGCAGTACGCGCCGAGCCCCATCGACTCCATGAGCGCGTCGCTCTTCGCCGCGTAGCTGAGCGCCAGCGTCGGCGTGCCGGCCTTCAGCGCGCAGACCAGGTTGTGGTAGCGGGTGGCTACCACGGCGTCGGCGGCAGCCGTCTCCTTCATCAGGTCGGCCAGCGAGGCCGCCTCGGCGGCCGTGACCAGCGGAGAGTCGACCGCGTCGAGGATCGCGGCGACCACCGCGGCGTCGCACGCGTCGCCGGTGAGCAGCCGGACCGGCCTGCCGTCCTCGACCAGCGCGCGGACGAACCGGGTCGTCCCGTCGAGGTAGCGCCGGTGGATCTCCTCGGCCCGCGCGCGGTCGTCGTTGCCGCCGTGGAAGTCCATGACCCCGACGCAGACCGGACCCGGCGGACCCGAGGGCGCGATCGCCGTGGGCGTCGGCGTCGGCAGGGCGAAGGCGAGGTCCGGGTAGACCTCGTCGCGCGAGGTGTCCACGCCCATCGCCCGCATCGCGTCGCGGGACAGCGCGTCACGGTACGACCGGTACGCGGCCAGCCGCGCCGCCCGGCGCACCAGGGCCCGGGTGGGCCGGTCGCTGATCGCGTCCGCGCCCACGCCGACCAGCGCGACCCGGGTGCGCAGCAGCCGGCCGGACGCGCAGAGCAGGAACAGCGAGTAGGGGAAGCCCCACGGCCGCAGCGGCAGCGTGGCCTCCAGGACACCCATGCCCGGCACGATCACCACGTCGTGCCGGCGCACCCAGGCGGCGGTGCGGACGGCGTCGACGAGTTTGCCCAGGCCCTTCCCGGCGATCGCGCCCGCACGTGACGCGGTCCGGTACTCGCCGCGGTACCAGTGCAGCCGCGTCGCGGGGATGCCGTAGCGGGCCGCGACGACCTCGGGTCCGCCGCACAGCGCGTCCACCACCGCCTCCGGGTGCTCGGCACGCAGGTAGCCGAGCACGGCCTCCAGCGAGCCGTCGTTGCCGAGGTTGCCGGAGCCGAGCAGGCCGAACACCCCCACGCGGGCAGCCGTCACGCCTGCCTGCCTTCACGGCCGGCGACGACCGCGTCGACGGAGACGCCGAGCCGGCCGGCGTCGACCGGGGCGCGGTCCTCGACCCGCTCGCCGGCGCCGGGCCGCACCCGGCTGGTCATCCACGCGGCCAGGTGCCGGTAGCACGCGCGCCGGTCGGCCGGGGTCAGCGGCGCCCGCCGGACGGCGGAGACGAAGCCCCAGACGTACTCGGCGAGCAGCCGGGGCGGCGGGTGCAGCGGGCCCGCCCGGCGCGGGTCCAGGTTGACGCAGCGGGAACGCTTGGAAGGGTTCGCCCGCTCGGCGCGGGTGGGGTGGTCGCGGCGGAAGTACAGCAGTTCCGGCACCTGGTGGAAGGGCCCGTGCAGGGTGATCTCGGCGACGAACGTGCGGTCCGCGTGGTGGTAGCTGTCGTGCGGCTTCACCCGGCGCAGCACGTCGGCCCGCATCACCCCGTAGAAGTCGTCGCCACCGGGCTCGAACAGCAGACTGCGGAAGCGCTCCGGGGCGTGGGGCGAGTCGGTGGACAGCCCGTACTCGTACGGCACCTTCACCCGCCCCTCGCCGTCGATGACCGCCTGTCCGCTGTGCGCGAGGATCACGTCCGGCCGCTCGTCCAGCGCCTCGACACAGCGCAGCAGCAGGTCGCGGGCGTACAGGTCGTCGTGCGAGGCCCACTTGAACAGCTCGCCGCGGCACTCGGTGAACACGTAGTTGTGGTTCGGGGCGGCGCCGATGTTGCGGGCCAGCCGCACGTACCGGATGCGTGAGTCCTTCGCGGCGTACCTGCGGCAGATGTCCTGGGTGCCGTCCGTCGAGGCGTTGTCGGAGATGACCAGCTCGAAGTCCTCGTAGGTCTGGCCGAGCAGGGCGTCGAGCGCCTCGGCGAGGTACTCCTCGCCGTTGTACACGGGCAGGCCGATGCTCAGCCTGGGTTGCGCGGTCATGAGGTCCTCACTTCGGGAATCGGGTTGTGACGGCGCTCGCGCAGGGCGGAGCGCAGGTGAAGCCACCACACGGCCGAGCTGCACACGGTCGCGGCGGCGACGCCCCAGGCCGAGCCGGCCGTGCCGGCCACGGCCGCCCCGCCGAGACCGCCGCCGACATAGCAGGCGGAGGCGAACAGCTGGCTGCGCAGGCTGCGCCGGGCCGCGCCGAGCGCGCGCAGTCCGGCCGCCGCGCCGGTGCCGAGACCGGCGCCCGCGACGCCGAGCGCGGCCGGCACGATGAGCGCCGAGGCGGAGTCCCAGACGTCACCGAGCACCAGCTCGCCGAGCCTGCCCGGCACCAGCAGCAGCGCCGCGCCCCAGAGCAGCGCGGCGACGGCCTGCCCGGCGCCGAGCACGAGACAGAACCTGGCCAGCCGGTGCGGGGCCCGCCGCAGCACCCGGGCCGCCTCCGCGACGGTGACGAGGGAGAGTCCCATCAGCACGGCGAGGAACGGGCCGAGCAGCAGCTCTGCGCCCCGGATCGCCCCCACCGCGCCGACCCCGACGATCGCGCCGAGCCCGTACGCCCGCAGCTGGCTCGCGCCGCTGACGCCGACGTTCTCGACGAGGTACCGGTAGCTGAGATCGCGCTGCTCGCGCAGCCAGCCGCGCGCCCCGGTCATCCGGGGCCGGATGCCGGACTGGAGGCAGCCGTACCCGGCGGCCACGGTCGCGGACGCGCCCCAGGCGAGCACGAAGGCGGCCACGCTGCCCTGACGGGCCGCCACCACCAGGGCCGGGACGAGGGCGACGCCCCACACGAGGTCGTTGACGAATGCCTTCCGCCCGGTGCCGGCGGCGAAGAACGAGTACCGCCAGGCGTCCTGGAGCAGCAGTCCCGGCAGCATCACGCCGAGGCAGGCGAACGCGGGCCCCACGCGACCGCCGACAGCGAGTCCGGCCACCAGACACGCCACGCCGATGGCGACACCGACGCCGAGCGCGGTACCCGACGACCGGGCCACCGCCCCCCGCCAGGACGCGTCCGGCACCCCGCTGAAGCGCACCACGAGCGGGTCGGTGGCCAGACCGCGCGACACGCTGAGCACCACGCCGTAGGTCACCCAGGCCAGGCTGAACACGCCGAACGCGGTCACGCCCAGCGAGCGCGCCACATAGATGCCCACCGCGAAGTTGGTCATGCTGGAGGCCGCCTGGTCGGCGAGGCCCCAGGACAGCCGGCCGACGAGGGCCCGCCGGGCCGAGCCGGCCCGCCTCGTCGCTTTCTCCCCCTCGGTGGTCATCGGCGTCATGCCTTGATCAGCCCGGCGCCGTGCAGCGCGTCGGCCGCGGCGGCGACGGCACCGAACGGCAGCCGGGACCGCTCGGCGACGTCCAGCAGACTGTGCTCGCCGTCGGACAGGTTGAGCACCCAGAGCATGGCCATCTGGGCCTGCTTGGTGTCGCTGCGGCCACCGAGCGCGTCGTACAACCCGCGTCGGCCCAGATGTGGTTCGCCGTAGGGGCTGAGGTTGACGTACTGCCGGTTGCGGTCCAGGACGGCGAACGCCTCACGGCAGACGGCGAGCGTGTCCGTCATCGCCTCCGGGGAGACGAGGTCCAGGTTGTCCGCCGAGGTGTGGTACTCGGGGTAGCCGGCGTACGGGGTGCGGGTGAGCGAGCCCACGCCGAGATCGAAGCCGGGCGAGCAGTACTGCCGCTCGTCGTAGCCGTACGGAGTGAACTCGGTGATGTGGTGCGGGCGTTCGGAGGCTGCCAGTACGTGCCGCATCACCCGGTCGATCTCGGCGTCGCCGCGCCTGCTCTGCTTGTACGTCAGTTGCCCCCGGTCGCCGGCGCAGGCCAGCACCAGACCGTGCTTGACCCGCTCCACCCGCTCGGCGTTGCGGGCCAGCCAGGTGATCGCGCCGATGGTGCCGGGCGCGAAGATGAACCGGTAGGTGTAGTACGGCGTCCGCTCCGCCAGCGCCCGCGCCAGGAACGTCGCCACCGCGATGCCGGCCAGGTTGTCGTTGGCCAGCGAGGGGTGGCAGACGTGGCAGGAGACGATCACCTCGTCGGGGACCTGCCCGGGGACCACGTGCTCGGCGTAGGTGAGGTGGCCGTCGGCGAGCGTGGAGTCGATGCGGACCTCGTACTCGCCGTCGGGCATGGCGTCCAGCGTCTCCTGGGCCAGGCAGAACCCCCATGCGGGCTTGTAGTAACTGGTGCGGTACGGCACCCAGCCCGGCTGGTCCGGCAGGGTGTGCAGGTGTTCGCGCAGCTCCGCCAGTGGCATGGTCGCCGACACCGGCACGCTGTAGCCGAGGACGTGCAGGCTGGACGCGGCGAAGTCGACGACCCGGTGGCCGGCGGCGTCGGCGATGTACGCGTCCCGGATGTTCCACTCCTGCGGCACCGTCCAGTCGAGCACCTGCGTTCCCGTCGGCACCTCGTGCACCCGCAGCGGGAGGTACTCGCCGACGATGTCCAGGGTGGCGCGCACCCCGTCGCCGGTGATGCTCCGGCACAGCGGGTACAGCCGCTCCACCAGCGCGTGCATCTCCTCGCCGGGCGCTGTCATCGGCGCCACCGCAGGGTGTCGTCGACGGCGCCGGCGTCGGACGCGGCGCGCAGCACGGCGAGGCGGGTGAAGCGCCGCTCGAAGTCCTCCTGCGTCAGACCGTGTTCGCGGTAGGCGTCGGCGAGTTCGAGCGCGCCCCGCTTCACCGTCCACTCGCAGTCGAAGCCGGGTATCGCGGCGCGGAACCGGGCGAAGTCCACCCGGTACGACCGCGGATCGGCCCCGTTCTCCCCGGTGATCACCACCTTCGCGCCGGACACCGCCTCGGCGACCTGCTCGGCGATCTCGGCGACCGTGACGTTGTTGACCTCGCTGCCGATGTTGAACGCCCGGTCGTGGACCGCTTCGCGCGGCGCGGTCAGCGCGGCCGTGAAGGCCCGTGCGATGTCGGCGGCATGCACCAGCGGGCGCCAGGGGGTGCCGTCGGAGAGAACCAGAACCTCGCCGGACAGGAGTGCGTGGCCCACCAGGTTGTTCAGCACGATGTCGGCGCGCAGCCGGGGCGAGTAGCCGAAGGCGGTGGCGTTGCGCATGTACACCGGCGTGAAGTCGCCGTCGGCGAGGGCGTGCAGGTCGTCCTCGACCCGCACCTTGGACTCCGCGTACGGGGTCACCGGGCGCAGCGGGGCGTCCTCGGTCACCAGACCGTCACCGCCGGCCGCGCCGTACACCGAGCAGGTCGACGCGTACAGGAAGCGCCGCGCTCCCGCGTCACGGGCCAGCCGGGCGAGGCGTACGGAGGCGTGGTGGTTGATGTCGTAGGTGAGGTCCGGCGCCAAAGACCCCAGCGGGTCGTTGGAGAGCGCGGCCAGGTGGATCACGGCGTCCACCCCGGCCACGTGTTCGGCCGTGACGTCGCGCAGGTCCACCCGGTGCCCCCGCGGGTCGTCGGGCGCCGGGCCCAGGACGCAGTCGGCGAACAGGCCGGAGTCGAGGCCGACGACCTCGTGTCCGGCGGCCGTGAGGACCGGGGCCATCACGGTGCCCAGGTAGCCCTGATGTCCGGTCAGCAGTACGCGCACAGTTCATTCCCCCAGGTCGAGAGTGAGTTTGGTGACGGCGAACGCCTCCGCGTAGCGCGCGTGGCATTCGATGCCGCGGATACGCGCGAGACCGAGGAAGGCCTCCCGGTCGTACCAGGGCCGGTGCCGCTGCGAGGCGTAGTGCTCCTGCAGCAGCCGTACCTTCTCCTCGGCGATCTCCGGCGACAGCGGCTGGTAGGCCGCCATCCGGCCGAGATCGCCGTCCCACTTGACGATCTCGTAGCCGAGGACCAGATGGTCCCGGAACGCGGTGGGTACCAGCTTCGCCAGGCCGCGGTGGTCCTGGTGCGCGTCGTCGGTGCGCGGGGCGAGGACCAGGTCCGGGTCGGTCCGCTCGCGCAGTTCCTCGACCGCGGCCTTGGCCTCGTCCCAGTGCACGGGCAACCGGCCGTCCGGCAGCTTGTGCACGGTCAGCCGCAGGTCGGCGCCCGGACAGAAGGCGGCGAGCGCGGCCCGCTCCTCCTGCTCCCGCTCGCCGCCGCCGCCGGACAGCACCAGCGCGTCGACGCGGACACCGGGGCGCGCGTGGCACAGCGTCAGCAGCGTGCCGCCCGCGCCGATGGCGATGTCGTCGCAGTGCGCGCCCACCGCGACGATCCGGTCCAGGCGCCCGGTGCCGAGCCGGATCACGCACTCACCCCCGCGCCGTCGCGTTCCCACACGGCCCACGGACGCGTCCCCCGGGCATAGGCGTCGTCGAGCGCGGCCCGCTCCTTCACGGTGTCGGTCGGCTTCCAGAAGCCGCGGTGCTGGTGCGCCACCAACCGTCCCCGCTTGGCCAGTTGGGCGCATCCGTCGGCGACCAGGTCCCCGTTCTCCGGTATGTGGTCGAAGATCTCCTGGCGGAGCACGAAGTAGCCGCCGTTCTCCCACAGCGGCATGTCGCTCACCGCGGTGATGCCCCCCACCAGGCCGTCCTCGCCCAGCTCCACGCAGTGGAACGAGGACTGCGGCGGCACCACCATCATCGACGCCCCGGCGTCCCGCCCGGCGAACCGGTCGATCATCTCCGGCAGCGGGGCGTCGGTGAGCACGTCGGCGTAGTTGGCGAGGAACATCTCGTCGCCGTCCAGGTGGTGCCGCACCCGGCGCAGCCGCTCCCCGATCGGTGACTCGATGCCGGTCTGCGCGAACGTGATCGTCCAGTCCGCGATGTCGGTGGACAGCAACTCGGTCCGCCCGCCCCGCAGTACGAAGTCGTTGGACGTCGTCTCCTCGTAGTTGAGGAAGAAGTCCTTGATGTGGTGGGCCCCGTACCCGAGGCACAGGATGAACTCCGTGTGCCCGAAGTAGGCGTAGTAGCGCATGACGTGCCAGATCAGTGGCCGCGGGCCGACCATCGCCATCGGCTTGGGCACGTCGTCGGAGGCGCCGCTGCGCATGCGCAGCCCGTAACCGCCGCAGAACAGTACGACCTTCATGCTGTGCCCTTTCGCGACGTGGCCTCGACGATGCTCAGTTCGGGGATGGGGAAGACCAGCCGGCCGCCCCACTCGTGCACGAAGGACAACTGCTCGACCAGCTCCGCCCGCAGGTTCCACGGGAGGACCAGGACGTAGTCCGGCCTGTCGGCGGCGATCCGCTCGGGTGACAGGATCGGGATGCGGGTGCCGGGGGTGAACCTGCCGTGCTTGTAGGGGTTGCGGTCGACCGTGTACGCCAACAGGTCGGGCCGCACGCCGCAGTGGTTGAGCAGGGTGTTGCCCTTGCCGGGGGCGCCGTAGCCGACGACGGTCTCGCCGCGCTCGGCCGCGTCGATGAGGAACCGCAGCAGGTCCCGGCGCACCTTGGCCACCCGGGCGGAGAACTCGGTGTACCCGGACAACTCCCGCAGCCCGGCGGCCTTCTCCCGGTCCAGCACGTCGGCCACCCGCCGCGTCGGCTCGCCGGCCACCTCGGCCGGCCGGGCCCACAGCCGGACGGAGCCGCCGTGCGTGGGCAGCAACTCGACGTCCACGAGGGCGAGTCCACCGCTCTCAAGCGCCCGCATCGCGGAGGCGACCGTGTAGTACTGGAAGTGCTCGTGGTAGATCGTGTCGTACTGGTTCTCCTCGATCAGGGTCAGCAGGTGCTGCACCTCGATGGAGACCCAGCCGTCGTCGGCGACCAGGGCGCGCAGCCCCCGGGTGAACCCGACCACGTCCGGGATGTGCGCGTACACGTTGTTGGCGACGACCAGGTCCGCCGGGCCGTGCTCGGCGCGGACGCCCGCACCGGTGTCCGGGTCCAGGAACTCCGTGAGTGTGGGCACCCCCGCGTCCCGTGCCGTGGCGCCGACGTTCACCGACGGCTCGATGCCGAGACAGCGGATCCCGCGGTCCACCACATGCCTGAGCAGGTACCCGTCATTGCTCGCGACCTCGACCACGAACGCGTCGGCGTCCAGAGCGAGGCGCTGCACGGCGCCGGCGACGAACGTGCGCGCGTGCTCCACCCAGGAGGTCGAGTAGGACGAGAAGTACGCGTACTCCTTGAACGTCTCCTCCGGCGTGATCAGCGGAGGTATCTGCGCGAGCCAGCAGCCGGTGCAGACCCGCAGGTGCAGCGGGTACGCCGGTTCCGGCTCGTCCAGTTGGTCCGCGGCGAGAAAGCTCTCGCACGGTGGTGTCGCCCCGAGATCGACGACGCTCGCCATCGCCTCCGAGCCGCAGAGTCGGCATCGTGTCATGTGCTGTCCCCATCCCCCCTGCCCGCGCGGGTGTCCCCGTCGCGAGCCAGTGCTGACCGACCCGCGATCGCGGTGCGGTACCCCTCCACCAGGCGCTCCAGCCCGACGGCCGGACTGAAGCCCTGCTCGTAACGGCGCCGGGCCGCCCGGCCCATCTCCCGGTTGCGGTCCGGCTCGGCCGTGATCCGGCGCAGGCAGGACGCGAGCGAGGCGGACTCGCCCGGCCGGTGCAGCAGCCCGGTCACCCCGTCCTCGACGAGTTCGACGAAGGCGCCGTGACCGGCGGCCACGGTCGGCACCCCGGCCGCCATCGCCTCGACGACCACCAGGCCGAACGCCTCCAGCCACGTCGAGGGAGCCACCACGGCGACCGACCTGGCGACGGCCTGCCGGCACTGCTCCGCGTCGTACAGGCCGACGTGGCGTACGTCGTCGCGGTCCGCCGCCCATGCGGCCACCTCCCGCTCCAGTGGCCCCGTGCCGGCGATCACGAGCGGCACGCCCACACCGCCGGCGGCGGCGATCTCGTCCCAGGCGGTCATGAGCAGCCGTACACCCTTGGCCTCCGCGAGCCGGCCGAGATACAGCAGATGCTCGCCGGGGCCCGCGCGGACGGCGCCCGGCTCGGGCACGAAGTTGTGCTTGACCGCCAGCCGCTCGGCGGGCATCCCGGACCGCACCAGGACGTCGCGCTGCGCCGCGGAGATGCAGAAGAACCGCTCCACGCCGGACCACCACCGCCGCCGGTTCACCGACAGGCTGACCGCGAGCGGCACCGTCGCCAGCCGGGAGCCCCGGTAGCAGCCGTGCCGGACGGCGGGCAGCGGCGTGGACCCGACGCACTCGGTGCACGGCCGGCCGTCGCGCTGCAGCGTGCCGGGCGGGCAGACCTGGGTGTAGTTGTGCAGCGTGGCGACGGCGGGCACACCGGCGTCGGCGCAGGCGGCCAGCACCGCCGGCGACAGGAGCGGGAACACGTTGTGGACGTGCACCACGTCCGGCCGGTCGCCGCGAAGCCGCGCGGCGAGTTCGGTACGGACCGCCGGGTTCCACGGCACCAGCAGTGCCACCGCGGCCTTGCCCGGCAGCGACCGGGCGGCGATGTCGTCGCTGCGCCGCTCGAACACCTCGACCCGGTGCCCGGCCCCGCGCAGCAGCGCCACCTCCTGGTCGACGACCTTGTTCTCCCCGCTCGGCTGTGCCGAGGCGTAGCGGTTGTGCACCACGAGGATGTGCATGCTCAGGTCACCTCCGAACTCTGGGCCCATCGCGGGACCGGGCGTCTGGGGACTTCTGCCGTCGCCGCGGGAGCGGCGGCCGGCACCGCCAACAACGAGGCGGCCACGGCCAGATGCAGCAGATACGGCGAGGCGTCACCCAGCCCCGCCTCGGTGTACGAGGCGATCGCGCAGTAGCTGATCAGGAAGATCGCGCAGGCCCTCGGCAGCGACGGTGGCCGCAGCAACGCGACGCCGCCCAGCACGACGATGACCGCCGCCACCAGCGTGACGCCGGTCATGCCCTGCTCGTGGTACACGGCCAGCCAGCTGTTGTCGATCGGCAGCCCGCCGAACGACTTGTCGCCCAGGCCCGCCCCGAACAGGTGCTCCGAGGTCGTCCGGGGTGCCGCCAGCAGGGCGTCCCAGACCTTGGCCCGACCGGTCAGGCTGGTGAAGTTCTCCTCGCTCTGTCCGCGCAGGAACCACGCCCGCAGCGCGGAGCCGAACCCCACCGCGGCCACGGCGGCACACAGCACCGCCCAGGCGAAGAACCTGCGTGCGGCGGCACTGGTCAGGAAGAGCGAGCCGATCGCCAGCACCAGCCCGATGAGCAGCCCGAGCGTGGCCGTCCGGGTATGGGTCAGCGCGAGCAGGACGAGGGCCGGCACGATGACCACCGCCGCGCTGCCCCGGTCGGTCCTGCGGCCCAGCAGGAGCAGCACGGCGAGCCCGATGATCACGGCGGCGTACTGTCCGATCTGCGGCGGGGTGAGCGGCCACAGCGCACCGACCAGCCGGCCGCCGTAGAGCTCGGGCATGGCGGCGCCCGGTGAGAGGACCGCGCCGGCGGCCACCGACGCGAGGACCGCGAAGTACATGCGGATGTGGTGCCGGACGAACGTCAGGCCCCCGTCCCACCAACGGCTGAGCAACCACAGCGTGCCGACGAAGAGAGCCAGCCGGGCGCAGCGGAACAGCGCCCCGAACCCGGACTCCAGGTCCGCGCTGGAGATCACGCTCGGCACCAGCAGCAGGGTGAGCAGGAACACGAACGCGCTGGCCCGGATGCGCAGCCGCAGATTGACCGCGAGCGCCAGCGTGAACGCGACGGCCAGCGCGCCCATGGTGACCATCTGGATGAGGGAGCGGGGGAGTGGGACGATGGTCTCCGCCCCGGCGGAGCCGAGCGTGTTGAGGATCAGCAGCCCCCAGACCGTCCCGACGATCTTCGACGTGTGGTCCGTGCCCATCTCAACCACCGTCCCGTGCGCCGAAGGTGCTGCCCGGGTCCTGCCGGTACGGCGTGCCCTGCCACTGCCAGGAGTCGAGGATCCGGCTCGGGTCGTGGACGACGAACTTCCACGGTCCGACGTAGACGTTGTCGTGCCAGCGGTTGTCCTGCTCGCGGGTGATCGCCTCCGACACCCGTTCGCCCTGGTACGGCGACCAGTTCGGATAGGTGCCGTAGTTGGCGAGCACGGCCATGCGGTCGCACTTCACCGTGCAGTCGACGACGGACTTGTCCAGTACGAAGCGGTTGCCGCGGATGTCGACCCGCTGGGTCTTCCACCGGCAGTCGGCGTACAGCGGTGCGGCGGCGATTCCCGGCTGCGCGCAGCGGTTCTTGTCCTTGACCAGCAACGTGCAGTCGCCGGACGACGTGTTGGCCGGGCTGTTGCAGAACCGGTCCGCGTTCTCCCACAGGGTGATGCCGGACCAGTTGTTCTCCAGGACGTTCCGGTAGACCTCGATCCTGTCCGTGCGGGCGCGGATCCGCGGTTCGCCGCCGGACTCGGACAGGTAGACGGTCGCGAACGGGAAGTTGTCGCCGCGGTCCGCGTACTTGCGGCCCTCGACCCAGTTGTTCCGCCGGATCGTGTTCTTGCGGATGACCGCGTTGTAGCTGGTCTCGTAGATCAGCGCGGCGCCGTCGTTGTCCTCGAACACGTTGCCCTCGATGAGGAAGTCGTTGTTGTTGGTGTCCGCCCACACGCCGGTTCCGCGGTTGTCGTGCACCCAGTTCGCGCGTATGTCGGCGCCGTCCACGGCCCAGAACTTGATGCCTCCGGTGCAGCCGCAGCCGGGCCGCTGCCGCTCCCAGTCGTCCGTGTTGTTGCCCACGATCTCGTTGCCCTCGACCACCAGAGCGTTGAACCGGCCGTCGGCCTTGTACGCGTTCATGCCGTACTGACCGTTGCCGCGCAGGCAACTGGCGCTGACCCGCTGGCGGGCACCGGCCATCAGCCCGGCGCCGGAGTTGTGCTGGATCGTCGCGTGCTCGATCACCCATCCGTCGGCCGAGTCATGGTTGACCACGCCCTCGTCGTGCGGTGCGACGAACCCCTGCACGGTCAGATGGCGGATGGTCACGTCGCGGGCGGCGCCGCCGAACGCGTACTGGTTGGTCCTGCGGCCGTCGAGCACCGCGCCGGGTGCGCCGAGGTAGGTGTTCCCCTCCTTGGGGACGACCTGGGCGTAGCGGTCCGACGGGAGTGTGTGCTTGCCCGGACGAAGCCAGAACGTGGTGCCCGGAGGGCTGCTGGTGGTCCTGGCGGCCAGGTCACCGGCGACCGCGGGGTCGACCGTGACCGCGCCCGCCGGCGCCTTCGCCGGCCCGGCCGCGGGCTTGGAGCACACCCCGGCCACGGGCGCGGACGGCGCGGCCGTCGGCTTCGGCCGCGCGTCCGGCGAGCCCTCACAGCCGGTCGCCGCCGTCAGGGCCAGCGCCAGCAGTGCCGACGGCAACACCCGGAGCCGCCACTTGATCGCCACGTGTCCCCCTAGCCGCGGAACCCGAGCACGGTGGTGAACCCCTGCGCGCCGTCGGCGAAGCCGGTGCCGACCAGCGTGGTGGCGGGTTCCTTGCGCCCGAAGCCGGGGGAGTACCAGCCCAGCGGAGGGTCGGTCTCGCCGCGATGCGCCCGCCAGGACAGCTCCCCCGGCAGATCGAGCTTCGCGGAGCGGTCCTCGCCGTCCCGGCTCCAGGTGAGCACCGCCCGATTCCCCACCAGGTCCGCGCTGATCGCCGGGCCGAGATGAAACGCCAGCCGCACGGCCCGGCGGGAGCCGTGCGGGCCGCGGACCTCGTCGATCACCCGCAGCTCCCGGCTCGCGGCCGTCAGCTCGACCCGGCGCCGGTGCACGGCCTGCTGGTAACCGTCGTGCTCGGCGCACCAGCGGGCCGTCCCCCCGTCGGAGGTGCCCGAGGTGTCCGCGACCAGGACGCGGCTGCGGGCGTGCCGCGTCCACAGGAACGGGCCACCGGAGACGGACTGGTCACCGCCGTCCAGTTGCAGCGTGTTGTGGCCGAGCGTCGACCGGAAGTACTGCCGCCACTCGGGCTGCCCGTGGTAGCAGTACGTCCCCGGGTCGGCGAGCACATCGACCCCGTCGTGGCGGACCTCCAGCGACAGCGCGTCCGCGTGAGCGTGCGCGGCGATGGACAGGAAGCCGTGCGGACCGCCGTCGCACCGGCACCAGATCTCCTCCGGACCACGCAGGATCGTCATGCCCGCGTCGGCGAAATGTTCCGGCCGGCCCGCCGGACGGGACACGGCCGGCGCGGTTCCCCTCTTCGCGTACGGCCGGATGAGCGAGGCCAGCAGCGGGGTGCGCACATCGGCGGCGGGCACCGCCGGCCACCAGTCGAGCCGGCCGAACACGGCGTCCCCGGTGGCCAGCAGTGAGGCCCAGCGGTCGGTGTCCGGGCCGTCGACGACCAGACCGTGCCCGTCGTCCGCGTCCCCCTGGCGCGGCGGCCTCAGCCTGTTGTCCACGACGGCCGCGAGCGCGTCGGTCATCCGCAGCAGCACCAGCCGCACCGACGCCGGAACCGGTACGCCCGCGACGTCCGCCTCGGCCACCGCGGCCAGACCGAGCTCCAGCACCAGCCCGTGATACTCGCTGGCCAGCTCACGGTTGAGGCCGGAGCCGAAGGTGTTGCGCCGCAGATGCCGCTCCAGCGACCGCAGCGCGTCGGCCCGCCACCGTGCCGAGGAGGGGAACCACCCGAACGCGCACGCCGCGGCGAACTGCCCGGCGGCCTCGGCGACGATGTGGTTGTTCGCCGAGGACCCACGGCTCGGGAAAGCGGCCAGCCAGCGCTGGTGGTGCCAGATCTGGTGGCGCGCCACCGGGTTGCCCTCGAACAGGGCGGCCGCGCCCGGCCAGCCGTCGAGCAGCCGGCGCACCCACACCCAGGACAGCAGCCGGATCCCCAGCTCGATGCCGCTCGTCCAGTGCACGCCGCGCAGCGGTGCGTTGGCCGACCACCACGACCGCAGGTGCCCGGCCACGCGCTCGGCGTACCGCTCGTCCCCGCTGATCGCGTAGGCGGCGGCGAGCACGGTGAGGTACTGATGCCGGGACAGTTCCCAGATCTGCTTGATGTCCCCGACCGCGTTCTCGTCGCGGTACGGCACGTCGAAGGCGTAACCCCACGGGGCCCGGCGCCCGGTCTTCGGGTCGTGGCACCAGTCGGGGTCGGCCAGGTCGTCGCGGACCACCCCGAAGTACTCGGCGTGTCCGGCCATCAGCCGGTCCGCCTCGGCGAGGAGACGCTTCGCGGCGTCCGGCGGCACCGCGGCGATCGTCCCCGCGGGCAGTACCGCGGTGAACCGGGCGCCGGTCACGCTCGGGCACTCCGGCCGTGCCGAGCGCCACCGCCGCCTGCGCACCGTGTCGCCGACCCGGCCGCCGACCTCCCGCGGTCCCATGCGGGACAACCGCCGCAGGTACCAGCCCGGACTCCCTGAGCTGACCGTCATCGCGCCCCCGCCAGCGTCACCGGCGCGCCGCCGGCCAGGCCGGCCCGCACGGCGAGAGTGGCCGCGGTGGTGGCGACCAGCGACTCCAGCGGCACCGGCATCGGCCCCCCGGTCCGCACCGCCTTGACGAAGGCGGCCAGCTGGGCGGACTGGCCCTTGTCCCGGGCCTTGGGCAGCCGCGAACTGACCCACTTCCCGGGTCCGTGGACCGAGGCACGGACGAAGTCGTCGAGCCGCAGCACCTTGCCGTCCGCGAGAACGTCCAGCGTTTCCTTGGGGAAGCCGGGCGCGCCGGTGGTGACGTAACTGATGGTCGCGGTGGACTCGTCCGGATAGCGCAGTACGACCTGGAGGTCCTCGTTGCCGGACGCGGCGACCGCGTACACCGATACCGGGTCGGCCTCCAGCAGCCAGCTCGCCGTGTCGATGAAGTGCCCGCCCTCACCGGCGAACCGCGAGCCCTCGGTGCCCTGCCGGAGATACCAGCTGCCGTGCTGCAGCCGGCCCGCGTTGACCAGGTAGCGCAGGCTCGCCGGGCCGGTCCGGGCACCGAACTGCTTCTTCGCCTCCTGGAGCAGCGGCGCGAACCGGCGGTTGAATCCCACCTGCAGCCGGTCGTTGCCGGACTCCTCCACCGCCGCGAGTACGCCGGCCAGCTCGTCCTCGGTGAGGGCCAGCGGCTTCTCCACGAAGACGCTCTTGCCGGCCAGCAGCGCCCTGCGGGTCAGTTCGGCGTGCGAGCTGTGCCGGGTGACCACGAACACCGCGTCGACGGACTTGTCGCCGAGCACGGCGTCGAGATCGGTGGTCGCCCCGGCGAAGCCGAACTTGCGCTGCGCGTTGGCCGCGGACAGCGCCGTCGTGGTGACGACGGTCGCCAACTCGACGCCGTCACGCCGCGCCAGATGCGGCAGCAGCATCGACGTCGCGTAGTTCCCCGCGCCGACGAACGCGAGCCGCACCGGCGTCCTGGCCGCCCGGACCGGACTCGGCTTCCTGCTCGCGGTGGGCACGGCCACCGCGGGCACGGCCACCACGGGAGCCGCCGCCTCGCCCGCCCGCTCGGGGTAGCGGAACAGCACGGCTACGGCCTTCAACTCGCCGTCCTTCAGGCTCCGGTACGTCTCGACGGCGTCATCGAAATCGGCGATGTGGGAGACCAGGGGCTCCACGTCGACGCTGCCACGGGCGAGGAGATCGAGGAAGCATGCCAGGTTGCGGCGCTCCGTCCAGCGCACGTAACCGATCGGATAGTCGCGCCCCTCCAGCTCGTACTCCGGGTCGTAGCGCCCGGGGCCGTAACTGCGCGAGAAGCGGACGTCCAGCTCCTTCTCGTAGTACGCGTTCCACGGCAGGTCCAGGCGGCACTTGCCGATGTCGACGACCCGGCCGCGGTCCCGGCAGAGCCGGGCGGCCAGCTCGACGGGCTCGTTGCTGCCGCCGCCGGCGGCCAGGTACACCTGGTCCACTCCGTGACCGCCGGTGAGTTCGGCGACGGTGGCCTCCACGGCCGCGGACGCGGGATCACCGCAGGCCGCGGCGCCGAGGCGCTCGGCCAGCTCGCAGCGCACCGGGTCGGGATCGACGCCGACGACGCGCACCCCCGAGGCGGTCAGGAGCTGCACCACCAGCTGCCCGATCAGCCCGAGGCCGATGACCAGCGCCACTTCACCGAGCCGTGACTCGCCCTGACGGACGCCCTGCAACGCGATCGACCCGACCGTGCCGAAGGCCGCGTGCCGCGGCGCGAGGCCGTCCGGCACCGGGGCGTAGAGGTTCTTCGGCACCCAGTTCAGCTCGGCGTGCAACGCGTGCTCGTTGCCCGCGCAGGCCACGAGGTCGCCGGCCTTCACGTCGTCGACGCCGGCGCCGACCTCCTCCACCACCCCGCACAGCGAGTAGCCGAGCGGCGTGTAGGAGTCCAGCTTGCCCATCACCTTGCGGTAGGTGGCGGGCACCCCGTTGGTGGCCACGCTCTGCATGACCTTGGCCACCTGGTCCGGCCGGGAGCGGGCCTTGCCCACCATCGACATGCCGGCCTCGGACACCTTCATCAGCTCGGTCCCGGTGGAGATCAGCGAAAAGGCACTGCGGACCAGCACACCGCCCGGCTTGCACCCCGGCACCGGCACGTCGAGCAGCGCCAGTTCGCCACTCTTGTAGTTCTGCACAACCTGTTTCACCCGAAGTCCTCTTGTCTCTACGCCGTTTGCTCTGAGCCGTTCGCTCTGCGCCGTCACAGGGAGTTCTGAGGGGCCCTTGACGTCGCGCCCCGGTACCAGTACTCGAGGGTCAGCACATGCCACAGATGCTTGGAGAAGTCCCGCTGTCCGGCGGCGTCCTCGGCGACCATCCGCGCCAGCGCGTCGCGGCGCAGGATCCCGGAGTTGACGAGCACGCCGTCGTTGACGACCTCGCGCACCAGCGGTGCCAGATCCCGGCTCATCCAGGCCCGCAGCGGGGCGCTGAACAGGCCCTTGGGCCGGTACACGATCTCCCGCGGCAGGACCGAGGAGGCCGCCTCCTTGAGGACGGCCTTGCCCTGCCGTCCGACGATCTTGCGGTCGCCGGGCACGGCGAACGCCGCCTTGACCACCTCGACGTCCACGTACGGCACCCGCACCTCGGTCGACGCGGCCATGCTGGAGCGGTCCGTGTACGCGAGGTTCAGGCCCGGCAGGAACATCCGGGAGTCGCCCAGGCACATGCGGTTGACGAAGTCGTCGAGGTCGTTGTCCTCGTAGACGTCCGCGTGCTCGGTCAGCACGTCGTCGACCGTCCCGGCCAGGTCCGGATCGATCAGGGCGAGCAGCTCGCCCCGGTCGTACATGGTGTAACTGCGCCGGAACGCGGTCTCCTCCGGCAGATCGGCGAAGGACAGGAACCGCTTCGCGAAGCGCACCGACCGGTACCCGCGGCGGGCCGTGGCGACCGGCAGCCGGTCCACGGCCCTGGACAGACCGCGCCGCAGTGGCCGTGGGACGCGCTGGTAGCGCAGCGCGAGCAGGTTGGCGAGGTGCTTGCGGTACCCGGCGAACAGCTCGTCGGCGCCCATCCCCGAGAGCATCACCTTCACGCCCGCTTCTCGGGCGGCCTCGCAGATCAGGAACGTGTTGATCGCGGCGGGATCGCCGATCGGCTCGTCCAGGTGGTGCGTCATCCGCGGCAGCAGGTCGAGCACGTTCGGAGCGATCTCGATCTCGTGCAGGTCGACGCCGAACCGCTCGGCCACCTGCCGGGCGTAGCGCAGGTCGTCCGGCATCGCCTCGAACCTGGCGTCCTCGGCGCGGAACCCGATCGTGTAGGCGGAGATACCGGGCCGGTCGCGGGCGGCCAGCGCGGTCAGGTAGCTGGAGTCGAGGCCGCCGGAGAGGAAGGTCGCCACGGGCACGTCGGACAGCAGGTGACGCCGGGTCGACTCCTCGACGACGGCGGCGATGTCCGGCTGCTCGCCGGTCAGAGCCCGCTCCCGGCCCTCGGCGGCGACGTCCCGCAGACTCCAGAACCGGCCGCGCTCCGCCCGGCCGTCGGGCCGGAACCTCATCCAGCTCCCCGGCGGCAGCTTCTCCGCCTCGCGGAACGCGCACCGTGAGTCCGGCACCCAGTAGTACAGCAGTGAGGCCACCAGCGCCGCGTGGTCCACCTCCAGCGACCCGCCGGTCACGGCCGCGAGCGCCTTCAGCTCGGAGGCGAACATCAGGCCCTCGCCGCGCCGCAGCAGGAACAGCGGCTTGATGCCGAGCTGGTCGCGGGCGAGGACCAGGTCACCGGTCCGCTCGTCGAAGATCCCGAACGCGAACATGCCGCGCAGCCGGGGCAGACAGTCCGTGCCCCAGCGCCGCCAGGCCTCCAGCAGCACCTCGGTGTCCGAGGTGCCCCGGAAGCGCACCCCGGCCGCCGTCAGCTCGGCACGCAGTTCGGGGGCGTTGTACAGCTCGCCGTTGTACGTCAGGACGAGGCCGTCGGAGACCATCGGCTGGGCGCCGGTCTCCGACAGGTCGACGACGGCCAGCCGGCGGTGCCCCAGGTGCACTTCGGCGTCACCGACGGCGTGGCCGTACCGGCCCGCCCCGTCCGGGCCGCGGTGGGCGAGGGTATCGGTGAGCCGGTCGGTCACGGCCTTGCCGTCCGGCCAGCGGTACGTACCTGCGATGCCACACATGTCCTACCGCGCTTCCTGGTCGCTGTCCGGGACGCGTGCCGCCCAGATCGGCAGCCGCTCCGTCCGCTGCCCGCCTTCCCCCGCCGTCCGAACGGCGGGGGAGGTACCCCCACCGTTCTGTCGGACCGCCCGTTCGCCACGGACGCGCGGCGCGGTGTGCGGCCCGTCCCACAACGTGCCGTCGGTCCGGTCACGCGGATCGGGGTCGATCAGCACCACGCCGATCACCGCGATGCGCTGGTCGGCGAGCTGCCGTGCCACGGTGTGCAGCCATGCGGCACTGCCGTGCCCGGCACGCACGACGAGCACGGTCCGCGTGCCGAGGTACCGCAGGTCCGTCCATGCCGTGCCGGGCGCCACCGAGCCGACGCCGAGCCGGCGCTCCTCGGGCGACAGGGCCTCGGCACGCTCGCCGCCGACCACGGTCGGGTCTCCCGGGTTCGGGCGGCGCCCGGTCAGCCGCTGTCCGGGCAGGCCGTCGACGACGACGACCGGCCCGTCCGCCGCCAGTGCCGCGGCGAGGTCCAGGGCGATCACGCCCGTGCCGCGCGCACAGCCCAGCTCCAGCAGCGACAACGGTTCCGCGGAGCCGCGCACGGTGCGGGCCAGTGACGTGGTGAGCCGTGTCCGTGCCGCCCGGCTCCGCCGTCGCCGCCACAGCCGGGCCGGCCGGCGGGGCAGTTCCGCGATGACCGAGGCGCCGAGGTTCGCCGCGATCTGCCGGCGCAGCACGGGGCGGTCCGCCACGACGGTGCCGACCGCGGCCACCGCGAGCCCGAGAGCGAGCCCGAGGACGAGCCCGATCGCGGCATCGGTGGCGGCGGCCCTGGGAAGGGAGTACCGCTCGGCGCGCGGGGCGTCCACGATCTGCGTGCCGGCGACGAGCTGGGGTGTGCCGATGCCGGCCTCCGCGGCGCGCTGGCCGAACTCGGTGATCTGCGAGGTGAGTTCTGCCCGCCGGGCGTAGAGCGACTCCAGGTTCGCCGACGCCTTCGGTCCGCTCTCCGTCGCGCCGTCCCCGATCGCCTTGTCGACCGTGGTGAGTTCGCCGCGCAGTCGGTCACGCTGGTCGAGCAGGGCCTTCGCCTCGGCCTTGGCGGCTTGCTGTATTCGTCTCACGTGGTCCGCGACGAACGCGTCGGCCAGCGCCTTGGCGCGGGCCACCGCTTCCGCTTCGCTGTCGGCGGTCACGGTGATCTGGAGCAGGTTGTTGGTCAGGCCGCTGCCCCCGTAGTCCCGCATGAAGTCCTCAGGTTTCTCAGGGGAGTCGAGGGAACGCAGGGCCGCGGCGGCGATCCGCGTGGTGTGCAGCAGCGCGACGTCGGTGCGGATCAGTGTTCCCGGGTCGTTGGGCTGGTCCTCCTGATGCGCGACCAGCACCTTGGTCACCGCGGTCGGCGGGGGCGGCAGCAGGACGGCCACCGCCGCGCCGACGAGCAGCCCCAGCAGTGCCAGCGAGTACCAGAGACGGCGCCGCCTGCGCACCGCCACCACCAGCGCCTGCAGATCCAGCAGCGGAGCGGCCGACGACTCCGAAGTCGTACTCGTCGTCACCTTGACGCTCCCCTCGTGTCGTCGCCGATCGCGAGCGCCGGCGTGGCGGTTCGGCGAGCATCGGCGGCAGGCGGTGTCGCACGGGTCCGGACCGCGCCGGCCAGGACGATGCCGACGACCTCGTGATGGGCGTCCGTACACGCCTCGGCGATGCCCGCGAGTTCCCCAGCGGTCCAGCTGCCGGCGCTGAGTACGACCAGGGCGCCGGACTCGTCGTCGCGGTCCGGCACCAGCGGCTGGGACACCGAGACCCCGACCACGCGCAGCGACGGATCGCTCCGCGCCTCGGTGACGAGCTGCCCGGCGGCCCGGTGGGCGATCTCGTCGCCTTCCGGCACGACGACCAGCAGCCGACGGGCGTCCGGCAGCCGTTCCCGGAGACGGGCGCTCACCCGCCGGTAGCGGATCTGCCGGCCGGCCTCGTCGCCGGACGCCTGCGGGATCGGCAGGTCCCACCGGACGTCGACGCCCAGCAGCCGGCGGATCCGCGCCCGCGGGTCACCGCCTTCCGGCCGCTGCCCGGTCCGTTCGGCGGGTACGTCGACGGTGCCCAGCAGCGTGGAGCCCAGCGCCGCGGCGATCTCCGGTTCGGTGCGCAGCCTGCGGCTCATCCGCGCGGCGGCGAGATGGCCGATCACCGCGAGCAGGAAGAACAGGACCGCGCCGCCGACGATGAGCTGCGTCCGCGTCGGCGGTGCCTCACCGGTCGGCCGGGCCGCCGGGCCCATGACGACCAGGTTGGTCTTGCCGGCGGTCGGGTCGACCTCGTCCAGTTTGGCGACGGCCTTCTGCAGCGCGGTGCGCAGCTTCGCGAGTTCGGTGCGGGTCTGGACGCTCTCCACGGTCTGCCCCGGATCGGCCGCGTCGGCCAGCTCGGTGATGCGGCGGCTGGTCTGCACGACCAGTTGCCGCAGCGCCTCGGGTTGCTCCGCCGTGTCCGGATCGGTGTTGTCGCCGACGATCCGCGCGGCGAAGGTGACGAACTGCTGGGCCACCTGGTCGGAGAGCCGCTGTGCGCGCTCCGGGGTGCCGGCCGTGCCCGAGATCTTGATGATGTTCCCGTCGGCGGACGTGGCGCTCACCTGGTCCCGCAGTTCTCTGCCGCCGACCCCGCTCCAGCCGAGGGTGGCGGCCGCGCGGTCGAGCACCACCGAACTGGTCGCGATCTCCGCCTGGGTCAGCAGCTCGCGTTCCTCCCACGCCCCGGGCAGCAGGACCGATGCCGACGTCGTGTAGCGGGGCGGGAACACCAGGGAGGTGCCGTAGCCGACGAGCGCACCCACCAGGACGAGGAGGGTGAGGAACCGTCGGCGCCGACGGATAATCCGCCCGATCGTGACCAGGCGTATCGTGTCATCGCTCAACTGCGCGGCCTTCTCCCTGATCGGTCCGGGTCGCCCGCCGACGCCGGAGCGTCGGCACGGCAGGCAGCGGCGTAGGCGGCGAGCAGTGACGCTTGCGAGTTCCGCCAGGAGAGCGCCCCGCCGATCCGCTCCTGGCCGATCTTGCCCATCCGGGCCCGCTCCTCCGGATCGTCCAGCAGCCCCGCGACGAGTCCGGCGAACGCGGACTCGTCGTCGGCGGGCGCGTAGACGGCGGCGTCACCGGCGGAGACGCGCGCCTCCCGGAGGTCGAAGGAGACGATCGGCCGGCCCATCACCATGTACTCGAGGACCTTGTTCATGGTCGACACGTCGTTGAGCGGATTGCGCGGGTCGGGGGAGAGGCACACGTCCGCGGTCGACAGGTAGCGCACCAGGTCGGCGTCCGGAACGCGCCCGGTGAACTGCACCTGCTCCGACAGCCCGAGCCGCCGGGACAGTTCCACCATCGCGTCGAAGGTGTCACCGCCGCCGACGAACACGGCATGCCAGTCGGTCCGCCCCAGCTCGTCGCGGAGCTTCGCCAGGGCCCGCAAGGCGTAGTCGACGCCGTCCTGCGGACCCATGACCCCGAGGTAACACAGCAGATGAGGCTTGCCGCGCTTCAGCTCCGGCTCGGGCGGTACGGGGTGGAACCGTGTGATGTCCGGGGCGCTGCGCACCACGAAGACGTCCGCCGGCCGCAGGCCGCCGCGGCGCACCGCGACGTCCCGGTAGCTCTCGTTCGTGGCGAGTACGACGTCCGCGGCCCGGTACGTCATCCGTTCCAGCGCGCACACCGCGCGGTAGAGCAGGTCCTCACCGCGGCCGAACCGGGAGAGGTACAGCTCGGGCACCAGGTCGTGCTGGTCGAAGACGAACCGCGCCCCGCGCCGCTTGAGCCACAGCGCCGGCAGGAACAGCAGGTCGGGCGGATTGCAGGCGTGGACCACGTCGACCGGGCCGACCTTGCGGGCCAGCCGGACCGTGTGCCACAACGCCGACCCGTACTCCCGCAGGTAGCCGGCCGGCCCTCCGGTGGCCGCGCGCAACGGGTAGCGGTGGATCCGCACCCCGTCGATCTCCGTCTCCGCCTCCGTGTCCCGCTTGCTCCCTTGCGGACAGATGACGTCCACCGTCCAGCCCGCGTCGCGCAGCGTCGTGCACTCCTGCCACACCCGCCGGTCGAACGGCACCGACAGGTTCTCCACGAGGATCAGCGCACGCCGGCCCGGCCGGTCGCCGCCGGCCAGGTCCTCCAACGATGTGTCACCAGGCAAGGCCCACGTACCCCGGTTCGGCCCGGCGCACATCGGCGTCGGGAAGGTGGATGAGATCGACTATCAGCGGCCCGTCGCCGTGCGGCAGCGCCGACAGCACGGCCGGGTCCCTGGTCCCCACCAGGCACACCTCGGCGTGTTCGAGCACCTCGTCGACGGAATCCGCGAGGAGCTGCGCCAGGTGCGGCAGCCGGGTCTCGATGTACTCGCGGTTCGCGCCGATCAGCCGGGAGAGGCTCACGTTGGCGTCGTGGATCCGCAGGTCGTACCCCTTGCCGAAGAGCCGTTCCGCCAGCTCGACGAGCGGGCTCTCCCGGAGGTCGTCGGTGCCGGGTTTGAAGGACAGCCCGAAGAGGCCCACCCGGCGTTTGCCGGTGCGCTCGACCAGCTCCACCGCGCGCTGCAGATGGTCGGAGTTGGAGGGCAGCACGTGGGCGAGGATGGGCACCGAGACGTCGGCCCGGTGTGCCGCGTGGACCAGGCTGCGCAGGTCCTTGGGCAGGCAGGAGCCGCCGAAGGCGAAGCCGGGCCGCAGATAGGCGGGGCTGATGTTCAGTTTGCTGTCGGCCAGGAAGACGTCCATCACCTCGTGCGAGTTCACCCCGAGGGCGTGGCACACCGCGCCCAGCTCGTTCGCGAAGCCGATCTTGAGGCCGTGGAACGCGTTGTCCGCGTACTTGATCGCCTCGGCCGTCGGGATCGGCACCCGGAACACCTCGCCGGGCAAGCCGTCGTACAGCGCCGTCACCGCGTCGCCGCTCGCCGGATCGAGTTCGCCGATGACGGTCTTGGGCGGGTCGAAGAAGTCCCGCACGCTCGTGCCCTCGCGCAGGAACTCCGGATTGACCGCCACCCCGATGTCCACCCCGGCCGTGCCGCCGACGTACTTCTCCAGGATCGGCACCAGCAGGTTCAGACAGGTGCCCGGAAGCATGGTGCTGCGGAACACGACGGTGTGCCGCCCGCCCCGTTCGGCCAGCGCGGCGCCGATCTGCTCGGTGACCCGCTCCAGATACGTGGTGCACAGGCTGCCGTTGGGCTCCGACGGCGTGCCCACGCAGACCAGCGACACCTCGCTGTCCATGATCGCCTCGCGGACGTCGTCGGTGGCGCGCAGCGCGCCGGTCCCGACGACCTCGGCGATCAGCTCGCCGATCCGCTCCTCGACGACCGGGGCCCTGCCGTCGTTGACCAGGTCGACCTTCACCTGGTTCACGTCCACCCCGATGACCTGGTGACCCATGCTGGCCAGGCACGCGGCCGACACGCAGCCCACGTAACCAAGCCCGAAAACACTCACTCTCATCAGGCGTTCCTCCCCCCGAGCAGGCCCTTGTGGCCCGCAGTCCGCGCGCCGGCTGAACCGTTGAGTCGCAGCCCTGCGCGCATCAGTAAGCGCCTTGCCCGTAGAGCACCGCCCGCAGCGTCTTCCACAAGATCACCGTGTCCAGGGCGAGCGACCAGTCCTCCACGTACCGCAGGTCCAGCCGGACCGCCTCCTCCCAGGACAGGTCGCTGCGTCCGCTGATCTGCCACAGGCCGGTGAGTCCGGGCTTGACCAGCAGCCGCCGCCGGATGACCGGCCCGTACGCGGCGGACTCCTCCGGCAACGGAGGCCGCGGACCGACGAGCGACATCGATCCGGTCAGCACGTTGAAGAGCTGCGGCAGCTCGTCGATCGAGTACCGGCGGAGCACCGCTCCCACCCCGGTCACCCGCGGATCCCGGCGGAGCTTGAACAGCAGGCCGGCGCCCTCGTTGCGGTCGGCCAGCGCGTCACGGGCCCGGTCCGCCCCGGCGACCATGGTGCGGAACTTGACGATGGTGAACTCGCGGCCGTCCTTGCCGACTCTGCGCTGGCGGTAGAAGGCCCCACCGCGGCTGTCCACCATCACGATCAGCGCGACGAACACCATCAGCGGCGCGAACAGCACGAGCAGGAACGCCGCGCCCATCCGGTCGACGACGCCTTTGACCGCGTGGCGGCCCCCGCTGAAGGTCGGCATGCTGACCCGCAGCAGCGGTATCCCGAGCACCGCGTCGACATGCAGCCGCGGGCCGGCCACCTCCATCAGCACGGGCGCCACGATCATCTCGGCGTCGCTGCCTTCGAGGTTCCACGCCAGCCGTTGCAACCGGTCCGGCGACCAGTGCGGGTCCGGTGTGACCGCGACGACCCGGTAGCCGTCGTGGCGTACGTGGTCCGCGACGTCCGCCAGCCGGCCGACGACGGGCACTCCGTCCAGTTGGTCGCCGTCGAGCCCGCGACCGTCCGTCGTGCACACCGCGTCCACCCGCCAGCCGAGGTGCGGGAACTTGCGGGTCCGGTTGATCAGGTCGCGCACGGTGGCCGGGCTCCCGGCGGCGAGCACCGGTCGCAGGCACCGTCCTTCCTTCCGCTGTCTGTGCAGCCAGAGGCGCAGCACATACCGCGAGGTCATGGTGACGAGCGCGATGGCGGGGATGGCGACGAAGATCCACAATTTGATGTTTCGCGAGGTGAGAGCTATTCCGCCGAGAGCCAGTACGACCGTCGCCGCGAACAGTGAGCGTCCGAGCCGGCGGAATTCCTCGGCCCCCTGGCCGAGAACCGCCGGAGACCACGCCCGGCTCACCGCAAGCGCCCCCAGCACCAGCAACTCGGTGCCGAATGCGAGAATGCCCCACTTCTCATGCCAGTTGGCCGCGTCCCGGGCCCCGAAGAAGTTTCCGATGGCTGCCACGACAAAAGCGGTGGTCACGGTGTCGTTGATGATCACGGTACGGCGGTAACGCTGCTCCCATTCGATCGCGGGCGGGCTGACTGCCCCGTTCGCCGGACGCCCCCGCGCCGACGGAAACGGGCTGACCAATTCCCCTTGCCGCACAGAACCCCCCAGGTCCCCAGTGGTTCGGCGTGTCCGCCGAACACTGTTGCTCCCCTCGGGAGGCCCCCGCCTCCCGCACTGTCCCTCCTCTCGGAGGGTTCCCCGCCCCCCGGTGCAGCGCTGTTCCTCCTCTGTGGGAGGCCCTCTGCGCATGGCATCCCAGCTATTCCAGAGCTACTTGAAGAGTTCGCCTCGCACAGGCAGCGGACTCGCATGTCCGGCCAGACTCGGAGGCGCACGGGAACCCGTTGGAAACCTCAGGTGCTCTTCGCGCCCGAGGCCCTCTCGGGCCAAAAGAATTGATCACCCCCACGTCTGGCGCCGGGCATGCGGCTGCTGCCAATCCCTGACGCCGGACCCATAGATCATTTCCATCGCTTCGTGTTCGAACAGCTGAAGCACGGTCAATCTAGACCATCGCGACCAGTATGAAGAGAGGGTGTGTGTAATTTGTGTTCAAGCTTTGGGACTTGATCCACAGATCAGCCATCTCCTACGGTTGCCTTCACGCCATAGCGAGCACCGGCAGCTCGCCGGACCCCGGGCGCCGCCTCCGCGCGGCGGCGATCGGCGAGCCGCAGAGGGCCTTCCGCAGCGCCCGGTCGGGCAACCACTGCCTCGGTTCGTACACAACGCGATGCCGGTCCGGATGCCCGAGCGGGCGCGGCGATCGGCGCCGAGGACACACGCCCGGCTTGATCACGTCGGTGTGCGGCGGCACGCCCAAGAAGGAGCGCGACCGCGTCGAGGACCGACCGGACGCACACCGCGATGCTGCCGGGCGCCGACGGAGGGCCCGGGACACGAGCAGCCGGTGCTCGACGCCTGTGGCCGTGCCGCGGATGCCCGCCGCGCGGACGCGCGTGGTGACGCGGTCGGTACGCCTGGCGGGTGAATCGCTCCGCCGGGTGCCACGTCGTGGGGGGTGACCGGGTGTCGATCGTCGGATGAGTGGAATGGATGTGTGGCCCCGTTCAGGCAAGCCGAGTGCAGTGTGTCATTGGAGGACTCCTTGGGCAGCACACATGTTGGCGTTGGTATCGGACTGGTGGTCGGTGTCCTGGTGTTGCAGGGGCCGGTCGCTGCCGCAGCCGGCGAATCCCGTCTCGACATCCGTTCGCGGCCGGGATCTTCCGGGACCACGGTCACGGTCAGTACCACCGCGTGCGGCGCGGAGGTCTATGGAAAGGGGCAGTCGGAGCTGGCGGGAGCCTTCCACCTCTTGGAGGGCGAGCGGAAGGGCGTCCTGACCGGCCAGTTCGTCGTACCGGAGGGAACAGAGGCCACCACCGACACCGTCACGGTCAAGTGCCCGCCGAGGGTGAAGCTCACCGACTCGTACGCGTTGACGGCGCGGCCCCACGGCGCCGTCGAGGCCGGTTTCGGAGACACCGACGACACAGCCACACAGCTCGCCGTGGGCGGGGTGCTGATGGCCGCGGGCGCGGCGGGTTGGCTGGTGCGAGTGCGTCACCGCTCGCAGGCCGGCCGCGCATGACCCGCGGCGTCCTGCCGCACAGGCCTGTGGTGGCTGCCTCACCGGAAGCCGTGTGGCAGGGCTGTCCCTCTCTTCCCCGGTAGTGAGCAAGAGGCTGGAACATGATGGCCCCTGGGCATCAAACCCGCGCTTCCTCGCCTTCGTACGTCCCCTCGGTCAAGCTGGTGGCCTGGACCTTGTTGACGGGGGCGCTGCTGGTGAGCGGTGCGCTGCGCGAGGTGCGGCCACCGCAGCCCTCGACGGACCAGGCCTTGTCCAGCCCGGCGGCCCCCGCCGTCGCTCCCACAGCCGCGGCGGCGACGGGCCCGGCCGTTGAGCCGCTGCGGCCGGCACCACCGCTGCGGCTGCGGATTCCCGTCATCGGCGTGGACGCCCCGATGAGCAGTCTCGACCTCGACGCGTCGGGGGCGCTGCTGCCCCCACCAGCCGACAACCCCCGGCTCGTCGGCTGGTACGGCGGGGGCACATCCCCCGGATCGGTCGGGACAGCCGTCACCACGGGCCACGTGGACCTGCCCAGCGGTGGCCCCGGGGTCTTCTACGGCCTCGGTTCCGTCGCCAAGGGCAACACGATCGAGATCGACCGGGCGGACGGCCGTACGGCCGTCTTCACCGTCGACGCCGTCGAGGTGTACGACAAAGAGCGATTCCCCGACGACAAGGTCTACGGCGGTTCCGACCGCGCCGAACTCCGCGTGATCACCTGCGGCGGCGGCTACACGAAGAACACCGGCTATCGGAGCAACGTCGTCGTCTACGCGTCACTCGCCGCCGTGCGATAGGCGGGTGCCGCCCACGGCGGCCCGGCCGCGCCTCCTCGCGGGAGCATGGCGCTCACGGCGCTCATCACGCGGGTTGCTTCGGCGGCAGGGGCGTATCCCGGAGCGCGGCGGCGGTCGTGTCGAGCGGGCTGCTCTCGT
>NZ_MUBA01000307.1 GCF_002154575.1 Streptomyces bobili
GTATCGGCATCGGCCCCAGCAACCTCTCCCTCGCCGCCCTCGCCCACCCCCTCGCCGAACTCGACGCCGTCTTCTACGAACAGCGCCCCGCCTTCCACTGGCATCCCGGACTCCTCATCGAGGGCGCCCGCGTCCAGGTCCCCTTCCTCGCCGACCTCGTCACCCTCGCCGACCCCACCAGCCCCTGGTCCTTCCTCAACTACCTCAAGACCCGCGAGCGCCTCTTCCCCTTCTACTTCGCCGAGCGCTTCCACACCCACCGCGCCGAATACGACGCCTACTGCCGCTGGGTCGCCGACAGCCTCCCCGCACTCCACTTCGGCCACCAGGTCGACGCCGTCCGCTGGAACCCCGAACGCGACACCTTCGAGGTCGACTTCACCCAGCTCGACGCCGACGGCGAAGCCGAAGCCCTCGGCCGCACCTACGCCAGGAACGTCGTCCTCGGCATCGGCACCGAGCCCTACGTCCCCGACCCGCTGCGCCCCCTGACCGACGCCCCCGGCGTCCCCGTCCTGCACGCCTGCGACTACCTCGACCACCGCGACGCCCTCCTCACCGCCGACCACGTCACCGTCGTCGGCTCCGGCCAGTCCGGCGCCGAGGTCTTCCTCGACCTCCTGCGACACCGCCCCGCCGGCCGCGAACGCCTCCACTGGATCGGCCGCACCGAGGCCTTCGCCCCCATGGAGTACTCCAAGCTCGGCCTCGAACACTTCACCCCCGACCACACCCGCTANNCGACGCCGACACCCTCGCCGCCATCCACGAGGAGCTGTACCGCCGCACCCTGCACGGCGGCTGGCCCGACGCCGTCCTCACCCCCGGCGTCCGCGTCCGCACCGCGGGCCGGATCGCCACCACCAAGATCGAACTGCACCTGGAACACGTCCGGCAGAACACCCGCAGCCGCCTCACCACCGACGCCGTCGTCCTCGCCACCGGCCACCGCGAACGCCCCCTGGACCGCATCCTCGCCGGACTCGACCCCTACCTCCGCCGCGACAGCGCCGAACGCCCCCGCGTCGACGAACACTTCCGCCTCGTCCTCGACCCGTCCGTGACCGCGACCGGCTCCCACGTCTACGTACAGAACGCCGAACGCCACACCCACGGCGTCGGCGCCCCCGACCTCGGCCTCGCCGCCTGGCGCGGCGCCACCGTCCTCAACACCCTCACCGGCAAGGAGAACTACCCCCTCCCGCGCCGCACCGCCTTCACCACCTTCGGCCTCGACCCCCAGCCCCACATCCCACCGGCCCGCCGGCCCTCGACCTTCACGCCGCTCCTCGAAGGCCGGTGACACGACGAAGGGACGGTGGGAAGCCTTCCCCACCGTCCCCGGAACACCGTCCCCCGGACACCGACGCCTAGAACACCGGCGTACCCTCGCGCGTCAGCTTCCAGTCCACCGACGCGAAGTCCTTCGGGTCCAGCACACCCTTCGCCGTCGCCCACTCCGAGATCCGCGTCCGGATCTCCGTCGACTCCGCCCACAGCTCCTGCGCCGACGCCACGTGCGGGAACGCGCCACCGCCGTTGGCCCGGTAGTTGTTCACCGCCAGCACGAACTGCTGGGCGTCGTCCAGCGCCGCCCCGCCGTACGTCAGGTTCTTGATCCGCGACCCGGCCGCCTGCGCGATGTCGATGTCGTACGACAGCCCCGACACATAGTCGTAGTTGTAGTCCGGACGGCCACCGGCGTTCGTCAGCTTCTCCACGTCCACCACCGCGTCCGGCGCCGTCCGCACGAAGTACTCCGCCGAGTACTCCAGGTACGCCCGCAGCTGCGCGCCCGTCATCAGCTTCGCGACCAGCGTGTTGTCGTACACGTACAGGCTCGACAGGTCCCGGATCGTCACCTCGCCGGCCGGGATCTCCGAGGTCCGCGAGAACGGCGAGGCCTGCGCGATCACCGGCAGCGACGCGTACGACGTGCCCGCCAGAGCCGCCTTCACCACGTCCTCCTGGACCTTGGTGATCAGGTCGATGATCGGCGCGTCCTTGTAGCGGGCGTCGACCGTCGTCAGCGTCTCGGTCGCGGTGCCGACCACCTGGTTGACGTACGCCACGACCTTGGCGTGCTCGTCGGACAGCAGCTTGGTGATCTTCGGGTCGTCGGCGACCGTGTTGGAGTTCACCACCGACGCCGCCACCGACTCCACACTCCAGCGGCCCTTGGCGAAGACCAGCTCGATGTCGAACAGCGACAGCCGCTCCGCGTACGCCAGCGGCTCCGACAGCACGACCGTCTTCCCGGTCTTCGCGTTGACGACCTTCAGCTCCGGAATCTCCACGTGCGCGTGCCCGACCAGGATCGCGTCGATCCCCGGCACCTGCTGCGCCACCAGCGCCGCCGAGTTCTCGACGTACGGAAGCTGGTCACCGTACGACGACGTGCCCGAGGAGCCCGAGTGCGCCGACACCACGACGACGTCCGCGCCCATCGACCGCAGCTTCGGCACCCACTTCGCCGCCTGCTCCTCCAGGCCCGGGAAGGTCAGCTTCCCCTGCACGTACGCCTTGTCCCAGATCGCGATACCCGGGTTGGTCAGCCCCAGCACCGCCACCTTCACCGGCGGCGCGCCCTTCACGCAGAACGTCTTCATGAAGTACGGCGGGAAGGCCGGCTTCAGCGTCTTGGCGTCCAGCGCGTTGGCGCCCAGCAGCGGGAAGTCGCACTGCTCCTCGAACTTGCGGAGCGTCTCGATGCCGTAGTTGAACTCGTGGTTGCCCAGCGCCACCGCGTCGTACCCGATCGCGTTCATCGCCTGAGCCATCGGGTGCACCGGACCGCCCTTGGCGGTGATCGGGTCGACCTTGGCGTAGTAGTACGTCAGCGGCGTGCCCTGGATCGTGTCGCCGGCGTCCAGGAGCAGCGTGTTCTCCCGGCCCTTCTCGGCGCGGATCCTGTTCACCAGGGTCGAGATGCGTGCCAGGCCCTGCGCGTTGCCCTTGGCGTCCGTGTACTCGGCATCCTTGAAGTAGTCCCAGTTGAAGACGTGCCCGTGCAGGTCCGTCGTGCCCAGCACGGTCAGCGAGTAGCGCTTGGCCGGCCTGGCCGGCTTCCCGGGCACCGCCGCCTGCGCCGCCGGCGCCGCGACCGCGCCCGCGATCGCCACCCCCGCCCCGGTCACGGCGGACTTCTTCAGGAACTTCCGGCGGTTCAACGGCATGCTGTGCTCCTCGGGAACGACCAATGACGCGCGTAGACAGGGGACGCGCGCAGACGAACGCGCGTAGATTCTGACCCGGCCACGGCAAACGGCAACAGCCCCCAGAGGTTTCGATCTGGTGACCGGAGCTGTGCGATACCGCGTCCATACCGAGGTAAGGCCTGCCAGAGTGGGACGTATGGCCACGCCCGCCGCCCACGGCACCCCCGACGTCCCCCTCCTCGTCGTCCGCGGCGAGAGCGCCTTCGAGGCGGAACCCGACCTCGCCCGCATCGGCATAGGCGTCACCGCCCGCGGCCGCGACCGCCGCACCACCCTCGACGACCTCACCCGCCGCAACACCGAGGTCCTGGAGCTGGTCAGGTCCTACGGCGAGGCCGTCACCGACCTGTCGACCGGCGCCGTCTCCGTCACCCCCGAACTGACCGAACACGGTCGCGGAGAACGCGTCCGCAGCCACCACGGCCGCGTCCACATCACCGCCGAGCTGACCGACTTCACCGCCCTCGGCGAACTCGCCACCCGCCTCGCCGACCTCGACCTCACTCGCGTCGACGGGCCCTGGTGGGAACTGCGCCCGGACTCACCGGCCCACCGTGAGGTCCGGCAGCGGGCGGTACGGGACGCCGTACGGCGTGCGCACGAGTACGCCGAGGCGCTGAGCACCTCGGTGGCCGCCCTCGTCGAGCTGGCCGACCTGGGCACCGAATCCATGGCCGGCCGCCCCCGGTCCGGCTTCGGCCGCCGGGCGTTCCGGATGTCCGCCGCCGCCACCGAGGACGCACCACCCGAGCCCCTCGACCTCGAACCGCAGCGGATCCGCCTGCGTGCCGAAGTGAAAGCGCAATTCACCATGGTCCCGCCGCACCTGTGAATTCACCCGTTCGAGGAATTCAGGCAGCCGAACAGATGCTCATCCGAGCAGTCGGCCGCACAATTCAGCACTTGTCAACAACCCTTCATCGAAAGGTCGTTGAGGCGCCATGTCGCCCCAATTCGCTACCGCCCGGTAAGACATAGGCTCGACTCATGCGCCGAGTCAAAATCGTCTGCACACTGGGCCCCGCCACCGACTCCTACGACCGGATCACCGCCCTGGTCGAAGCCGGAATGGACGTCGCCCGCTTCAACCTCAGCCACGGCGGCCACGCCGAGCACGAGGAGCGGTACCAGCACGTACGCAAGGCCTCCGACGAGAGCGGCCGCAGCGTCGGCACCCTCGCCGACCTCCAAGGTCCGAAGATCCGCCTCGGCCACTTCGCGGAAGGCCCCGTACTCCTCGAACGCGGCGACGCCTTCACCATCACCGTCGAGGAAGGCGTCGCGGGCGACCGCCGGATCTGCGGAACGACGTACGCCGGACTCGCCGTGGACGTGTCGACCGGCGAGCGCATCCTCGTGGATGACGGCAAGGTATGTCTGGAGGTCACCGAGGTCGACGGCCCACGGGTCCGCACCCGAGTCCTCGAAGGCGGCATCATCTCCGACCACAAGGGCCTCAACCTGCCCGGAGTCGCGGTCTCGGTCCCCGCCCTCTCCAAGAAGGACGAGGAGGACCTCCGCTGGGCCGTGCGCACCGGCTTCGACGTCGTCGCCCTCTCCTTCGTCCGCGGCGGCCGGGACATCCTCGACGTCCACCGGATCATGGACGAGGAAGGCCGCCGGCTGCCCGTCATCGCCAAGATCGAGAAGCCGCAGGCGGTCGAGAACATCGACGACATCGTCGCCGCCTTCGACGGGATCATGGTGGCCCGCGGCGACCTCGGCGTCGAGATGCCCCTGGAACAGGTCCCGATCGTCCAGAAGCGCGCCGTCAAGCTGGCCAGGCGCAACGCCAAGCCCGTCATCGTCGCCACCCAGATGCTCGACTCGATGATCGAGAACTCCCGCCCCACGAGGGCGGAGGCGAGCGATGTGGCGAACGCGGTCATCGACGGCACCGACGCGGTGATGCTCTCCGGCGAGACCAGCGTCGGCAGGTACCCGGTGGAGACCGTCCGCACCATGGCGAAGATCGTCGAGGCGGCCGAGGAGGACATCCTCGCGGCCGGCCTCCCGCCCCTCACCGAACGCAACAAGCCCCGCACCCAGGGCGGCGCCGTCGCCAGGGCCGCCGCGGAGATCGGCGACTTCCTGGGCGCGAAGTTCCTCGTCGCCTTCACCCAGTCCGGCGACACCGCCCGCCGCCTCTCCCGCTACCGCTCCCCGATCCCCCTCCTCGCCTTCACCCCGGAACCGGCGACCCGCTCCCAGCTGAACCTGAGCTGGGGCGTGGAGACCTTCCTCGGCCCGCAGGTGGACTCGACGGACGCGATGGTCGACCAGGTCGACGAGCTGTTGCTGAAGTACGGGCGGTGTCAGAAGGGGGATGCGGTGGTCATCACGGCCGGTTCGCCTCCGGGGGTGTCGGGCTCGACGAACCTGGTGCGGGTGCACCACATCGGGGAGGACGACGGTCCTGAGTAGGGGTGGGTCAGTGCTTGGGTCCTACGTGGGTGTCGAGTAGGGCGACGTGTGCCTTCTTGGCAACGGAGATGTTGTAGGGGTTCCCGTTGCGGGTGCAGTGCGTCCACTCGATGCCCAGCTTTTCGAGGGTGTCGGTGAAGAGATTCCGGATGTCGTCGGAGACGTTGGTGAAGAAGTATCGGGGGTATTCGTAGCGCTTGCGCTCGCCGCCGATGGTCTTCTCAGTCCAGTTGGTGGTACGGCATCCGTCGGAGTGGATGAGACCCCGGACGAAGTCCCAGGATTGGGCGTCGACGATGGTTTGCTGCCAAGGCTCGAGCGTGATGGGCCTCTCGTGCTTCTTTCCGGGGCCGTGCTGAGGGAAGAGGCACCAGAGGTGTTTGGAGTAGAGCTTCACCTCGTGACAGCCCTTCCGGCGAACCCGACAGACAGAGTTTCCCGGGAAGACTGACCGCATGGCTTGCTCGCATTCGTCCATGAGTCCGGGATGGGCATCCGCGCACGAGATGGACAGGCTGGGTACGCGCATCACGCGGTTCTGGACGATGTGGCCGTCACCGAGGTAGAGGCCCAAGAGGTAGGAGTAGGCGGCGGAGTCCAGGGCGTCTTCGCATCGAGGGCACGGTAGTTGGGTGTGGCCGGGACACTCGCCGCGTTTGGCGCGGTCCACGTGCTTCCAATAGCTGACTGTGCCCAGAGGGATGTTGAACTGGCGAGCTACGTCAGCGTTCCGAGCGCCGTCGCGCAGCAACGTGACGGCCTTTTGTCGGACCTCGGTTCCGTGCAACACCATGCGGATACTCTGAGTGAGCGATGGTGGCCATGTGCAGCAAAAAGCGGAAGACCGCGCGAACGAGATCTTCCGCTTAACGGTGCCGGGTGCGGGACTCGAACCCGCAAGCCCTCTCGGGCAGATGTGTTTGAGACATCCGTGTATGCCATTCCACCAACCCGGCAGGCTTGGCTGATCGGAAGCATACCGGGTCACCGCACTTGCCCGCCGCTAGGTAGGCTGCCTAGGCAGCAGTACCTGCCCGGCCCGCAACAAGGAGCCCCCGTGACCGCCCCCGAGTCGCCCCAGCCCGTAGACGCGCCCGACGACGACAAGTCGCACGTGCCTCCGCTGACGACCCGTGTCGTCATCGCCGAGGACGAGGCGCTGATCCGCCTCGACCTCAAAGAGATGCTGGAGGAGGAGGGCTACACCGTCGTCGGCGAGGCCGGTGACGGCGAGCAGGCCGTCGAACTCGCCCGTGAGCACAAGCCCGACCTGGTCATCCTCGACGTCAAGATGCCCAAGCTGGACGGCATCTCCGCCGCCGAGAAGATCGCCGAGGAGCGCATCGCGCCCGTCCTCATGCTCACCGCCTTCTCCCAGCGCGACCTCGTCGAGCGCGCCCGCGACGCAGGCGCCATGGCCTACCTGGTGAAGCCCTTCAGCAAGAGCGACGTCGTCCCGGCGATCGAGATGGCCGTCTCCCGCTTCACGGAGCTGCGCGAGCTGGAGAACGAGGTCGCGGACCTCACCCTGCGCCTGGAGACCCGCAAGCTCGTCGACCGGGCGAAGTCGATCCTCCAGACCGAGTACGGACTGACCGAGCCGGCCGCGTTCCGGTGGATCCAGAAGACGTCCATGGACCGGCGGATGTCCATGCAGCAGGTCGCCGAGGCCGTCATCCAGGACGCCGACGAGAAGAAGGCGTCCAAGGGATAGCCGACGCCCGTCCCCTATACCTACGACGAGGCCCGCGCCCCCGATCGAACCGGGGGGCGCGGGCCTCGTCGTAGGCGGGGCAGGGCTGGGGCTCAGTCCTCGCCGAGGTACGCCTTGCGGACGGACTCGTCGTGCAGGAGGTCCCGGCCGCTGCCGGACAGGACGATCTTGCCGATCTCCATGACATGGCCGTGGTCGGCCAGCGACAGGGCCGCCTGGGCGTTCTGCTCGACGAGCAGGATCGTGGTGCCCTGGGCCTTCAGCTCCACGATGGTCGCCATGATCTTCTGCATCATGATCGGGGACAGACCCATGGACGGCTCGTCCAGCATCAGCAGCTTCGGCTGGGACATGAGCGCGCGGCCCATCGCCAGCATCTGCTGCTCACCGCCGGAGAGGGTGCCCGCGGCCTGCTTGCGACGTTCGCCCAGGATGGCGAAGAGGTCGTAGGCGCGCTGGATGTCCTTCTCGATGCCCGCCTTGTCGTTGCGCAGGAACGCGCCGAGCCGCAGGTTGTCCTCGATCGTCATGCGCGGGAAGATGTGCCGCCCCTCGGGGGAGTGGGCGAGTCCGAGCGAGACGATGTTGTGGGCGGGGATCTTCTTCAGCGAGCGGCCGTTGAACCTGATCTGGCCGCCGACCGGCTTGAGCAGGCCGGACAGGGTGCGCAGGGTGGTGGTCTTGCCGGCGCCGTTGGTGCCGATCAGGGTGACGACCTCGCCGGCCTCGACCTTGAACGAGATGCCCTTGACGGCTTCGATCTTGCCGTAGGCGACCCGGAGGTCCTCGACTTCGAGCAGTGCGGTCATCGGTCGTTCTCCTTGCCGGGCGCGGCGTCCGTCGTGGTCTCGGCCTGTGTCTCGGCGGCCTCGACCTCGGCGACCTCCTCGGCGCCGGGCGCTCCCTCGAAGGGCTCGCCGAGGTAGGCGGCGATGACGCGCTCGTCGCCCTGGACGGTGGCGCTGTCGCCCTCGAGGAGCTTCTCGCCCTGGACGAGGACGGCGACGCGGTCGCACAGGTTGAAGATGAATCGCATGTCGTGCTCGATGACCAGGATGGCGATGCCCTGGTCGCGGATGGCGAAGACGAGTTCCTCGGTCACCCGCGTCTCCTGCGGGTTCATGCCGGCCGTCGGCTCGTCGAGGAGCAGCAGGTCGGGCTCGCTGGCCAGGGCGCGGGCGATCTCCAGCTTGCGCTGCTCGCCGTAGGGGAGGTTGCGGGCGAGGTGGTCGGCCTTCTTGGCGAGGCCGACGAACTCCAGGAGTTCCATGGCGCGTTCGCGGGAGGCCGCCTCGGCCTTGTGGAAGCCGGGGCCGCGCAGGATGGCGGACCAGAAGCCTTCCTTGGTGCGGGTGTGGCGGCCGACTAGCACGTTCTCCAGGACCGTCATGTTGGCGAACAGCCGGATGTTCTGGAAGGTGCGGGCGATGCCGGCGGCGGTCACCTTGAAGGACTGGGGCGGCAGGACCTTGTCCTTGAAGCGGACCTCTCCCTCGGTGGGGATGTAGAGGCCGGTGAGGCAGTTGAAGAAGGTGGTCTTGCCGGCGCCGTTGGGGCCGATCAGGCCGACGATCTCGCCGCGGCTGACGGTGAGGTTCACGTCGTTGACGGCGGTGAGGCCGCCGAAGCGCATGGTCACACCGCGGGCGTCGAGGACGGTCTCGCCGACAGGGGCCGTCTTGGTGGTGGTGTCGGTGGTGGTCATCGTGGTCAGGCCCCTGCCTTCGGGAGGACGGTGGGTGCTTCCGCGTCCTCGTGGAACTCGAGCTGGCGGCGCCGGTTGGGGATGAGGCCCTCTGGGCGGAAGCGCATCAGCAGGATGAGTGCGAGACCGAAGGCGAGGAGCTGGTAGTCGCCGAGGAACTGGAGCTTGTTGGGGATGAGGAAGAGCAGTGCCGCGCCGATGAGGGGTCCGCTGATGGTGCCCATGCCGCCGAGGACGACGGCGGCGAGCAGGAAGGCGGAGTTGGGCGGGATGGGACCGGCGAAGAGGTACTGCTCGGGGGTCACGGTGTAGGTGACGTGGGCCTGGACGGTGCCGGCCAGGCCGGCCAGCGAGGCGCCGAGGGCGAAGGCGATGAGCTTGACGCGGAAGCCGTTGATGCCCATGGCGAGGGCGGCGGTCTCGTCCTCGCGGATGGCGACCCAGGCGCGGCCGATGCGGGAGTCGCCGCTGCGCCGGAAGATCAGGACGACGACGGCGGTGATGAGGAGCATCAGGAAGAAGTAGTTGGCGAACCGGCCGATGGTGAAGCCGGCGATGGCGTGCTCGGTTCCGAAGTCGAACCCGAGGATGTTCAGGTTCGGGATGGAGGAGATGCCGTTGGAACCGTTGGTGATGTCGGGTCCGGAGGTGCCGTCGAGGTTGTTGGCGGTGATGCGGAAGATCTCGCCGAAGCCGAGGGTGACGATGGCGAGGTAGTCACCGCGCAGGCGCAGGGTGGGGGCGCCGATGAGGACGCCGAAGACGAGCGAGGCGCCGGCGCCGACGAGTGCGGCGGCCCAGAAGGGGAACTGCACGTCGAAGGGCGAGTTGGGGGAGCCGGAGACCATGGCGGCGGCGTAGGCGCCGACGCCGAGGAAGGCGACGTAGCCGAGGTCGAGGAGGCCGGCGAGGCCGACGACGATGTTGAGGCCGAGGGCGACGGTGCCGAAGATCAGGATGTAGACGCCGACGGTGGCGTACTGGTCGTCGGTCTGGGTGAAGGGGAACATCGCCGCCGCGACGAAGGCGCCGCAGATGGTGATGTTCTGGTGCCGGGCGGTGATCTGGGAGGCCTGGCTGATCAGTCCGGACTTGTTGAGTGCGGCGAAGCCGAAGCCGGCCGTGATCAGGAAGCCGATGAAGAGTTCGTCGTACTCGGTGCCGATGCCGTAGGTGAAGACGGTGAGGCCGAGGCCGAGGACGGCGACGATGATCAGGATCTCGGCGTAGGAGGGCAGGGTGCCGACGGGGCGGGCGGTGCCGCCGGCGAAGGTCGCCTTGGTGATGTCCCGGCCGGCGCGCAGGCGGTGGCGGAACAGTTCCCAGCCGGTGTCGTCCGGGTCGTACGGTTCGGGCTCGGGCCGCTCGAAGGGGAGGGCGAGAGCGCCGAGGAGAGCGGCCAGTGAGGCGATGGCGGCGATGAAGCCGCCGGGCTCCAGGTTGACGACGCCGCCGAGGTCGGCGGTGATCGCCAGGACCGTGTACCAGACGGTGGCGAAGGTGGCGAGGGCGGCGAACTTGATCGCGCCGTCGGCGCCGGCCGGGGTGAGCCAGCGCAGTCCCTTCACGCCGTAGGAGGACAGGCCGAGGAGGGTGGTGAGGGCGCCGCCGATGAGGGCGAGGACCTGGAGGCCGCCGGGGTAGCCGTAGACGGTGAGGTCGCCGGGGAAGGCGGACGTCCAGGTCCAGGCGAGGAACGCCGAGACGACGGTGAGGGCGCCGCCGCCGGTGGCGAGGGCGCGGCCGAGGTGCGGCGGGATGCCGATGAGGCCGGTGGCCGTCTTGGATGCGGGGGTGCCCGGGATCCCGGGTGCGGTGGTCTGTGTGGTCATCGGTGTCACGCCCTGTCCGCGACGCGCTCGCCGAGCAGGCCCTGTGGCCTGAACAGCAGTACGAGGATGAGAAGTACGAAGGCCCAGACGTCGGCCCAGGACTGGCTGCCGAACTGGTCCATGCCGGGGATGTCGGCGATGTAGGCGGTGGCGAGGGTCTCGGCGATGCCGAGGACGACGCCGCCGATCATGGCGCCGTAGATGTTGCCGATGCCGCCCAGGACCGCCGCGGTGAAGGCCTTGAGGCCGAGAATGAAGCCCATGCGGTAGTCGATCTGGCCGTACTTGAGGCCGTAGGCGACACCGCCGATGGCGGCGAAGGCGGCGCCGAGGGCGAAGGCGACCACGATGATGCGGTCGGTGTTGACGCCCATGAGCTTCGCGGTGTCCGGGTCCTGCGCCGTGGCCTGCATGCCGCGTCCGGTGCGGGTCTTCATGACGAAGTAGGCGAGGACGGCCATGCTGATGGGGGCGGCGGAGAGCAGGAAGACGTCACCGGTCTGGATCGTGACGTCGCCGATGTGGAAGGGACCGCCCTCGATCTGGGGGAAGGTGCGGGCCGACTTGGCCTCCGGGTACCAGGCCCAGACCGCCTGCTGCAGGGCCAGGGAGAGGCCGATGGCGGTGATGAGGGGGGCGAGGCGGGGGGCAC
>NZ_MUBA01000308.1 GCF_002154575.1 Streptomyces bobili
CTGCCACGCGCGCGTGGCAGGATGGACAACCGGCCCTGATGAGCGGCCAGTTCGGCGCGACAGCTGACGGGGACGGGGAGGGAAAGACCGGTGAACGGCGTCAACAAGGGGCTCCGCAAGGTCGAGATGGCTCTGAAGTGGGACCCGAGTCCGGCGGGTGAGTCACCCACCGACCTGGACATAGTGGCCGGGACCTACCTGGCGGACGACCCGCGGGGCGAGCCCGCCTACGTGGTGCACTTCGACAGTCGCTCCCCCGACGGCACCATCACGCTCAACCGGGACAGCACGGACGGCAAGGGCTTCGGCTGGGACGAGGTCATGACGATCGAACTCGACCGGCTGGACGCCCGGTACGCGCGCGTGGTGGTCGGCGTCGTCATCCAGCAGCGCCCCGCGGAGCGGACCTTCGTCAGCGTGATCAATCCGGCCTTCCGGATCCGTGAGGCATACACCGTGCTGGCCGAGGACGACTTCGGCGGGGTGCTCGGTGCGACGGCGGCCACGGTCGCGGAGTTCGTGCGCGACCCGGCCGACGGCTGGTCGCTCCACGACGGCGTACAGGGCTACGAGGACGACCCGGCGACGTTCACCAGGATCATGGGCCGGCTGCGCCGGTCATGAGCCACGGGTGAGACGCGGGTGCCTCTGCCGGCGCCGACGTCTCGCCGCCGCGTCCGGGTACGACTCGCCGCTCCGTGGAAGGGGTTCGTGCGGTGTGAGTCGGTGCAGTCGCAGCGCGTGCTCGTACAGGGGGCTCGGATTCACCGGCGGTCGGTTCCCGGCCATCGCGCTCACCGGCGGGAGGACGACTCGATTCTGTTGATCATGCCCCGAGACTTCCACTCGAACACCCTCTCGACAAGGCCCCTAAAGGGGAGCCCTCCTCAGCGACACCAGAGGGCGGTGGAGCCGGAAACCGGCTCCACCGCCCTCTGTCAGGTCAATCACCCCTGGCGGGTACTACAAGGGACCACAAGGCACTACAAGGGGTACTGGTGCAGGCCACTTATTCCTGGCGTGCGCTATTCCTCGGCATCTGGGTTTCGATCGGGGAACGCACGCAGCCTCAGCTGTGGCGCCCTGTGGTCGGCGAGCCACCGCATCCGGTTGTCGTCCGCGGCGATCCCGGCACGTGCGGCCTGGGTCCACTCCTCGCGGTCGAGCACCTCGAGATAGGTCGCCCGGAGCGCTTCCTGTTGTGCCGCGGTGCACCCCGCAGCCTCGGAAGGCTCCGTAGTCAGGTGCTGAGTGAGCACCGCGATCGTGAAGTAGCGCTCCATGGTCGGGCTGAGCAAACCCACATGGCGAGCATGAGCTTCCAGAACCACTCTCGAATGGGCGTAGTGAGCGAGGGTGAGTCCCATCCCCTCGCAGTCACTCATCTGATGGAGTAGGCGACCGACGTGGTCGACCATCTCGCTGTCGGTGTCGAGGTCTGCCAGTGCCTCATGGAGTTTGGCGACTGTGGCGACGTTGCCGGCGAAGTATCCATTAAGGAAATCGCCGTCACAGGCTCTGCGAAGCAGCCAAGGTCGGGCAGTCGGGTCGTCGAGTCTGCAGAGCGCCTCGACGACATAGACGCGGCCCCAGCCGGTGACGCGCTCGGCCAGCCAAAGCAAGGCCTCGACTCCCCCTGTCTGCCGCTCGAATGCGTGCGCCGCGAGTGGTCCGAAGCGGTTGGAAAGCAGCCCGATCGTTTGAATCAGCGGGATGTCGTCGGCTGTGCCCACGGCAGCCAGCAGGGCGAGTCCAACGGTGACCGCGCATCGATCGGTCCCGTATCGGACCAACCAGCGGCCCGTTTGGCGAACGCGTTCTCTGCCCGCCCGCTCAGCCGCGGCGGCGATGTGCCCGTTCTGGTGAATCGGGACGTAGACGTCGTGGAAGGCATCGGCCAATTCGCTGGGCAGGGCAGAAGCCCTGGCGAAATGCGTGTCCAGGACGAGGGCAACATCCTTGCCGGCCGAGTGCCGGTCCTCAGGTGCCTTCGGGCCTCGCCGACGACGGTGCAACTTGTCGTCGGGATATGGTTCCCCGTCGCGCGGAAGCGGCTCCGCTGGGGCCAACTGATGTAGCTGGAGTGCGTGATCGAACAGCGATGTCGGTGACCCGGGCAGTCCTGTCCCGGTCGTCTCGCTCATCGGCGGACGGAGGACTCGATTCTCTTGATCATGGCTCGGAGCATGCCACGACAGCAATCGCCGCGACAAGCCTCGACTCGGCGGCGGGTTGCATCAAACGCAACAGCCAGGCGTCACGCGCGTCAGGGCGGTGGAGCCGCGAGATCGGCTCCACCGCCCTGACCAGCTACTTCACGCCCCTCAAGGCGCTGGGTGTCAGCTGCAACCGCTGGTCGAGCCGCAGCCCTCGCAGATGTAGCAGGAGCCGGCGCGCTGCATCTTCGTGCCGCAGGAGAAGCACAGCGGGGCGTCGGCCTGGATGCCGAGCTGCATCTCCACCAGCTCGGCGCTGGTGTGGGCCTGCATCGGGGCGGGCTTGGCCGCCTCGACCTCGGCCTTCGGCGTGGCGACGGCCTTCAGGTCCGTCGGGCGCGGCGCCGACTGGGCCAGACCCTCGACGTCGACGTCGTCGTCGGACGGCTCGTACGAACCGGTCTCCAGGTGACGCTGACGCTCCTCGGCGGAGTGGATGCCGAGCGCGGAGCGCGTCTCGAAGGGCAGGAAGTCGAGCGCCAGGCGGCGGAAGATGTAGTCGACGATCGACTGCGCCATCCGCACGTCCGGGTCGTCCGTCATACCGGCCGGCTCGAAGCGCATGTTGGTGAACTTCGAGACGTACGTCTCCAGCGGCACGCCGTACTGGAGGCCGACGGAGACCGCGATGGAGAAGGCGTCCATCATGCCCGCGAGGGTGGAGCCCTGCTTGGACATCTTCAGGAAGACCTCGCCGAGACCGTCGTCCGGGTAGGAGTTGGCGGTCATGTAACCCTCGGCGCCACCGACGGTGAACGACGTCGTGATGCCGGGACGGCCCTTGGGCAGACGCTTGCGGACCGGGCGGTACTCGACCACCTTCTCGACCGCGGTGCGGATCGTGTCCTCGGCCTTCTCGGTGATCTCGGCCTTCTCCTTCTCCTTGGTCTTCGCGGAGAGGGGCTGGCCGACCTTGCAGTTGTCGCGGTAGATCGCGAGCGCCTTGACGCCGAGCTTCCAGGCCTCGAAGTAGATCTCCTCGACCTCCTCGACGGTCGCCGTCTCCGGCATGTTGACCGTCTTGGAGATGGCGCCGGAGATCCACGGCTGGATCGCGGCCATCATGCGGACGTGACCCATCGGGGAGATGGCACGCTCGCCCATGGCGCAGTCGAACACCTCGTAGTGCTCCTGCTTGAGACCGGGGGCGTCGATCACATTGCCGTTGTCGGCGATGTGGGCGACGATCGCCTCGATCTGCTCCTCCTGGTAGCCCATGCGGCGCAGGGCCTGCGGGACGGTGCCGTTGACGATCTGCATCGAGCCGCCGCCGACGAGCTTCTTGAACTTGACCAGGGCGAGGTCGGGCTCGACGCCGGTGGTGTCGCAGGACATCGCCAGACCGATGGTGCCGGTCGGGGCGAGCACCGACGCCTGGGAGTTACGGAAGCCGTTCTTCGCGCCGAGGCGCAGCACGTCCTGCCAGGCCTCCGTGGCGGCGGCCCAGACGGGGCTGTCCAGGTCGTCGATGCCGACGGCCTTCTGGTTGGCGTCGGAGTGCTGCTTCATGACGCGGTTGTGGGCGTCGGCGTTGCGGGCGTAGCCGTCGTACGGACCGACGACGTCGGCCAGCTCGGAGGAACGGCGGTAGGCCGTGCCCGTCATCAGGGAGGTGATGGCGCCGGCCAGCGAGCGGCCGCCGTCCGAGTCGTACGCGTGGCCGGTCGCCATCAGCAGGGCGCCGAGGTTGGCGTAGCCGATGCCGAGCTGGCGGAACGCGCGCGTGTTCTCGCCGATCTTCTGGGTCGGGAAGTCCGCGAAGCAGATGGAGATGTCCATCGCGGTGATGACCAGCTCGACGACCTTCTGGAAACGGTCGGCCTCGAAGGACTGGTGTCCCTTGCCGTCGTCCTTGAGGAACTTCATCAGGTTCAGCGAGGCGAGGTTGCAGGACGTGTTGTCCAGGTGCATGTACTCGCTGCACGGGTTCGACGCGGTGATCCGGCCGGACTCGGGGCAGGTGTGCCAGGTGTTGATGGTGTCGTCGTACTGGATGCCCGGGTCGGCGCAGGCCCAGGCCGCTTCGGCGATCTTGCGGAAGAGCGACTTGGCGTCGACCTCCTCGATCACGTCACCGGTCATCCGCGCGCGCAGGCCGAACTTGCCGCCCTGCTCGACGGCCGTCATGAACTCGTCGTTCACGCGGACCGAGTTGTTGGCGTTCTGGTACTGGACGGACGTGATGTCGTCGCCGCCCAGGTCCATGTCGTAGCCCGCGTCGCGCAGGACGCGGATCTTCTCCTCCTCCTTGACCTTGGTCTCGATGAAGTCCTCGATGTCGGGGTGATCCACGTCGAGGACGACCATCTTCGCGGCGCGGCGGGTGGCACCACCGGACTTGATGGTGCCGGCGGAGGCGTCGGCGCCGCGCATGAAGGAGACCGGGCCGGAGGCGTTGCCACCGGAGGAGAGCAGCTCCTTGGAGGAGCGGATGCGGGAGAGGTTCAGGCCGGCACCGGAGCCGCCCTTGAAGATCATGCCCTCTTCCTTGTACCAGTCGAGGATCGACTCCATGGAGTCGTCGACGGCCAGGATGAAGCAGGCGGAGACCTGCTGCGGCTGCGGGGTGCCCACGTTGAACCAGACGGGGCTGTTGAAGCTGAAGATCTGGTGCAGGAGGGCGTACGCCAGCTCGTGCTCGAAGATCTCGGCGTCTGCGGGCGACGGGAAGTACTTGTGGTCCTCGCCGGCCTTCCGGTACGTCTTCACGATGCGGTCGATCAGCTGCCTGAGGCTGACCTCGCGCTGCGGGGTGCCGACGGCGCCCCGGAAGTACTTGCTGGTGACGATGTTGACCGCGTTCACCGACCAGAAGTCGGGGAACTCGACGCCACGCTGCTCGAAGTTGACCGAGCCGTCGCGCCAGTTGGTCATGACGACGTCACGGCGCTCCCAGGCCACCTCGTCATACGGGTGCACGCCGGGGGTCGTGTGGATGCGCTCGATACGCAGGCCCTTGGTCGCCTTGGCGCCCTTGGCGCGGGAACCCCGTGCCGGACCGCTCGCCGTCTCTGTCATGCCGCCTCCCTGTACGGGCGAAAACGCCCTGAAATGCCACGTTGTTCCTGTGACACGGTGTTCTGTCTTGTGCTGCGGGCACCACGCGCTACGCCCGCAACAGGTCTTGGTCCGCCGCCGCCCGGCCGGACCCGGAGCTGCCGTTCCGGTTCCGGCCCGCCGGTCAGTCGGCGGAGTGGGCGGGCTCGGGAACCTGCACGGTTCCTCCGCGCCCGCCGTCGTCTTCCCGGCTCCCCGCGACGGCGCCTTCGGTGCCGTCAGCGCCCTCGGTGCCGTCAGTCCTCTCGCGGTCTTCGTCGTCCGCGGCGAGGTGTCCCGTCTCCCGGAGTTCCGCGATGGCGGCCTCGAAGTCGTCGAGCGAGTCGAACGCCCGGTAGACGGAGGCGAATCGCAGATAGGCGACGAGGTCCAGCTCCTGCAACGGGCCGAGTATGGCCAGTCCCACGTCGTGGGTGGTCAGCTCGGCACTCCCGGTGGCGCGCACCGCTTCCTCGACCCGCTGGCCGAGCTGCGCGAGCGCGTCCTCGGTGACAGGTCGTCCCTGGCACGCCTTGCGGACGCCATTGATGACCTTGGTGCGGCTGAAAGGCTCGGTGACCCCGGACCGCTTGACCACCATGAGCGAGCACGTCTCCACGGTCGTGAAACGACGGGAGCAGTCAGGGCACTGGCGGCGCCTGCGGATCGACGTGCCGTCGTCGGTCGTACGACTGTCGACGACGCGGCTGTCGGGGTGCCTGCAGAAGGGGCAGTGCATGATCCATCCCTCCTCACAGCAGTCTCAATGGCCTCGCCGGGCCTCACGGGCCCCTCGAAGCAGCCCCCAGCATAGGCGATCCCAGAGGGTGCGAAGTCCCGAGGGACCACAACTTGTGGGCTGCTGTTGATATCCAACCACTAGATGTGGTGCTTGGCTCATTCACCCAGGCTGTGTCGCGTGTCGCACCGACAGCCTTCACGCGGCGCGGCCCGCCGGTCACAGCGAGCACTCGAAAGCGACGCCCGCGGCCCGTCCCGCGCCGCATGACACACGCGCGCGTACGGCCATGTCGCACGACACCCCACACCCGCGCGTACGGCCATATCGCCGGGCGGCGCACAGGGATACGGTGAGCGCCAGGAGGAGGAGAGGTGGGACTCTCGCGCAGAGCCGGGCCCGGCTCCCGGACCACGGTGGGACGGATGGCAGACTGGGGTCACACCTCACCAGGCCATCGGCCCCGGCGGTGAAGGGTACGACAAGCAGCCCTTCAGCCCGGCGGGCAACGCGTCAGCCATACACCCAGACACATGATCAAGTCAGGCTATCCACGCTTTTTCACTCGAACGTGTGTTTGGCGCAACCTTTCGAAAGCTACTACCGTTGTCCAGCAGGGAGACAACCGAGAGGGGCCGACGTGACCACCACCGCAGACAGTGCCACCATCACTGCCCAGGACCGCTCCCAGGGCCGACTCGAGCCGGTGCATGCGATGAACGAAACCACGAACCCGGAGGGGCACAAGCGCTCCCTGCCGGGCCGACCTCCAGGCATCCGGGCGGACAGCACGGGCCTCACCGACCGTCAGCGTCGGGTGATCGAGGTCATCCGGGACTCCGTGCAGCGGCGCGGATACCCGCCATCGATGCGCGAGATCGGCCAGGCCGTCGGCCTGTCCAGCACCTCATCGGTCGCACACCAGCTGATGGCGCTGGAGCGCAAGGGCTTCCTGCGCCGCGACCCGCACCGCCCCCGCGCCTACGAGGTGCGCGGGTCCGACCAGTCCGCGGCGGTCCAGCCCACGGACACCGCCGGCAAGCCGGCCGCGTCGTACGTCCCGCTGGTCGGCCGCATCGCCGCCGGTGGCCCGATCCTCGCCGAGGAGTCGGTCGAGGACGTCTTCCCGCTCCCCCGGCAGCTCGTCGGCGATGGTGAGCTGTTCGTCCTGAAGGTCGTCGGCGACTCGATGATCGAGGCCGCGATCTGTGACGGCGACTGGGTCACCGTCCGCCGCCAGCCGGTCGCGGAGAACGGCGACATCGTGGCCGCCATGCTGGAGGGCGAGGCCACCGTCAAGCGTTTCAAGCGCGAGGACGGCCATGTCTGGCTCCTCCCGCACAACGCGGCGTACGAGCCGATCCCCGGCGACGACGCGACCATCCTCGGCAAGGTGGTGGCCGTACTGCGCCGCGTCTGAGCGCGGCGGCGGACGGGCCTCCTCGACCGCCCCCCCGTCTGGGCCCCGGGATCCCTGCGCCGGTTCCGGGGCCCTGTGCTGTGCCGCAACGGCCGCCGCACCCAGCGATGTGGGTGTGTCCCCACGGGGACACACCCACATCGCTATTCCTCTGTCTGCTTCGCCGACGCGTCGATCGCCGCCAGCGACCGGCGGACCTGGTTCGGGTCCGTCGTGAACCAGAAGTCGGGCATCGACGCCTTCAGATAGCTGCCGTAGCGGGCAGTCGCCAGCCGCTGGTCCAGTACCGCGACGACCCCGCGGTCGCCCGACGCACGGACGAGCCGGCCCGAGCCCTGGGCCATCAGCAGGGCGGCATGGGTGGCGGCGACCGCCATGAAGCCGTTGCCGCCGGCCTCCTCGACCGCCTTCTGGCGTGCGCTCATCAGCGGGTCGTCCGGCCGTGGGAACGGGATCTTGTCCATGACCACCAGCTGACAGCTGGGTCCCGGCACGTCGACGCCCTGCCAGAGCGACAGCGTGCCGAAGAGGCAGGTCTTCGGGTCCGCCGCGAAGTTCTTGATCAGCTCGCCGAGCGTCTCCTCGCCCTGCAACAGGATCGGGAACTCGGGGATTCGGCCACGCAGCTCCTCAGCGGCCAGCTGGGCGGCACGCATGGAGGAGAAGAGGCCGAGGGTCCGTCCGCCGGCCGCCTGGATCAGCTCGGTCAGTTCGTCCAGCATGTCCGCACGGTCGCCGTCGCGCGCGGGGCGGGCCAGGTGCTTCGCGACGTACAGGATGCCCTGTTTGGGGTAGTCGAAGGGGGAGCCGACGTCGATGCCCTTCCACTGCGGGACGTCCTCGCCCTGGGTGCCCTCCGGCGCGAGTCCCATGGAGGCACCCACGCCGTTGAAGTCCCCGCCCAGCTTCAGGGTCGCCGAGGCCAGCACCACGGAACGGTCCGTGAACAGCTTCTCCCGCAGCAGGCCCGAGACGGACATGGGGGCCACGCGCAGGGAGGCGCCGAAGCGGTCGTGCCGCTCGTACCAGACGACGTCGTACTCGGAGCCGTTCACCAGGCGCTCCGCCACGTCGTGCACGCTCTCCACCGAGGCCAGCGCCTGCTTGCGGACCGAGTCCTCGTCCTGGACGGACTTGTCTCGGGTGGCGCCGATTCCCGAGATGACCGTTCGGGCGGCGTCGCGCAGTGCCATGAGGGCGTAGCCGAGGTCCTCCGGGATCTCCTCGAGGCGGCCCGGCAGAGCCAGCTCCATCAGCCGCTCGAAGCCCTCGGCGGCGGTCTGCAGCTGGTCGGCGGCCTTCTCGTTGACCAGCTTCGCCGCCCGGCGTACGGCCCTGTTGACCTGGCCCGCGGTCAGCTCACCGGTGGCGACGCCGGTGACCCGCGAGACCAGCTCGTGGGCCTCGTCGACGATCAGCACCTCGTGCGGCGGAAGGACGGGAGCCCCCTCGATGGCGTCGATGGCCAGCAGGGCGTGGTTGGTCACGACGACCTCGGCCAGCTTGGCCCGCTCCCGCGCCATCTCGGCGAAGCACTCGGCGCCGTACGCGCATTTCGTGGCGCCGAGACACTCACGCGAGGAGACCGAGATCTGCGCCCAGGCACGGTCGGAGACGCCGGGGGTCAGGTCGTCCCGGTCGCCGTTCTCCGTCTCGTCGGCCCAGTCGCGCAGCCGCAGCAGGTCCTGGCCCAGCTTGCTGGTCGGCGCCGCCGCCTCGAACTGGTCGAAGAGGCCCTCCTCCTCGTCCTGGGGCATCCCCTCGTGCAGCCGGTGCAGGCACAGGTAGTTCGACCGGCCCTTGAGCATCGCGAATTCGGGGCGGCGGCGCAGGATCGGATGCAGCGCGTCGACCGTGCGCGGCAGGTCGCGCTCCACGAGCTGGCGTTGCAGCGCCAGGGTGGCGGTCGCCACGACGACACGCTCCCCGTGCGCCAGCGCGGGCACGAGGTACCCCAGCGACTTACCGGTGCCGGTGCCGGCCTGGACCAGCAGATGGGAGCCGTCGTCGATCGCCTCCGCGACGGCTTCGGCCATGGTCACCTGGCCGGGGCGCTCCGTGCCGCCGACGGCGGTGACGGCAGCATGCAGGAGTTCGGGGAGTGAGGGCTTCGTCATAGCGCGACCACCCTACGGGGCGCCACTGACAATCGTGTGGTCACGGGGGACGGGACGGACGTGATCAAGACGGCGCGCATGTCGGTAGGCGCAAAGGCCATACCGGTCTGGGCTCGGGAGTGACCGATCGGGACCGGTTGCGATCGGCTGGTACTCGGGATGACCGGCCCGGCGGGCAGGAGGTCACAGCAGACCACGCCGAGCCCGCTCCCGGATCATGAGGGCGGCACGCTTCGAGGGCAGGCCGATCTCCGCGGAGAGCCGGAAGCCGGCGGTCAGGAACGCCGCGACGGACGGGGTGTTGCGCAGGTCGGGCTCGGCGACGACACGCGCGCAGGCGGGCCGCCGGTCGAGGACGAGATCGGCGACGGCCCGGAGCAGTACGGCGCCGAGCCCCCGGCCCCGGTCGGCCACGGACCCGAGCAGCAGGTGGATGCCGGTGTCGTGCGGCCGGGCCGGGTAGGAACGGGCCAGCGGATCGAGGTCCGCCCGGTAGATCTCCCAGTAGCTCATCGGGGTGCCCTCCAGGACGCCGAGGCACGGGACGCTGCGGCCGTCTCCGGCGAGTTGGCGGCGCAGGTGCGCCGCGGCCACGGCCTCGGGACCGGCCAGGTCCCAGAAGGCCGCGACCGTGGGGTCGTTCATCCACCGGGCGATGCGAGGCAGGTCCCGCTCGATCCGTACGGGGCGGAGGTGGAAGTCACCGGCGGGGGTGGCTGCCGGCCCCCAGCCGCCGATGCCGTCGAGCAGGTCCGCGGGGACCGCGGGATCTCCGGGGACCACGGGCCCCCTCCGGCCCGTGGCGGCCAGGGTCCTGTGCTCCGATTCTCCGGGCGGGACGGGGAAGCCGGCGGGCAGGCGCAGCTCCAGCGTGTCCTCGGTGTCGGTGGACGGCACGCTCTGTTCCTCTCGGGATGCGGCGGTTCAGCGGTGGAGGGGGTTGGTGATGGTGACGTAGACGGACTGGGTGTCGACCGGGCCGACGAGTTCGTCGAGGCCGTGGAGGCGGGTGAGCAGGTTCGCCTTGCAGCGCAGGACGGGGGAGTCGAGCAGCCGGGCCGGCAGGGAACTCCGGGTGCGGCCGGGGCCGGTGCGCGAGGCGGCGTCGGTGAGGAAGCGCCGGCAGGCGGCGAGAAGCATGTGCTCGTCGGCGAGGCCCTGGGAGCCGAGGGCTCCGACGAGTCCCAGCACGTTGTTGATGCCGAGGTAGTAGGCGAAGCGCTCGTCGGCGACACCGTCCGGGACGAAGGTGTCGCCGGCCTCGCCGACGCCGGGCAGCCGGGAGTCCAGTTCGGCCCGGCGGGACTCGCGGAAGTAGTAGCCCTGGTTGTCCCGGTAGCGACCGGCGCCGGGCCAGCCGTCGGCGTCCAGCAGGACCAGGGTGTTCTGCTGGTGCGCCTCCAGCGCGATGCCCGCCTCGCCGTCGAGCCACAGCACGGGACGTACGACCTGCTCCAGGTAGCGCAGGAACCACTCGGCGGCCACGGTCTCGCGCGGCCGGCCCGTCGCCGCCGCGAGGCGCGTGACGAGCTCGGCGAGCCGGGAGGTCGCGGAGCCGCCGCCCTCCCTCGGGCGGGGGCCGGGGCGAGGCGCGACGAGCGCGGCGACGCAGGAGACGTCGTCGGCGGGGGCGAACGGGTTGTGCCGGATCATCACGTCCAGGCCGGTCACCGGGCGCCCGTCCGGCCCGTCCACGGCGAGCCAGGCCGGGTCCCGGACGATGTCGAAGCCCGGATGGACCGCCCGCCACCGCTCTCCGAGGCCGGTGCGGAGCAGGCGGTGGACGTCGACACCGCGGTGCAGTTCCTTGCGGAGGTTCTCCCTGCGGGAGTTGGTGATGCGCAGTCCCAGCGAGAGTTTGAGCATCGCCGGTGCCCCCGAGCGGTGAACGGTGCGCACGGACGAGGTCGGATGCCACGGAAGGCCGTGGGCGCCGAGGTCCCGGAGCAGGCCGGCGTCGAGCAGGGCCGCGACCTCGGGACGGTGACGGGCCTCACGCAGCTGCCACGGGTGCACGGGCAGGGCCGCGTATCCGTCGGGCAGCGGCAGCCGGGTACCGGCGAGCCGGGCCGTGAGCACCTGGGCGGGGACGGGCCTGCCGCGCTCGGTCCAGGCGGAGTCCGTGGCGAGTGCGGCGGGAGCGACAGCCAGCCAGTGGAGAGGGAAGGAGCCGTGCGACTCGGGCGAGTACACGCGGGCTTCGGAGTCGGAGAGACCCTCGCGGCTCTTGGGGGTCGGGTGGACGGGATGCCCGAGCGTCAGCGCCTGCTCGGCGGAGCGGAAGAGGTCGGTCCGGTCGGCCGGGCGTTCCCGGTGCGCGCTGATGAAAGCGGCTGTGCGCCGGACGGAGTCGGCGACACGGGCGACCAGGTCGACGCCTTCCGCCGCGCCCGCGAGGACGGTGCTCCCGGCACGGAGGGCGTCGCCGGGCGGGGTGACGGGCCGGGGCGTCTCGCGGCTCAGCAGGGCCGCGACCATGACCGCGTCCGCGGGCGCGCAGTGCTCGGGGGCGTCGGCCGGGCGAGGCGGGCCGAAGCGGTGCCATCCGGTGGGCGACCAGTAGCGGACGGGGGCGAGGAGCGCGGTGCCGGTGGCGGGCAGCGGGATGCGCAGGACGCCGTCGTCGGGGGCCGGCAGATCCCTCTCGCGGACCCAGCAGCGCAGCAGGTTCTCCACGGCCGCCGCCTGGGCCGCCTGGTGCGGGTCGGGGTGATGCAACGGGTCCGCCGCGGTGCCCGTCCACCGGCGGGGGACCGGGAGGACGGACGGCGCGGACGAGGACGGAGTCAGAGGTGGCGTCTTCAAGGTCGTTCCTTCGCTCGCGCGCGGGCCACGGCCCGCACCGCGTCCGACAGCCGGTCGAGCACGGCCACCGTCTGTTCGTCGGTGATCGTGAGGGGTGGCAGCAGCCGTACGACGCTCGCGTGGCGTCCGCCGAGTCCGACGATCAGGCCGCGGCTCAGGCACTCCCGCTGGACGGCGGCGGCCAGTTCGGGAGAGGCGGGGCGGGTCGCACCGGCACCGTGCCCGGTCCACTTCTCCTCCGTCTCGCCCTCCGGGTCGACCATCTCCACCCCGATCATCAGGCCACGCCCCCGCACGTCCCCGATGCACCGGAACTCCTCGGCCAGACAGCGCAGTTCGCGCAGGATCCGGTCGCCGAGGGTCGCCGCGCGTCCGGCGAGGCCGTTGGCGCGAACGTGGGCGAGGGTGGCCGTGCCGGCGGCCATGGCGAGTTGGTTGCCGTGGAACGTGCCCGCGTGGGCACCCTGTTCCCCGACGTCGAGGTCGTCGCGGTAGACGATCAGGGCGAGCGGCAGGCTGCCGCCGATGGCCTTCGACAGGACCATCACATCGGGGGTGATACCGCTGTGCTCGACCGCCCAGAAGGACCCGGTCCGTCCGACGCCCGTCTGGACCTCGTCGGCGATCAGAGGGATCGACCGGTCGGCCGTGAGCCGGCGCATACGGCGCATCCAGGCGTCCGGCGCGGGGATCACACCGCCCTCGTCCTGGACGGGTTCGACGATCATCCCGGCCGGAGGGCCCACACCGGACCTCGGGTCGTCCAGGAGCGACTCGGTCCAGCGGGCGGCGAGTTCGGCGCCGCCCTCGCCGCCGACTCCGAAGGGACAGCGGTAGTCCTGCGGGTACGGCAGGCGGGTCGCCCCCGCGTCGGTGGCACCGCCGGAGACGGCGAGGGAACCCGCGGTCATGCCGTGGCCGGCGCCGGTGAAGGCCAGGACGCCGGGGCGGCCGGTGGCGGCCCTGACCAGGGTGAGCGCGGCCTCCACCGCGTCCGTGCCGGCCGGTCCGCAGAACCGCACGCGCGCGTGGTCGGCCAGCCGGGGCGGCAGGGTGTGGAACAGCTCGGTGACGAAGGCGTCCCTGACGGGTGTGGCGAGATCGAGGACCTGCAGCGGGGCACCCGAGTCGAGGACCTTGCGGACGGCTTCCAGGACGACGGGGTGGTTGTGGCCGAGTGCGAGGGCCCCGGCTCCTGAGAGACAGTCGAGGTAGCGGCGGCCGTCGGCCCCCTCGATGGTCAGTCCGCGGGCCCGTACCGGCACGATCGGCAGGGCTCGGGCGTACGTACGAGCCGCCGGCTCGCGCGCCGCCTGCCGGCGCAGGACGTTTTCGTGGGCGAGGCGCCCCGGCGGGTGAACCCGGAGAGCGGGGGTCTCCTCCTCGGCAGCCCCCTGATCGGCGGCGCCCTCGTCGGCGACGCGCCCCTCGGACGTCTCCCCCCGCACTGGTTCCGTCACAGCCACGGTCTGTCCTCCCGCTGTCCAGAGGCGAGTCGGTTCGCCGCGGAACCCCCGCCGCCGGGTCCGCACCGGTGCGCCGGGCGTTGGGCGGCGGTTCCGCGCCCTCGCGGGATTCCGCCGGAAGGGCCACGCGCAGGCGGCCGGCCCCACGGCTACCAACCGCCGACGGTCCACGGGGTTACGGGTTGCCTCAAGATCCTTGCCGTGACGGAACCGTTGCTGTTCCGTCGGCAGTCCCCCACAGCGAACGCATATCGTGTGATGCCGTCCCACCCGGCCGTGAGCCCCACCTGAACCAGGCATGAGAAGACGCCGGGTTCTCGCGGTGGCGCGGTCACCGCTCCAAGTTCCTTGACACCACGGGGAGTCACACCATGCGATCCATACGGCCGTCGTTCTTCGCCCGACGGGGGAGGAACGCCTCACGCGGAATCTCCCCCGCGCTGGGTGCCGTCGCCCTCGCCTCGGCGCTCGCGCTCACGGCGACCGCCTGCGATTCGGGCGGCGCCGACGCGGACAGCCGGGCCAGCGCCGCCGCGTCGGCCGCGGCCGCGGCCGACGGAAAGATCACGATTCCGGACGACATCAAGGACCGGCTCAAAGAGCACGGGATCGATCTGGACAAGTGGAAGAACGGCGCCTGGAAGAACTGGGACCAGGACGACTGGCTGCGCGAGGCGCAGGACTACATCAACCCGATCATCGAGGGCCTGTGGGACCCGGACCGGATGCGGGACGCCGAGGACCCGGACCGCGGCGTCGACGAGAGCGACCTCGGCGACGACCAGGGTGTGACCGACCCCGAGCCTGCGGCGGTGGAGGCGGCGGCCGTGCCGAGCACGTACCACGCCAACGCCCCCGAGGCGGGCAAGGTGCTCTTCGACTCCCCCGAGGGCACGATGGTCTGCTCGGCGACGGTCGTGCAGGACCCGGCCAACCCCGGCAAGTCCAACATGGTGTGGACGGCGGGGCATTGCGTGCACGCGGGCAAGAAGGGCGGCTGGTACCGCAACATCGCCTTCGTGCCGTCGTACAACGACTCGGGCATGTCGGCAGCGAAGCTGGAGACGGCCACCAAGGAAGAGGTGGCGCCGTACGGGGTCTGGTGGGCCGACTGGGCGCAGACCTCCGACCAGTGGATCGAGCAGGGCGGGCAGACCGGCGGTGACGGTGCCTCGTACGACTTCGCCGTCATCCATGTGACGCCCGAGAAGGGTGGCTCCGGCAAGTCGCTGGAGGAGATGGTCGGTTCCGCGCTGCCGGTGGACTTCGCGGCCCCGGCCGTGGCCGAGGTGAAGAGCATCACGGCGACCGGCTACCCGGCGGCGGCGCCGTACGACGGGCAGACGCTGTACGAGTGCCAGGACAAGCCCGGCCGGCTGTCGCTCAACGGCACCGACCCGACGATGTACCGCATCGGCTGCACGATGACCGGCGGTTCGTCGGGCGGCGGCTGGGTGGCCACGGGTTCGGACGGCAAGCCGGCGCTGGTCTCCAACACCTCGATCGGTCCGGTGGACGCCGGCTGGCTCGCGGGACCGCGACTGGGTGAGGTGGCCAAGGGCGTGTACGACTCGGTGAGCAAGAAGTTCGCCGGTCAGTAGACGCTCGCTGTTCGCACAGGAAGGCCCGCCCCCNNGGGCGGGCCTTCCTGTGTGCGCGGGCGTCAGACGAGCGGCGCGGGAACGTACGGCGCGAGATCCGCCGCCAGTTCCTCGTGCACCCGGGCCTTCAGCAGGGTGCCCTCCGCCGTGTGCTCCTCGGAGATCACGTCACCGTCGGCATGGGCGCGCGCAACCAGCCGGCCGTGGGTGTACGGCACGAGCACCTCGACCTCGACGGACGGCCGCGGCAGCTCCGTGTCGATGAGCGCCAGCAGTTCCTCGATGCCCTGGCCGGTGCGGGCCGAGACGGCGATGGAGCGCTTCTCGTTCCGCATGAGCCGCTGCAGTGTCAGCGGGTCGGCCGCGTCAGCCTTGTTGATCACGACGATCTCGGGCACGCCGGTGGCGCCTACATCCCTGATCACCTCGCGGACGGCGGCGAGCTGCTCCTCCGGGGCCGGGTGCGAGCCGTCCACCACGTGCAGGATCAGGTCGGACTCGCCGACCTCCTCCATGGTGGAGCGGAACGCCTCGACCAGGTGGTGCGGCAGGTGCCGGACGAAGCCGACGGTGTCCGCCAGCGTGTACAGCCGGCCGCTCGGGGTCTCGGCCCGGCGCACGGTCGGGTCGAGGGTCGCGAACAGGGAGTTCTCGACCAGCACGCCCGCACCCGTCAGGCGGTTGAGCAGCGAGGACTTTCCGGCGTTGGTGTAGCCCGCGATGGCGACGGAGGGCACCTTGTGGCGCTTGCGCTCCTGGCGCTTGATCTCGCGGCCGGTCTTCATCTCCGCGATCTCCCGGCGCATCTTCGCCATCTTCTCGCGGATCCGGCGCCGGTCCGTCTCGATCTTGGTCTCACCGGGACCACGGGTGGCGAGGCCGCCGCCCTTGCCGCCGCCCATCTGACGGGACAGTGACTGACCCCAGCCTCGCAGCCGCGGCAGCATGTACTGCATCTGCGCGAGCGCGACCTGCGCCTTGCCCTCTCGGGACTTGGCGTGCTGGGCGAAGATGTCCAGGATCAGGGCCGTACGGTCGATGACCTTGACCTTGACGACGTCTTCGAGGGCGATGAGCTGGCCGGGACCGAGCTCACCGTCGCAGATGACGGTGTCCGCGCCCGTCTCGAGGACGATGTCGCGCAGTTCCATGGCCTTGCCGGAACCGATGAAGGTGGCCGCGTCGGGCTTGTCGCGGCGCTGGATCACACCGTCGAGCACGAGGGCTCCCGCGGTCTCCGCGAGGGCGGCCAGCTCCGCGAGGGAGTTCTCCGAGTCCTGTGCGGTCCCCGAGGTCCAGACGCCGACGAGCACGACCCGCTCCAGGCGGAGCTGGCGGTACTCGACCTCGGTGACGTCCTCGAGTTCGGTGGAGAGGCCCGCGACGCGGCGCAGGGCCGCTCGCTCGGAACGGTCGAGCTGGTCGCCGTCCCGCTCTCCGTCGGTGTCGAGGCTCCAGGCGACGTCCTCTTCCATCAGGGCATCGGCCCGAAGACCTTCGGGGTAGGAGCGCTTGTTGTCCTGGGAAGGGGAAGAAGAGGAGGTCATTGGGTCCTTACGTCGTTGCGGATGCCGGTTCGGCGGTCATGATGCACAACGCACGAGTACCCTGGGAGATTCCCGCGTCCCGTGCCCCGCCGACCTCTCGATGGTCGCACGGTACGGCCCGTCTCGTCATCGACTTATTCCGGAGCCTTGGCGGCCGGCGCGACCGGCTTCCACTCCGGGTGACCGGGCATCGGCGGGGTCTTCTCGTCGTACAGCCAGTGCTGGAAGAAGCTCCCGAGGTCGCGGCCGGAGACCTGGCCGGCGAGGCGGACGAAGTCGGCCGTGCCGGCCGTGCCGTCGCGGTGGTCGGTCAGCCAGGTCCGTTCCAGCCGGTCGAAGGCCTCCACGCCGATCTCCTCGCGCAGGGCGAAGAGCACGAGGGCCGCGCCGTCGTAGACGTTGGCGCGGAAGATGCCGATCTTCTGGCCGGGTGCGGGCGGCTTCGGGGCGCCGGGCGGGCCTCCGGCCGTGCGCCAGCGGTCGGAGGCGCCGTAGGCCGCCTTCATGCGCGCCTCCAGCGTGCGGTCGTCCTTCTTCTCCTGCGCGTACAGGGCCTCGTACCAGGTGGCGTGTCCTTCGTTGAGCCACAGGTCGGACCAGGTGCGCGGGCTGACGCTGTTGCCGAACCACTGGTGGGCCAGCTCGTGCACCATGATCGACTCGACGTACCACTTGGGGTAGGCGGGCTCGGTGAACAGGCCCTTCTCGAAGAGGGAGAGAGTCTGCGTCTCGAGCTCGAAGCCGGTGACGGTGTCGGCGACGAGCACACCGTAGGTCTCGAAGGGGTAGGGGCCGACCTTGCTCTCCATCCAGGCGATCTGGTCGGGGGTCTTCTTCAGCCAGGGTTCGAGGGCCTCGCGGTCCTTGGCGGGGATGACGTCCCGCAAGGGCAGTCCGTGTGGTCCCTCACGGTGCAGGACGGCGGAGCGGCCGATGGAGACCTGGGCGAGTTCGGTGGCCATGGGGTGCAGGGTGCGGTACGTCCATGTCGTCGCGCGGCCCGCCCGGTCGACGTCGGTCGGCAGGCCGTTGGCCACGGCCGTGTAGCCGTTGGGCGCGGTGACCCGGACGGTGAACATGGCCTTGTCGGAGGGGTGGTCGTTGCACGGGAACACCAGGTGGGCGGCGTCGGCCTGGTTGGCCATGGCGAGGCCGTCCGCGGTCCGCACCCAGCCGCCGTCCCGGCCCTTCGCGCTCACCGGATCGCTGGTGTGCCGCACGGTGACGCGCATCCAGTCGCCGCGGGGAAGCGGGTCGGCCGGCGTGATCACCAGGTCTTCCCCTGCGGTGGCGAAGTCGGCGGCCTCCCCGTCGACCTGGACCGACTGGACGTCGCCATGGGCGAAGTCGAGGTTGATCCGCTCCAGCGTGTCGGTGGTCCAGCCGTCGATCGTGGTGACCGCCTGGAGCGGCTCGGTGTTGCTTCCGGAGTACGTGAGGGCGAGGTCGTACGACGCCACGTCGTAGCCGGGGTTGCCGAGGTGCGGGAAGAGGCGGTCGCCGACGCCGAGCGGGCTGGGCGGGGCGCCCGCGGCGACGAGGCAGACGGAGACGGCCGAGGCGAGCAGGGCGGAGGCGAGGCCGCGGGATCCGGTGCTACGGGGCCGGCGGGTGCCGGATCCGTACGGGTGGGCCTGGGCGCGGGGGGAGAGCAGCATGCACCACGGCTACCAGCGCGCCCCGCCCGTTCGGCGCCGACGCGCGACCGGCCCACCCGAACGGGTCGCCCACGCGCGCGCGTGCGATGTC
>NZ_MUBA01000309.1 GCF_002154575.1 Streptomyces bobili
GCCGTGGGACGCCGCACCGGCCGCGCAGCCGGTGCGGCGTCCCACGGCCGAGGGCGGCTTCGACTTCTTCGGGGCGGAGAAGGCGTCGGCCTCCGCCGCGCTGGAGGCCGTGCAGAACGAGGATCTCGCCGATGTCGTCGGCGAGGAGGCCCTCGCGCTGCACAAGGCCGAGGCCGAGGCGGAGTTCAAGCCGGCCCGCGAGCACGAGCGCGCCGTCGGTCAGGTCATCGACCTGACCGCGCACGACGAGACCGAGCAGATCGACGTCCAGGGACTGCGCAGCGCGGTCTCCTGAACGGCCCGCCGGAGCACCGCGGCCCGCCACGCCCGTGCGGCGAGGCGGGCCGCGGTGCGTTCCGCGGTCACGCCATCCACTGGTCCGACCGCGCGTCGCGCCGCCCGGTGCGGGACCGCTCCGCCTGGCCGCGCAGCAGCTCCGCGGCCTCCTGTGCGTCCCGCAGACGCGCTGTCACGGTCTTGCCGGCCCCCGTGTCCACATGGACGTCGGCGAGGCGCCACAGCCGCTTCCAGGGCCCCTGGGTCAGGCGCACGCTCTGCACCTTGGCGTGCGGCACGAGCGCCACGCTGCGCCGCAGCAGTCCGTGCCGGGCGACGAACACCGTGTCCGTGACGGCGATGCCGTAGCCCCGCCACCACAGGGGGAGGCACCGCCCGGCCCGGCGCGGCGGCCGGGACAGGGCGGCCGTCGCCGGTACCTCGGTGCCGGGCAGCACGCGCGCGATGACGGCCTCGGCCATCGCGCGCGGGGCGACCGGTACGAGCACCGAGTTGGCCGAACCGGCGACGTCCAGCTCGACCCGCACCCACCCACGCCGCCGCCACAGCAGCGGTTCGACGATGCGGACGGTCTGCACCCGGCCGGGCGGCACCGTCTCGTGCGTACGGTCGAGGAGGCCGTGGTCGATCCGCAGCCCGTCCGGCGACTCGCCGACCGTCCAGTCGTACTCGCCGACGAACCGTCCCGCGCTGCTCGCGCCCGCCGCGCCCAGCAGCGGCACACCGGTGGCGAGGACCGTCCACACGCTGTGGGTGGCGAGCCACAGGAACGGCGGCACGACGAGGGCGGCGGCGAGCGCGCCCCAGGTGGCGCCGGTCAGGATCAGGGCGACCGCCAGTTCGCGCGGGGGCACGCGCAGCAGTTCGCGCGCGGGTGCCTCGCCCACCTCGTGTGCCGTCTCGGGCGCGAAGCCGGCCGCGCGCGCGAGAAGTTCGGCGCGCAGGGCGCGTGCCTCGGACTCGCCCAGGAAGGCGAGTTCGTCCTTCTTGTCGGCGCCGACGACGTCGAGGCGCAGTTTCGCCACGCCCGCGATCCGCGCGAGCAGCGGTCGGGTCATGTCGACCGCTTGAAGGCGTTCGAGCCGGATGTGCGCCGTGCGCCGGAACAACAGGCCGGTGCGGATGCGCAGTTCGCTGTCCGTCACCGCGAAGTGGGTGAACCACCAGGACAGGAACCCGTAGAGGGAGGCCGCGGACACCACCACCGCGAGCACGATCAGCAAGGCCGTCGTGGTCAGCCGGGTCAGCTGTTCCTGCGCCTGGTTCGGATCGTGCGCCGCCCAGCCGACGACCACGGCGACGGGCGCCCACGCCCGCCTGAACGGCGTCACGGGATGCAGCCGCCGCTCGACCACCACCCGCTTCGGGCGTACGCCCTCGTCGACGCCCGGCGCCGTCACAGCCCCGCCGATCGGGCCTGGCCCAGCGCGGTCAGCCGGTCCCGCAGCCGTTCCGCCTCGGCCGGGTCCAGACCGGGGATCGTCGCGTCGGTCGCCGCGGCCGCGGTGTGCAGCTGCACGCTGGCCAGCCCGAAGTGCCGCTCCACGGGACCGGAGGTCACCTCCACGAGCTGCATCCGCCCGTACGGCACGACCGTCTCCTCGCGCCACAGCACGCCCCGGCTGATCAGCAGGTCGTCCGCGCGCTCGGCGTACCGCCAGGAGAGCCAGTTGCGGCCGAGCCCGACCCAGCCCCAGACGATCCCCGCCAGGGGCAGCAGGGCGAACGTGGCCCACGCGGGGCCGGCGAACAGGCCGAGCAGCACTCCGACGGCCACGGCGGCCGTCCCCAGCCACACCACGAGCAGCAGCCGCCGCATGCGCAGCAGCCCCGGCGGCAGCCCGGTCCACCGCGGCCCGGCCTCCGGCGTCGTCCCCGTGTCTGCCGCGCTCCCCGTTTCCATACCGCCAGCGTACGTAGGAGAGACTGGGGCCATGACTCCTACGACGGAGACCACGGTCGGCATCGGCGGCGCCGCGGAGAGCACCGACATGGTGCTCAACATCGGCCCCCAGCACCCCTCCACCCATGGCGTGCTGCGGCTCAGGCTGGTGCTGGACGGCGAGCGCATCCGGCAGGCGGAGCCGGTGATCGGCTATATGCACCGCGGCGCGGAGAAGCTGTTCGAGGCCCGCGACTACCGCCAGATCATCATGCTGGCCAACCGCCACGACTGGCTGTCCGCCTTCTCCAACGAGCTGGGCGTGGTGCTCGCCGTGGAGCGGATGCTCGGCATGGAGGTGCCCCCGCGCGCGGTGTGGACGCGGACGCTCCTCGCCGAGCTGAACCGGGTGCTCAACCATCTGATGTTCCTGGGGTCGTATCCGCTGGAACTGGGCGGGATCACGCCGGTCTTCTACGCCTTCCGCGAGCGCGAGGTGCTCCAGAACGTCATGGAGGAGGTCTCCGGCGGGCGCATGCACTACATGTTCAACCGCGTCGGCGGCCTCAAGGAGGACCTGCCGGCGGGCTGGGCGTCCCGCGCGCGTGCCGCGGTCGCCGCCGTGCGTTCGCGCATGGACGTCTTCGACGACCTGGTGCTCGGCAACGAGATCTTCCGGGGCCGCACGCGCGGGGTGGGCACCCTCACGCCGGCGGCCGTGCACGCGTACGGCGTGAGCGGGCCGATCGCGCGAGCCTCGGGCGTCGACTTCGACCTGCGCCGCGACGAGCCCTATCTCGCGTACGGCGAGCTGCAGGACACCCTGAAGGTGGTGGGCAGGACCGAAGGGGACTGCCTGGCGCGCTTCGAGTGCCTCCTGGAGCAGACGCACAACGCGCTGGACCTCGCGGACGCCTGTCTCGACCGCCTCGGGGACCTGCCGCCCGGCCCGATCAACCAGCGGCTCCCGAAGGTCCTCAAGGCGCCCGAGGGGCACACGTACGCATGGACCGAGAACCCCCTCGGCATCAACGGCTACTACCTCGTCAGCAAGGGCGAGAAGACGCCGTACCGGCTGAAACTGCGCTCGGCCTCGTACAACAACATCCAGGCGCTCGCCGAGCTGCTGCCGGGCACGCTCGTCGCGGACATGGTGGCGATCCTGGGGTCGCTGTTCTTCGTGGTCGGGGACATCGACAAGTAGGTCGGGCGGGTGGACGAGCAGATCACGCGCGCGGTGGTGCGTCCGGGCGGAGCGGGTGGGGGATTCCCACCGGCTGGAGCAGCCATCCGAAGTCGCCGAGTCCGCCCGGTGCGGTGAGTTCGGCGGCCTCCCCGGCGCCCGCGAGGGCACGCACGTACGCGGCGGGGTCCGTGGAGGCGAGCGCGAGCGGGGGGCGGGTGCCCGCCAGACCCAGGGCGCGCAGGGCGGCGCGTTGCCGCAGAAGGAGCGGGCGCTGGGGCGTGTGCGCCGGGGTGCACGCCTCCGCACACGCATCGAGTGCCACATGTGCCGTGATGTCGCAGTTGCCGTCCGGGACCGGTGAGGTCTCGCGGCCGTCCCGGAAGCCGGTGAGCGTGCCGAACGGTGGGCGCGCCGACGCCGTGTGCGCGTAGTCCACGGCCACCGCGAGCCCTCGCGCGACATGGGAGACGGCGGCGGCCCAGGCGCGGTCCCTGGGCAGGCCGATCTCGGCCCGCAGACCCGTCACGCCCGGCAGCGGCCACCACCGCGCGAGCCACTCGGCCTCCGGCCCGGACACCGGATCGCCGAGCCGCTCGTCCCCGTCGCCGCGGACGAGGACCAGCCGGGGCACGCCGGCGGAGTCGACCTCGGCGACCTCCACCGGCACGTTGTCGAGCCACTCGTTGGCGAACAGCAGCCCCGTGACCTGCGATGGAGGCTCGCGCAGCCAGGTGATGGCGGGGGCGAGGCCCGCCGGGCGGGCGGCGACTTCGACGCCGTACGCGCGCGTGCGGGCGGCCACGTCCGCGGGGAGCGCGGCGAGCACGCCGGTGACCAGTTCGCCGCGACCGGCCGCCATGTCGACGAAGTCCAGCGACGCGGGCCGGCCGAGAGCCTCGTCGACCCGGCACAGCAGCCGGGCCACGGCCGCGGCGAAGAGCGGGGAGGCGTGCACGGACGTACGGAAGTGTCCGGCCGGACCCTCGGGGCGCAGGTAGAAGCCGTCCGGGCCGTACAGGGCGGCCTCGGCCGCCGCCCGCCAGCCGCGCCATCCGCCGGCGTCCGTCACCGTCCCGACCTCCGGATCGTCTCCTCCACCGGGTCAGACTAGGCGTACAGGTGATCACTGTCTCCACCTTGCGGAGTACGCGCGCCGGGCCCGGATCGGTCCTCCGGTTGACCCCTGCACGCATCTGTCTTCCCTACGCTGGGTTACGTGCAGCGCCTCTACGACTTCCTCCGCAGACACCCGACCCAGGTCGACGGCTTCTGGGCCCTCGTCCTCTTCGGGATCTCTGTGGTCGCCGGAACCACCGCCGGCGAGAACCACGAGGGAACCGACAATCTGGCGTTGCTCGTACCGATCGCGCTTCTGCTGGGCCTGGTGGTGGCGCTGCGACGGCGCATGCCGGAGCGGATGCTGCTGCTGGCCGGTGCGCTCGGCCTCGCCCAGCTCGTGCTGGACGTCGCGACGATGGCCGCCGACTTCGCGCTGCTGGTGATCGTCTACACGGTCGCCGCGACGGGCGCCCGCTGGGCGTCGAGGCTCGCGCTGGGCATGGGCCTGGTCGCCGCGACCCTGGCACAACTGCGCTGGCAGACCGAGCAGACGGGCGTGGCGGGCAATGTGGCCATAGTCGTCTTCCAGACGGTTCCCTTCGCGCTCGCCTGGGTGCTCGGCGACTCCGTACGCACCAGGCGGGCGTACTTCGCCCAGTTGGAGGAGCGCGCGGCGCGCCTGGAGAAGGAACGCGAGGCGCAGGCGAAGGTCGCGGTCGCCGCCGAGCGCGCCCGGATCGCGCGCGAGCTGCACGACGTCGTCGCGCACAACGTGTCGGTGATGGTGGTGCAGGCCGACGGCGCCGCCTACGTCCTCGACGCGGCGCCCGACCAGGCGAAGAAGGCCCTGGAGACGATCTCCTCCACCGGCCGCCAGGCCCTCGCCGAGATGCGCCGCCTGCTGGGCGTCCTGCGCACCGGCGAGCACGAGGAGGGCGGGGAGTACGTCCCGCAGCCGGACGTCGAGCAGATCGAGGACCTCGTCCAGCAGTGCCGCGGCTCCGGCCTGCCCGTGGACTTCAAGGTCGAGGGCACCCCGCGGCCCCTGCCGAGCGGCGTCGAGCTGACCGCGTACCGGATCGTTCAGGAGGCGCTCACCAACACGCGCAAGCACGGGGGGCCGAACGCGGGCGCCAGCGTGCGCCTGGTCTACTTCGACGACGGTCTCGGTCTGCTGGTCGAGGACGACGGCAAGGGCGCTCCTCACGAGCTGTACGAGGAGGGCGGCGCCGACGGCGGCGGCCACGGCCTGATCGGGATGCGGGAGCGGATCGGCATGGTCGGCGGCACGCTGGACGCGGGCCCGCGTCCCGGCGGAGGATTCCGCATCAGCGCGCTTCTCCCGCTCAAACCGGCGCATTGACGCCGACGCACGCCCTTCGTTGACACCTGTCACAACCCCATGGAAGAGGACTCGATGACGATCCGCGTGATGCTCGTCGACGACCAGATGCTGCTGCGCACCGGGTTCCGGATGGTGCTCGCCGCCCAGCCGGACATGGAGGTCGTGGCCGAGGCGGGCGACGGCGTGGAGGCCCTCCAGGTGGTGCGTTCCACCGCGGTCGACGTGGTGCTGATGGACGTGCGCATGCCGAAACTGGACGGGGTCGAGGCCACCCGGCGCATCTGCGCCGACCCCAATCCGCCGAAGGTGCTGATCCTGACCACGTTCGACCTCGACGAGTACGCCTTCTCCGGGCTGAAGGCGGGCGCCTCCGGCTTCATGCTGAAGGACGTGCCGCCGGGCGAGCTGCTCACCGCGATCCGCTCGGTGCACAGCGGCGACGCGGTGGTCGCGCCCTCCACCACCCGACGTCTTCTCGACCGCTTCGCGCCCATGCTGCCCAGCGCGGGCAAGGAGCCTCAGCACAAGGAGCTGGAGCGGCTCACCGGGCGCGAACGCGAGGTCATGGTCCTGGTCGCCCAGGGGCTGTCCAACGGGGAGATCGCGGCCCGGCTGGTGCTGTCCGAGGCCACGGTCAAGACCCACGTGGGCCGCATCCTGACGAAGCTGGGGCTGCGCGACCGGGTGCAGGTGGTGGTCCTGGCGTACGAGACGGGTGTGGTGCGGGCCGGGGGTCACGGCTGAGGGCGGCTCCGGGTGGGCACGGGCGGGACGCGCGGAGGTACGTCCGTACGGACGTACAGGCGGCGTACGGATCACCGCCGAACGCGCCCCGCGCGCGCCCTGCGGCCACTAGGGTCGGCGCATGCTCCTGTGGATCAACGGTCCCTTCGGGGGCGGCAAGACACAGACCGCACACGAGATCCGGCGCCGCCTGCCGGGCAGCGTCGTCTGCGACCCCGAACACGTCGGTTTCGGTCTGCGCCGCATGCTGCCGCCGGACCTGCGAGGCGACTTCCAGGACCTGGTGTCGTGGCGCCAGGGGGTCGTCGAGGTGCTCGATCTGGCGCTCCGCGAGCACGACGGCGTGGTGATCGCCCCCATGACGGTGACCGACCCGCGCTGCTTCGCCGAGACCGTCGGCAGACTGGGCGAAATGGGCCACGACGTACGGCACTTCACGCTGCTCGCCCAGCGGGAGACCGTGGCGAAGCGGCTGCGCGAGCGGGGCCTCGGGCGCCTTCTCCGGTTCGCCGCCGGGAAGAAGGCGGTGCCGCGTGGGGACAGTTGGGCCGTCCGGCAGCTCGACCACTGTCTGGAACGGCTGAGTGAACCGGAGTTCGCCGAGCACCTGTGGACGGACCGTACGAGCGTGCCGAAGACGGCCGACCGTATCGCCGTCCTGGCCGGGCTGACGCTGACGCCGAACACCGAGGGGGCACTGCGCACGCGACTGCGCCAGGCGAGGGTCGGCCTGCAGCACATCAGGTTCGACTGAGGGCCGGGTTCCGGCGGTGATCGCAGGCCCCGTGGCGCGAGGGCCGCAGGGCTTACGGTGACGCCGTGAAACTGCTTCTGGGACGGGCGGCCGCGCTCGCGGGGTGGGCCATGGCGGGGTCCGCGGTGACGCTCGGCTGGTGGCTCGTGGGCCGGCTCACGGGCGACCGGCCGAGCCTCCTGATGTGCGCCTTCGCCGCTGTCTTTTCGATCGTCGGGGGCGAACTCGCCGACCGACGGCGGCGACGCCGGGCCAGGAACCGTGCGGCGAAGCGTAGGGCGAGCACCGGCGGCTCCTCCACCGGCTGACGGCCGCCGGTCTCGCTTGAGGCCCTACGCGCGCCCGCCCTACCTGAGGATCCCCTCCAGGAAGTCGCTGCCCAGCCGGGCCACCCGCGTCACGTCGAGCTGATGCAGCACATACCGGCCGCGCCGGCGGGTGGTCAGGAGCCCCGCCTTCTTCAGGACGGCCAGATGCCGGGATATCTCGGGAGCCGTCATGCCGTGGACCTGGGCCAGCTCGCTCGTGGTGTACGCGCTGCGCGCCAACTGCCGGCAGATCCGCATCCGGACGGGGTGGGCCAGGGCCGTCATCCGCAGGGTGAGCTGCTCGACCGACGGCGGCGAGGCCAGCTCCGGCGAGCCGACGGGGTAGTGCAGCACGGGCTGCCAGCCGCTCCGGTGCAGCACGCTGAGATGGGGCCAGCCGAGGCTGGTCGGCACGAGGAGCAGCCCGCCGCCCGCGGTGACCGTACGGCCCTCGACGAGCTTGTCGACCTCGATCTGGCCGGCCGCCTCGTCCAGGCTGAGGACGGGGGACACAGCCGCCAGCGTCTCGGCCATCCCGCGGTGCCGCAGCAGCTCCGTCTTGTGCCGGGCGTCCGCCGTGAGCTGGTGGCTCAGCCGCGACCAGACCTCTGCGAAGAACGCCTCGTCGCAGTCCTCCAGGAAGCGCCGCAGCCACGCGCGCACACTGGGCGGGTCGTCGAGCAGCCGCTGGGTGAACCGCACCTGCTGGGGGCCGCGCGAGGCGGCAACGTCCAGGGCGCGACGGCGCACCCGCTCGTCGGTGAGGATCAGCGGCTCGTAGGAGCCGTAGCTGATCACGCAGGTGAACTCCAGGGCCGCGTCCACGAATTGCTCGTCCGTCAGCTTGTCGAGCAGGTCCAGCTCCTCGGCGAGCGTCCCGCGCGGGAGCGTGCTGCGGCCAGGGATACCGGCGTACGGCATGAAGAGGTCGGAGAACGTCGTCCGCCACAGGAAGTCGGCCTCGCACATCCGGTCGGCGAGATGCGAGTCGAGGCGCGCGGTGACACTCGTGACCCAGCCCTGGAGGCCCGGATGGTGCCCCGGCTCGGACAGCGCGTGCAGTGCCATGCCGAGCTCGGCCAGGGGGGACGGCACGATCGCGACCCCCTCCGGCCGCAGCCCCGCGATGTCGATGCGCACGCTCATGCCCTCATGGTGCACCCCACCACTGACAACGCCGCCCCCCACCGCTGACAACGCCGCTCCGACCGGTCGAGGCCGCCCGTCGCCTACCCGTCGGCCCGCACCCCGCCCCGGCCGGCCTCCTCCTCCAGCCGGACCATGAAGTCAGCGACCGCCGTACGCACGTCCTCGGCGCTCCACTCCAGGCCGGGTGCGCGGACGTCGATCTCCGTGACGGCCAGCCCCGGCACGGGCGCGTCCCAGGCGCGCGCGAAGAGCAGGGTCCCGGTCTCCTCGGCCGTACGGATCGCGGCCTCGGCGACCGTGTCCGCGTCGTACGGCAGCCACACCTGGAACTCGTTGGTGTGCGGTACCTCGGGGTGCACACGCGACCACGGCACCCCGGCCGCCGCCAGTCCCTCGGCCAGCGCGGCGGCCACCACGCGCGCGTGGAGCACGTACGACGGCAGACGGGGCAGTTCGCGCTCCAGGCCCAGCAGGGCCGACAGCGCGGTGGGGAACTGCTGGAAGACCGTGCCGCCGTAGCGGTGGCGCCACGCCTTCGCCTCCTCCACCAGGGTGCTCGGGCCGGCCACGGCGGCGCCGCCGAAGCCGTCGAGGGACTTGTAGAACGACACGTAGACGCTGTCCGCCAGCGCGGCGATCTCGTCCAGCGGGCGGCCGAGGTGGACCGTGGACTCCCACAGGCGCGCGCCGTCGAAGTGCACCACCGCGTCCCGCTCGCGCGCCGCCTCCACGAGACCGGTCAGCTCCTCCCAGGACGGCAGCAGATGTCCCGGGCGCACGAGCGGCAGTTCGAGCATCAGAGCCCCGAACGGCTCCTCGCAGTCACGGACCTCCTCGGTGGTGGGCTGGCGCGGCTCGGCCGTCAACACGACCGGGCGCAATCCGCTGACCTGGCTGAACGCCCCGCGTTCGTGCACCTCCGGGTGGGCCTCGGCGTGCAGGGCCACGGCCGGGTTCCCGGTGCGGCCCGCCCAGCAGCGCAGGGCGACCTGCTGCGCCATGGTGCCCGTCGGGAAGAAGACCGCGGCCTCCTTGCCGAGCAGCCCGGCGACCTTGTCCTCCAGAGCGGCGACGACGCCGTCGCCGTACATGTCGACCGACTCGTCCAGGTCGTACACCTCGCCGGCCGCCTCCAGAAGGGCGAGCCGCTGGCGGATCGTCCTCTGCAGACCTGAGCGGGCCAGCACCCGCCGCGCGCCGCGGGAGGCGGTCCTGCGCCGCTCCCAACGGCGCCTGCGCCGCTCGTCCTCCGGCACCGGCTCGGACGGCTCATGCTCGTACCCGCGCGCGGACCGGTCCGCCGTATCACTCATGCCGTGGATCATGTCGCGCGCGGGGACCCGAGGACACCCGGTTTCGGCGGCGTGGCAAGAGTGCGGTTACCCACAGCCTGTGGACAACTGGAGCCCCCGGTAACCGATCGCGTTAACATGACGAGAAATCGTCCGGTACCCAGAGCGGACTGGAACGGGAAGGCCGCCGTCGCGTGAGTACAGTCCACCAGCCAGACCCCAGGGACCGCCCCGCGCGGCTGACCGTCGGCGTCGTCGGCGCCGGTCGCGTCGGCCCCGCGCTCGCCGCCTCCCTCCAGCTCGCCGGACACCGCCCGGTGGCCGTCTCCGGCGTCTCCGACGCCTCCCGCCGACGTGCCGCGACGATGCTGCCGGACGTCCCCCTCGTCACCCCCGCCGAGGTCATGGCACGCGCCGACCTGGTCCTGCTGACGGTCCCCGACGACGCCCTGCCAGGCCTCGTCGAGGGCCTCGCCGAGACCGGCGCGGTCCGTCCGGGCCAACTGCTCGTGCACACCTCCGGCCGGTACGGCGCGAGGGTCCTGGACCCCGCACTGCGCGCGGGCGCGCTGCCGCTGGCCCTGCACCCGGCGATGACCTTCACCGGCACCGCGGTGGACGTCCAGCGCCTGGCCGGATGCTCCTTCGGCGTCACCGCGCCCGACGAACTGCGGCTGGCCGCCGAAGCCCTCGTCATCGAGATGGGCGGCGAACCGGAATGGATCGCCGAGGAGAACCGGCCGCTCTACCACGCGGCCCTCGCCCTCGGTGCCAACCATCTGGTCACCCTGGTCGCCCAGTCCCTGGAACTGCTGCGCGCGGCCGGCGTCGAAGCCCCCGACCGGATGCTGGGCCCCCTGCTGGGCGCCGCCCTGGACAACGCGCTGCGCTCCGGCGACGCCGCGC
>NZ_MUBA01000031.1 GCF_002154575.1 Streptomyces bobili
GCACACCCCGCCCGCCGCGTCCCACGCGGACCCGACGGTGGTGCCGCCCGCCCGTGCCGCACAGGCGCCGCAGGCCCTGTCCGCCCTCGCCCACACGGGCACGGACGCCACGGTTCCCGCCCTCGCGGGCGCCGGGGCCCTGGTCCTGGGCGGAGCGGTCCTCTACCGCAGGTTCCGGCCCACCGCCGGACACTGACGGCAGGTGCCGGACGGCTGTGGGCCCTAGGGGCCTACGGCCGTTCCGGCTCCGCCGAGGTCGCGTGGAACCGTCGATGGAGCGCCCGCACCTCCTGCGCCAGCTCGGGCACCGGCCCCTCCACGGTCACGCCGGGGGCGATCTCCTGGACCGGCAGGGCCCGCACCGGCGCGGCGGGAACGCCCCACTCGGCGAGCCATGTCGTCAGCTGGGCGGACGAGGCGACGTACACGATGCGGCCGAGGCCCACCCACGCGTGGGCGGCCGCGCACATCGGGCAGTGCTCGCCTGACGTGTAGACCGTGGCCGCCGCCCGCTCCTCGGGCGACAGCCGCGCCGCGGCCCAGCGGGCCAGCTCGAACTCGGGATGGCGGGTCCGGTCGCCGGACGCCACCCGGTTGTGGTCCTCCGCGAGCACCGCCCCGTCGGCCCCGACCAGCACCGAGCCGAACGGCTCGTCCCCGGCCGCCAGCGCCTCCTCGGCGAGCGCGACGCAGCGGCGCAGATGCGGGAGTTCGTCGTCCTTCAGCATGACCTGCGGCTCTCCTCGTCCTCGGACCGGTCCTCGACGCCAGCGTACGGCGGGCCGGCGAGCGCCCCGGAGCGGACGTACGGCAGGCGGGCCGGCGGAAAGGCGTGCCGTCGGCCCACGGCGACGGCCGTCAGGGCCAGGCCCATCAGGGGCAGTGCCGTCCAGGGCAGCGCACCGGCGCCCGCGCCCTCCAGGACGACACCGCCGGCCAGCGAGCCGCCCGCGATGCCCGCGTTGTACACCGTCGTCTGGAGCGAGGTCGCCACGTCCGACGCCGCCGGGCCCGAGGCGTCCACCAGCGCGGTCTGGATCAGCGTCGGCGCCCCGCCGAAGGCGACACCCCACAGGGCGGCCGACACCAGCAGTACGGCGGGCGCCCCGGCGTACCGGCCCAGCGCGAGCATCACCGCCGCGCAGAGGGCGAGAGCGGCCAGCAGGGTGCCGCGCAGCCGCCGGTCGACGAGCAGGCCCGTGGCCCAGATCCCCGCGACCGTGGACGCGCCGAACACCAGCAGCACGACGTCCGTCCGCCCGAAGCCCGCCTGCGCCGCGAAGGGGGCGACGTACGTGTACATCACCTGATGGCCCAGCAGCAGGAAGAAGGTGACGGACAGGATCACCGGGATTCCGGGGAGCAGGGCGACCCGGGCGAGCGGGACGCGTGTGCCGCGCTCCTCGCCGGGGAAGTCCGGGACCCGCCACCGCACCCAGCCCACCAGCAGCACGGCCACCCCGGCCAGCAGCCCGAACGCCGCACGCCAGCCGGCCAGCCGGGCCAGCGCGGTCCCGGCGGGCACCCCCAGCGACAGCGCCAGGGTGATCCCCGCCAGCACGACCGCGATCGCCCGCCCGCGCCGCTCGGCGGGCACCATCCGGGCCGCGTACCCGGCGAGCATCGCCCACAGCGTGCCGCCCGTCACCCCGGCGACCAGCCGCGCCGCGAACGTGACGCCGTACGACGACGACAGCGCGACCACCACGTTGCTCAGCGCGAAACCCAGCAGTGCGCCCATCAGCACCGGACGCCGGGGCAGGCCGCGCAGCAGCGCGGTCACCGGGATCGCCGCCGCGAACGACGCCACCGCGTACCCCGTGACCAGGAAGCCCACCCGGGACTCGGAGACGCCGAGCGCCGGCGCCATGCGCGGCAGCAGTCCGGCCGGCAGCAGCTCGGTGACGACGGCGGTGAAGGCGGCCGTGGACAGGGCGAGCAGCCCCGACCAGGGCAGGGGCGCGGGCACGGCGGTGCCTTTGGATATGGACGCGGTGGACATGCGACCATCGTCGGAGGTTCACATCAGTGTGAAGGCAAGCGCGATCGGGAGCCAGACATGAAGATCGGCGAACTCTCCCGCCGCACCGGTGTCCCCACCCGGCTGCTGCGCTACTACGAGGAGCAGGACCTGCTCCACCCCGACCGGGGCGAGAACGGCTACCGGGCCTACGGCGAGGCGGCCGTCCGGGACGTCCAGCAGATCCGCGGGCTGCTCGACTCCGGGCTCACCACCGAGATGATCCGCGCGATCCTGCCCTACCTGTCCGGGCCCGACGAGATCATCCTGCCCGCCGAGCATCTGACCCCCGAGACCGCCGCCCTGCTCCAGGACCACATCGACCGCATCCAGGCCCGCATCGACTGCCTGGCCCGCAACCGCGACCGGCTCAGCGGCTATCTGGCGGCCGTACGACCGCGGGAGAACGCGGCCCGCCGATAATCCCGTTGATCACATCGGGGCGCGATGCTGAAGTGTGCCCATGGACAACGCCGCGATACTCGCCCTGTACGACCGGGACATGCGCGAAGGCGCACTCCCGGAAAGCCCCGGCGCACGCGTCGAACGCGTCGGGCGGGTGGTCCGCCATGTCGGCTCCGAGGACGGCTGGAACGGCGTCGTGTGGTCCGATCTGAGCGCCGCGGACGCCGACGCGGCGATCGCCGAGCAGATCGCGTACTTCGGCGGACTCGGCCGCGACTTCGAGTGGAAGCTCTACGGGCACGACCGGCCCGCCGGCCTCGGGGACCGGCTCGCCGGGGCCGGGTTCGTGCCCGAGCCGGAGGAGACCCTGATGATCGGCGAGACCGGCGAGCAGCTCGTCGGCGCCGAACTGCCCGAGGGGCTGCGGATCGTGCCGGTCACCGACATGGCGGGAGTCGGCCTCATGGCGGAGGCCAACGAGAAGGCGTTCGGCAAGGACTCCGCGTGGCTGGTGGACCTGATGCGGGACCGCCTCGCCACGGACCCGGACAACCTGGTCGCCCTCGTCGTCCTCGCGGGTGACGAGCCGGTCAGCTCGGCGCGCATGGAACTCATCCCCGGCACCCCCTTCGCCGGCCTGTGGGGCGGCGGCACCTCCGAGCCCTGGCGTGGCCGCGGCATCTACCGCGCCCTCGTCGCCCACCGCGCCCGCATCGCCGCCGACCGCGGCTACCGCTACCTCCAGGTCGACGCCTCGGACCAGAGCCGCCCCATCCTCCAGCGCCTCGGCTTCGCCCCGCTGACCACGACGACGCCGTACGTGTACGTGCCGTAGGCCCGCCTGTCCCCGCGTCTGCGCGTCCCCGTACCGCCCGTTCGGCCGCGTGTCGGTTGCCCGGCGGACGGGGCGCCGGTGGTATGGCAGCGGGGCCGCTGTCGCAGGGCCCGGCTCCCGTCAGCCGCCAGGGAAGGGCCCACTCATGCCACGGACCGTCGTACGGATACCGCTCCGAGGGGCCGCGAGCGCGGCGGCCGGTGCGCTGGTGATGCTGCTCGGCGCGGCCGGCCCGGCATCGGCGGGCGGACCGGGCGGGGACGGCGCCGTCGTCCTGCGCTGGAAGCCCTGCGAGGGCCAGCCGCGGGCCGCGTTCGACTGCGCGATGGCGAACGTACCCCTCGACCACACCCGTCCCGCGGACCGCACCATCGAGCTGGCCGTGATCCGGCACCGCGCCGCCGAACCCGCCGAGCGGGCCGGCACGCTGTTCTTCAACCCCGGCGGGCCGGGCGGCCCCGGCACCGTCGGCCTGCCGGAGCTGTACGAGAAGTTCCCCCGCGAGCTGCGCGACCGCTACGACATCGTCAGCTGGGACCCCCGAGGCGTCGGCGAGAGCACGGCCGTGCGCTGCTTCCCCTCCGCACAGGCGGCCGCCGCCTGGCATGCCGAGGTCCCCACGTTCCCGGTGGGCGAGCGCGAACAGCGCGCGTTCGCCGCCTCCTACGCCGACCTCGCCCGGCGCTGCGAGCGCGACGACCCGGAGCTGCTGCGCCACATCTCCACCGCCGACACCGCCCGCGACCTGGACCTGCTGCGCCGCGCGACGGGGGAGGAACGGCTCAACTACTGGGGCATCTCGTACGGCACGCTGCTCGGCGCGACCTACGCGAACCTGTTCCCCGAGCGGGTCGGGCGTCTGGTGGTCGACGGGAACGTGGACCCGCGGGCGTGGGTGAACGGGGGTGCGACCGGTGAGCCCGAGCTGAACACGTTCCTGCGGCTCGGCTCCCACCTGGGCTCGGCCGGGACGCTGGCCCAGTTCCTCGACCACTGCGGCCGGGCACCGGTGACGGGATGCGTGTTCTCGGCCGGCAGCCCCACGGCCACCCGCGCCAAGTACGACTCCCTGCTGCGGCGCCTGGCGAAGCGGCCGGTCGGGGAGTGGACGTACGCGCGGACGGTGAGCGAGGTGCGCGGCGGGCTCTACACCGTGCACCCCGGCTGGGCCGGGATCGCGGACACGCTCGAAGGGCTGTGGGCCGGGCGGGCGCCCGTGGACCCCGGCACGGTGGCGGCGGAACCGGCGCGCTACCCGGGCTTCGAGCAGTCGACCGCGGTCATCTGCGCGGAGAGCCCCAATCCGGCTTCGCCGGACCGCTATCCGGGGCTGGAGCGGCGTGCGGTCGCGGAGGCCGGGGCGCTGGGCAGCTGGTGGGCCTGGGCCACCGAGCCGTGCACCGCGTGGCCGGCCCGCGCGGCGCGGCCGTACACCGGTCCGTGGGACCGGACGACGGCCCACCCGGTGCTGGTGGTCAACCCGACCCACGACCCCTCGACCCCGTACGCGTCGGGCCGGGCGATGGCCGCGGAGCTGGGCCGTGCGCGGCTGCTGACGCTCGACGGGTACGGGCACACCGCGCTGGACAATCCGAGCGCCTGCGTCGGGCGGCATGTGGTGCGCTACTTCCTGACGGGCGCGCTGCCGCCGGAGGGCGCGCGGTGCGCGCAGGACCTCCCGCCGTTCGTCGAGCGGATCCCGGAGTCGGCGGCTCCGCCCGCCTCGGCCGGTACGCCGACCCGGACGCGGTCCCCCGGCGAGTCGCCCGAGCTGCGGGCGCCGTACGGTGTCTGGCCCCAGGAGGTCGTGTCGGGCCTGTTGCCCCCGCGGGGTGGCGTGCGGACGGACGCCCGCCGTTGACATGCAGGTGAGTACCTGCATAACGTGGGGCGTGCGATCAGAGAGCGACTCCGCGACGGACCAGGTGTTCAAGGCGCTGGCCGACGACACGCGGCGACGGCTGCTGGACCGGCTGCACGAGCGGTCCGGGCAGACCCTCGGGCAGCTGTGCGAGCACATCGACATGAGGCGCCAGTCGGTCACCCAGCACCTGGCCGTCCTGGAGGCCGCCAACCTGGTCGCCACGGTGCGGCGGGGGCGGGAGAAGCTGCACTACCTCAACCCGGTGCCGCTCCACGACATCCAGGAGCGGTGGATCGACAAGTTCGAGCGCCCGCGGCTGCGCGTGCTCAACGAGGTCAAGCGACGAGCCGAGGAAGCCATGGCCGACAAACCCACCTTCGTCTATGTCACCTACATCGCCAGTACGCCCGAAGGGGTCTGGGACGCGCTCACGGACGCCGGCCTGACCGCCGCCTACTGGGGGCACAGCAACGTCTCGGACTGGCGGCCCGGCTCGCGCTGGGAACACGTGCGCACGGACGGCTCCGGTACCGCGGACGTCGTCGGCACCGTCGTGGAGAGCGAGCGTCCGACCCGCCTCGTCACCACCTGGGCCGCACCCGGCGAGGAGGGGCAGCCGGAGCGGCACTCGCGGGTCACCTTCGAGATCGTGCCGCACGCCGAGATCGTCCGCCTCACCGTCGTCCACGAGGACCTCGCCGACGAGGGCGCGCTCGCCGAGGTCTCGCAGGGCTGGCCCGCGGTGCTGTCCAACCTCAAGTCGCTGCTGGAGACCGGCCGCACCCTGCCGCAGGAGCCGTGGCTGGTGCCCAGCGGCTGAGGGGCCACGGGACAGAGGGACCGCGGGGCCGATCGGCGGGGCGGACGACGGAAGGCGGCCCGGCGCCGGGCCGCCTTCCTGTCTCCGCTCTGTGCTCTACGGGGCCTGTGCTTTCTCGTTCTCGTTCTCGTTCTCGTGGAGGTGCGTCACGCCTTGGGGACGCTCTTCGCCGCCGTACCGGCGCACAGCAGTCCGAGGATCAGTGCCAGCGCCCCGATGATGATGTTGTTGACGATGACACCGGCGTCCGGGCTGTCGCCGACAACCCACGGGGCGACGACCATCCAGATACCGAGCGCGCACATGGCCCAGCTCAGGCCGTACATACGGGCCGGAGCCGCGGTGAATCCGAGCGCCAGCAGGCCGATCGCTATGCCGACGATGAGGTTGTGCGTCATGAGCGCGGGCTGGCTGGCGGTGTAGTGGAGTATCCACGGGGACACGGCGCAGTACAGACCGAGCAGGAACACCGGTCCGTCCACGAGCGCCACGTCGCGACCATCGAGCATGCGGTCGTACCGGGTCCGCATCTCGGAAACATCCGGGTGAGTCGACATGTCGCCCCGGGAGTGCGAGACGTTGGCCATGACTCATCTCCTTCGACTTGCAGGTCTGACCGCGTCTGGTGCGGTGTGCGGTAAGAGCCGCGCAAGCCCATTCTGCGCTTATTTTTCCTTTATGTGTAGAGGTGGGCGGGTCACTCGGCGGGCGCGGTTCAGCCCAGCTTCTTCAGCAGTTCGGCGGCGAGCGGGCCCGAGGAGGCCGGGTTCTGGCCGGTGACGAGGTTGCCGTCCACGATCACGTGCGGCGCCCACGGCTCGCCGACCCGCACCTCGACACCGGCCTCGGTCAGCCGGTCCTGGAGCAGCCACTTGGCCTTGTCGCCGAGGCCGGCCTGCATCTCCTCGGCGTTGGTGAAGGCGGCGATGCCGCGGCCGGCGAAGGCGTTGGAGCCGTCCTCCTTCACGGCGGCCAGCAGGGCGGCCGGGCCGTGGCAGACGACGCCGAGCGGAGTGCCGGATTCCAGGGCCGTCGCCAGGAGGCGGCCGGAGGCGGCGTCGACGGCCAGGTCCTCCATCGGGCCGTGTCCACCGGGGTAGAAGACGGCCGCGTAGTCGGCGAGATCCACGTCCTCCAGGCGGACCGGACGCTGCAGCTCGGTCATCGCGGCGAGCCCGGCGGCGACGCGGTCGGCCCCCTCCTGGCCGCCGTTCAGCTCGGCGGCGAGGCTGCCCTTGTCCACCGGCGGGACCACGCCGCCCGGCGTGGCGACGACCACCTCGTGGCCCGCCGCGCGGAACGCCTCGTACGGGGTGACGGCCTCCTCGGCCCAGAAGCCGGTGGGGTGCAGGGTGCCGTCGGCGAGCGTCCAGTGGTCGGCGCCGGTCATCACGAACAGGATCTTTGCCATGGTGGTCTGTCTCCGGGGTGTCGAGTTCTCGTGGTGGGTGTCTTGGTGTCGGTGTGTCGAACCTAGGCCGTCCAGCCATAGGAAACCAATGAGGATTCCAATGTCAGGTATGGGAATCCCGATGGGCGAGGCGGAATACTGCGGATGGTGGAGCAAAGTCATCACCTGGACCTGAACCTGCTGCGTACCTTCCTCGCGGTCTACCGCTCGGGGTCGTTCACCGGCGCGGCGCAACTGCTCGGCCTGTCGCAGCCGACCGTGACGACACAGATGCGGACCCTGGAGCGGCAGGCCGGGCGGGAGCTGTTCGAGCGGCTTCCGCGCGGTGTCACCCCGACGGCCGTCGCCGACGCGCTGGCCGCGCGGATCTCCGCACCGCTGGACGAGCTGGCCACGATGGCGGGGCCCGGCCCGGCGGTGGCGGGACGCCCCGAACCCGTGCACCTCGCCGGTCCCGCCGAACTGCTGTGCGCCCGCGTGCTGCCCGCCCTGGCGCCGCTGGCCGCCGACGGCGTCCGGCTGCGCGTGGCGACCGGCCTGACCGAGCCGCTGCTCGACGAACTGCGGGCCGGCCGGCACGACCTGGTCATCGCCACGACCCGCCCGCGCGGCCGGACCCTGACCTCGACGCCGCTGATGGACGAGGAGTTCGTCCTGGTCGCCGCCCCGGCCTGGGCCGACCGGCTCGGGGACCGGCCGCCCGCCGAACTGCCCGCCGCCCTGCACCCGGTCCCGCTGGTCACCTACGCGCAGGACCTGCCGATCGCCCGCCGCTACTGGCGGCACGTCTTCGGCCGACGGCTGTCCGGCCCCGCCGCCGTGACCGTGCCCGACCTGCGCGGCGTGCTGGCCGCGGTCGTCGCGGGCGCGGGCTTCACCGTCCTGCCGCGCTACCTCTGCCTGGCCGAACTGGCCTCGGGCGCACTCGTCGCCCTGCACGAGCCCGAGGACCCGCCGATCAACACCGCCTTCCTCGTCCAGCGGCCCGGAGCCGTGGAGAACCCGGACATGGCCCGCGTTCGCGACCTTCTGCTGGGGGAGGGCCGCGCCTGGTGAACGGGCCCGCACCACAATGGACCCCTAACTGAATAATCAAAAAAGTGAGTAAGCTGGGGTGACTCGTCGACGCAGGGGGCCCCTCCATGTCCAGCACCCACAACACCCACAGCACCCGGATCAGATACGCGCGCTACGTCGCCCTCGGCGACAGCCAGACGGAAGGGGTCGGCGACGGCGACGACACGACCGGCCTGCGCGGCTGGGCCGACCGCCTCGCCGAGCAACTCGCCCACCACGACACCGGATTGCGGTACGCCAACCTCGCCGTCCGCGGCCGGCTGGCCGGGCAGGTCCGCTCCGAGCAACTCGCCCCGGCACTCGCGCTCCGCCCCGACCTCGCCACCGTCGTCGCCG
>NZ_MUBA01000310.1:0-445 GCF_002154575.1 Streptomyces bobili
CGCCCCGCCCACCCGTCGGCGGCTCCGGACACGGCCCGGTCGTCGGCATCGATTTCGGTACGACGAACTCGGCCATCGCCCTGTTCGAGGGCGACGACGTGCGCCTGATCCCCAACGCGGAGGGCGCCCTCACCACACCCAGCCTGGTGGCCATCACCGAGACGGGCGACATCCTGGTGGGAACTCCCGCCAAGCGCCAGGCGATCGCCAACCCCGACTACACGATCCGCTCGGCGAAGCTGAAGCTGGGCACGGACTGGAGCATCACCCGGGGCACGGTCCGTCTGACGGCGGAGGACGTGGCACAGCACATCCTGCGGCGGCTTCGGGAGGATGCGGAGGCGTATGTCGGGGGCCCGTTGCAGGGCGCGGTGCTCACGGTCCCGGCCAACTTCGCCCGGGACCAGCGGGCGGCCCTGGTGCAGGCCGCCGACCGAGCGGGGAT
>NZ_MUBA01000310.1:484-10823 GCF_002154575.1 Streptomyces bobili
GACTGGGACCAGCGGATCGTCCAGCACCTCCTGCGCCGAGTGTGGGAGCGGTACGGGGTGGGCCTCGGCCAGAACGTCGAGGCGATGCAGCGGCTCCAGGCGGCGGCCGAGGCGGCGAAGATCGAACTGTCGTCGGCGAGCACCACGACCATCACGCTGCCCTACCTGGCGGCCTCCGCAGGCGCTCCGCTGCACGTCGAAGAGACCCTGACCCGCCGGCAGTTCGAGGCCATGACGCAGGACCTGCTGGAACGCTGCCGCAGGCCTGTGGAACGCGCGCTCCGCGACGCCATGATCGAGCAGTCCGAACTGGACCAGGTGATCCTTACCGGCGGCGCCACCCGGATGCCCGCGATCGGCGCGCTGATGAGCCGGATCATGAACGGCAGGCAGCCCTACCGCGGTCTGATCCCGGAAGGCATCGTCACAGGCGCCGCCCTGCAGTGCGGCGTCCTCTCCGGAGGGCTCAAGGACATACTCCTCCTCGACGTCTGCTCCGCCTCCCTCGGCCTGGAGGTCTCCGGCGCGGCCGTGACGAAGATGATCGAGCGGAACACCACCATCCCGACCAAGCGCAGCGAGGTCTTCGTCACCGGAGCGACGAACCAGACGACCATGATCCTTCACGTCCTCGAAGGCGAGGGCGAGCGGCCCTCGGAGAACACGTCACTCGCCGTCCTCGAACTCACCGACCTGCCACGCCATGCGAAGGGCACCCCTCTGGTCGAAGTGACCTTCGACATCGACGCCAACGGGATCCTGGTCGTCGAAGCCAAGGAACTCCGAGTCTCCGGCACCCCCGCCTCGGCGGCCACGTTCACCGGCCGGACGTGCTCGGCGACCGTGGACCGCTCCACCACCGCTAGGGCCGCCGACCTCGTCCGCTCGCCCCGCTGGCAGTCCCTCCGCGGCCTCGTCCCCGGCGCCAAGGTCCCGTCCGACCGGCCCGAATCCTGAACCCTGGCCCACATAGGGTGGACCGATGACGTCGATCAAGAAGTTCCAGGTCACCTTCGACTGCGCGGAACCTGAGCGCCTCGCTCGCTTCTGGTGCGAGGTGTTGGGGTACGTCGTACCGCCGCCGCCCGAGGGATTTGCCACGTGGGACGACTTCACGCGTTCGCAGCCGCCTGAGCAGCGGGACTCATGGTTCGCCTGCGTCGATCCCTCAGGAGTGGGCCCGCGACTGTACTTCCAGCGCGTCCCCGAGGGGAAGGCCGCCAAGAACCGGCTGCATCTCGACGTGCGGGTCGGCACCGGACTCGTCGGTGAGGAGCGCCTCGCCGCACTTGAGGCCGAATGCGCCCGGCTGGTCCCGCTCGGCGCGGTACACGTGCGCACCCTGTATGACGGCACTGATTCATGCATCCCGATGCAGGACATCGAGGGCAACGAGTTCTGTATCGACTGAGGGGCCGGCGGGGACGGTCAACGCGGCACGCCGCGGGCGCGGCGCCAAGCATCCCGCCAATAACGCCAGTGGTCCACGCCGTTGACGCCGATGGCCAGCACGACGGCGGTGACGAACGCCAGCCCGACGATCCTGGACACGGAGAATCCGAACAGGATCGCTGTCCCCGCAGCACTCAGCCCGGCGTACACGCCGACCAGCTGATCGGCCAGTGCCCTATAGCGACTTGGCCCCTCAATGAGCAGCTCGCTCCCGAAGCGCAGTACGAACCAGCCGCCGCCAAGGATCAGGCCGAGATAGCCGAACGTCCACCAGAACGGCACCCTGGGGCCGTACAGTTCCCTCCACCCGTGGTCCACGCTCTCCTGCCAGGCCCACACCTCGCCCTGCCAGTCGGCGACGACGAGTTCCGCACTGTGCCGCTCGATCCAGTCCGGCCAGACCACGAATGCCGGCTCCGAGGCCCCGTCGAGATACACGTTCAGCGTGTCCCCGTAATCCGTCCTCTGCTTGGCCACCCTGGTGATGTCGGCGGTCCGCACCGGCAGGCACTGCTCCACACTGTGCTCGTCGATGCACGCCGACACGACCCGCTGCCCGTGCTCGCGGTCGTACGCCGGCCCGATGCGGCTGACGCCCCAGCCGACAAGGACCAATCCGAGCATGATGCAGGTGACACACCACGAACTCTCCCCGCCCCGCCAGCGCATGCCTCAAGTAGACCAGCGGCGGGCCGACTTGGTACAGGCAACGCGGATCCCCCTGGTCGAGGCAGAGAGACACGCCGGGCAGCCGTCACGCAGCCCGTCGTGAACATTTTGTTGCCGCTCGTGCCACCGCCCTCCGGAAACCGGATACTGAGCGGGTGACGAGGCAGGGAGCGGGGACGTAGGTGGACTGGACAGTGCCAGGCGGGCTGGCTGCCGGACTGCTGATCTCGACCGTGACGGCACCGGCCGGCGTGTCCGGCGCCGTGTTCCTTCTCCCCGTCCAGCTGAGCGTCTTCGGTGTGCCCAACCCGGCCGTCACTCCGACCAATCTGCTGTTCAACGTCGTCGCCGGGCCCGGCGCCCTGTGGCGCTACCGTCACGACGGCGCCCTGCGCGGCGACCTCGCCCGGCGTCTGGTGCTGGGCACACTGCCCGGCGTCGTCCTCGGCGCCGCCCTCCGCGTCTTCGCCGTCCCCGGCCCGGACGTCTTCCGGCTCCTGATCGCCGCCCTGCTGCTGCCGCTCGGCCCGTGGCTGTGCCTGCGCGCCCTCGCCCCTGCCCACCACCGGCCGCCGCCCACGGGCGAGTTGTCCCCACGCACCCTCACCGGCCTGGCCCTGATCGTCGGCGTGGTCGGCGGGGTCTACGGCATCGGCGGCGGCTCCCTCCTCGGACCGATCCTCGCCGGCCGCGGACTGCCCGTCGCACGCGTCGCCCCGGCCGCGCTCGCCGCCACCTTCGCCACCTCCCTCGTCGGCGCCGCCGCCTACGCTCTGCTGTCCTTCGTCAGCTCCGCGGACGTCACCCCCAACTGGTGGCTCGGGCTCGCCTGCGGCACCGGCGGACTGATCGGCGGCTACCTCGGCGCACGCCTGCAACCCCGCCTCCCCGAACGAGGCCTACGGCTCCTGCTCGGCACCCTCGCCACCGCCCTCGGCGTGCTTTACGCCGCGCAGACCCTGCGCTGAGGCCTCGGGGCATGCGCGCCTCAGCGGGCGTGGACGAGACCTGGCCGACGAACTCGCCCCTCACGGTCGATGATCGCAACCGGTCTCGGTTGACCTTGACACGGTGACAGGGTCTTCACTGCCTGCCAGGAGGTGGTCTCGATGACGATCACGGGACACGACATGGATACGGACACGGACACAGATCCGGACACGGATGCGGATGCGGATGCGGATGCGGATGCGGATGCGGGACGGGTACTTCGAGGGCTGGAGGACAGCCGTTCGTCCGTGCGGCTGCGGGCTGCCCTGGCCGTCGGCACGGCACCTGATCCTCGTTTCGTCGACAGGCTCGTCGAGCGCTGCGCGATCGAGCCCGAGTTCTTCGTCCGCGAGATGCTGACCTGGGCGCTGACCCGCCACCCGGTGTCCATGACACTCCCCGCGCTGGTCCGTGAAGTCCGCTCGGAGCGATCGCAGGCACGGAGCCAGGCGCTGCACACCCTGTCCAAGATCGGGGACCGGCGGGCGTGGCCGGCGATCACACGCAAGCTGTTGTCCGACGCCGACACCGACGTGGCGCGGAGCGCCTGGCGGGCCGCCGTCGTGCTCGTGCCGGACGGCGAGGAGGCCGGCTTGGCCGAGGTGCTGGCGACACAGCTCGGGCGTGGTGAGCGGGAGACGCAGCTGAGTCTCAGCCGGGCACTGGTCGCGTTGGGTGAGGTGATCGCGCCGGCCATGAGGGCTGCGGCGACCGCCCCTGACCCGTACGTGTGCGCCCACGCACTCGCCACACAGCGGCTGCTGCGCGACCCTGACGCCGGGTTCGAGTTCGCGATCGGGGAAGCGAAGCGCGTCATGGCCCACGGCGGTTCCGGCCAGGAGGGACGCTAGAGGCGTGTTGATCGGTGAGGTTGCGCGACGGTCCGGGGTCAGTGCCCGCATGCTCCGCCACTACGAGTCACTCGGGCTGGTGCGGCCCTCCGGTCGTACGGGCTCCGGCTATCGGGAGTACTCGGGGGAAGACATCCGGCGGATCTTCCACATCGAGAGCCTTCGGTCGCTGGGGCTGTCGCTGCGCGAGATCGGGCGCGCGCTCGACGATCCCGGCTTCACTCCGACCGAGCTGGTCGGCGACCTCATCGGTCGGACGCGCGAACGCATCGCGGCCGAGACCGAGTTGCTCACACGGTTGCGTCGGATCGATGCCGCAGACCCTGATGGCTGGGAGGGCGTTCTCCGGGTCGTCGCGCTCCTCCAGGCACTGGGTTCGAAGAGCGCCGACGCGCGCCAGCGCGCGGCCCTTTCCTCGGCCGACGAGGCCGGGGTGCCGGTGGAGGCGCTCGTCGAGGCGGCACTGAGCGAGACGGAGCCGAACGTTGCCGGAGCCCTGCGGTGGGCGCTGGCGCGCTCGGGCGACGGAGGCCCGGCACTGCTGGCGGCGGGGCTCGAATCACCGGTCGCCGCGGTGCGGGAACGTGCCGTTCGAAGCCTGGCCGAGATGCCCGGCGGTGAGGCTGCCGCCCAGCTGCGGCAGGCCCTCGTCCACCGCGACGTCGTGGTCCGCGGGAATGCGGCTCTGGCCCTGGGGACACGGGGAGTGGCCGATGCGGTCCCGACCCTCATCGACATGATCGTGGACGGAAGGAACGACGTCGATGCGGCCGACGCACTGGGTGTGGTGGCGAGCGCCACCGCGGTGGCGGATGACATCGCGACCAGGCTCGTCGACCGCCTCGCCCACGGCACCGCTCCGGCGCCGGTACGGGGACGGCTGACCCAGGCGCTGGCCTCCGTGCCGGGGTCGAAGGCTTTGCGGGCCCTCGTGGAGCTGTCGCACGACGATGACCGTGCCGTGGCGCTGACGGCCGCGTACGTCCTTCGGCTACGCGATGCGCGTGACCGGTGAACAGTGAACAGTGACCTGTCGTCACCTCCCTTCTGTGGGCGGCGGTCTCAGCGCCTGCGGCCGGCACGCAGCTCCAGCCGCTCCCCCTCGAAGCCCTCCTGGAAGCCTCGGTCGTGCGACGCCATGACCACTGCTCCCGGGTATGCCGCGAGCGCCGCCTGGAGGTCCTCGACCAGGTCGAGCGCGATGTGGTTGGTCGGCTCGTCGAGGACGAGGAGGTCCGCGGGCCGGGTCACCAGGCGGGCGATCTGCAGCCGCCGACGCTGTCCCACGGACAGGTCGGCGACCGGGACACGCAGGTTCTCCTGGCGGAACAGGCCCAACGCCAGAAGCTGTTCGGCGTACGCGTCGAACGGTTCGGGCCACCCGGCCGCGAACGCGGCGAGCAGCGGGAGCCGCGTCGAGTGCGCAGGCAGTTCCTGCGCGAGGTAGCCGGTCCGGGCGGGACGGCGTACCGTGCCGGCGTCCGGTTCCAGGTCGCCCGCCAGGACGCGCAGGAGGGTCGTCTTGCCCGCGCCGTTCTCGCCCGTGACCAGCAGCCGCTGTCCGGCAGCGAGGGTGAGGAGCCCGTCCAGACGCAGCCGCTCGCCGACCTGTACGCCGTCGTACTCGGCGAGGGGACCGTCCTCGGCAGGGCCGGGTGGCGGCGAAGTGGCCGTCGTGAAGCGGAGCGGTGCCGGCGGTTCCGCCACCGGGTTGAGCCGCAGCCGGCCCAACCGCTCCCGGACGGAGCGCACCTGCCCGCCGAGCTTCGCCTCGTGCGAGCGGCGGTGCTTGCCGAAACCCTGCTTCGGGTCGTGCCCGGTGATGGCAAGACGTCTCCCCGCGGCCTCCAGCAGTTCCTCGGCGCGGGCCACCTCCTCGACCCAGTCCGCGTACCGTTGCTCAGCGCCGCGCCGTGCGGCGGCCTTCGCGGCGCGATAGCCGGCCCAGCCGTCGCCGTACCGGAGCACCGTGCGCGCGTCCCGGTCGACCTCGAGGATCGTGGTGGCGATGCGCTCCAGGAAGCCGCGGTCGTGGGTGACCGCGACGACGGTGCCGCGGTGTGCGCGCAGGTGCTCTTCCAGCCAGCGCACGGCCGCCGCGTCGAGGTGGTTGGTCGGTTCGTCGAGGAGCAGCAGTTCGGGGGCGGCGGCCAGGACGCAGGCGAGCGCGAGCCGTGACTGCTCGCCGCCGGAGAGCGAGCAGAGCGGGCGGTCGCGGGTGATCCCGGCCAGTCCGAGTCCGTGCATCGCGGCATCGACGCGGGCGTCCGCGTCGTAGCCGCCGCGGTCCTCGTACGCGGTCAGCAGTTCGCCGTACGCGGCGAGATCCTCGCCCCCCGCCTCGCCGAGGGACTCCTCCATCATCCGCAACCGGCCCTCCATGTCGCGCAGTTCAGCGAGGACGAGGTCGACGGCGGCCTGCACGGTGCGGTCCGCGTCGAGGTCGAGGGTCTGGGCGAGATATCCGGTTCCGCCAGGGAAACTCACGGTGATGTCCCCGGCGTCCGGCACCTCCGCTGCGGCGAGCAGCCGCAGCAGGGTGGACTTGCCGGAGCCGTTCTCGCCGACGACGGCGGCCTTCTCCCCCGGGCGGACGGTGAAGCGGACCTGGTCGAGGACGGTCCGGTTGCCGTAGGACTTGGTGACGTCCTTGACGGACAGCTGCGCCACGAGAACGGGGGCGGCTGCGGGTACGGCGGGATGGGCGCGGTCGCGCATATGACTTCCCCTGGGCATGCGAAGGGTCTACGGGCAGCGGTGACGGCGGCATCGGCCGTGCCCGGACTCAGACGAAGAAGAGGAAAGCCATGCCCCCACCATAACAAGACGATGCGTATCGTCTCCACTCACGGGTGTCGCAGGATCCGGCCGCGATCCCCAGCCCGGGTTCGTTGTACTGCTCGGCGGCGGTGGCCAGGTCCGACGATCACCTGGTCAGGGACCTTCCGACCCCGACCCGAGCCGCCGAGCCGCCGAGCGAAATGAAGAGCAGACACCGGTTCGGCACCCGTTCCGTACGATCAGTCACTCCCCGGCCTGTCCACCTGTTGCATGGATCCCCCGCTCCCGCCTCTCTCCGGCGACGCAGGCGAGCCGCAACGCGACCCCGCGGAACCCTTCGCGGGGTCAGCGGCCGTCGCGGCGCCACTCGTAGCGCCACACCGCGTCAAGACAGTGCTCCTCGAAAGACCCGCCGGGCCGCGGCGGACGCAGTCGGCGGGCGGCTTCCACGCACCGCTCGTCGTTGTGGAGGGCGAGCCCGTGCACAGCGGCGACCTGGACCTGCCGGTCAGGATCGCCGAGCAGCGCGGCCATCGCCTCGGCGAGTACAGGAGCGCGGTCGCTGCCCTGTGCGACCCTGAGGCAGGCATCCCGCCGTACCGCCGTGTCCACGTCCGTCATCAGCACCAGGAGTGCCTCGCGAACACGGTCGGTAACGTCGGGCAGTTCGCGCCATCCGCCCAATCCGGCCGCCACCATGCGCCGGACACCGGCATCGGGATGGCCGGCATGGGACAGGAGGGCCTCCTGAGCGCGTGAATCGGCCTGCTCCCCCAGCGCGTTCAGCACCTCGGTGAGGACGGCGAGGTCCGTCTCCGTCCTCGACCAGTCGGTGAAGATGTCCAGGGCAGGGCCGGCGAACGCGTCCGCGTCACTGTCGTCGAAGAGGTGGGTCAGTCTCAGCACCTCGGCACCGAACAGCCTGTGGGACGGCCCTGAACGCGCACGCAGAGCCGCGGCAGCCTCCCAGGTCTCGCGGTCGCGCCGGTGCGCCAGCAGGATGGTGGCCCGGCCCCAGGCGGTGTGGTCCTGGTCGTGATGGAGGGCGCGGGCCATCAATTCCTCGAACGAGGCGCGGATGCCGAGCAGTTCCTCCAGGTCGGTGAGGATCGCCGCGTGTCCGTCCCGTACGGACCGGCCCTCTAGGGTGAGTTCGCCGACGCGGTAGTACTCGTCGTCCTGGACCCGGGTGTGGACGAGAGCTTCCTCGGCGCCCGTGCGACGCCGCAGTTCCGCTCCGGCCCCCATCTCGTGCCGGCGGCGCGCCAGGTCCCGCATTTCGAGAAGCTCGGCCCGGGGATACCTGCCGCGGATCCGCTGGTCCAGGAGCGCCTCGACCAGTGCGGGTGACCCCGATTCGACGGCGTCGCGCAGCGGCAGCAGTTCCTGCGGCCCGCACCGGCCCGCATCCGCACCGTGCTGGAGCAGCAGTTGGGCGATGTCCCCGGCGTACGTGCGAACAGCGAGACAGAACGCGGCCTCCCGCAGACCGGGATCACTGTCCTCCTGGAGAAGGCGTTTCACCAGGGCGGTGTCCCCAGCTCCCACCGCGGAGAGCAGGGCCGCCTCGTCGTCCGTCGCGTCGCTCGCGGTACCCGTGCCCAAGGACCTGTCCCCCGTCGTGTTCTTCCGTCCGGCTCAGTGGATGTCCGCGGAAGCGCGCGGGCCCGCACCGGTCGGCGAGGGCAGCGCGTGCGGACGCAGGACCATGAGCGAGCCTTCCAAGGTCGCCACCATGGCGAAGGGGAACCGGTCAACCTCCAGGCAGAGTGGCACGTCGTCAGGATGGACTCCTTGGCGCACCCCTTCGGTCAGTTCGGTGGCGGCGCGCGAGTCGGCAGCGCGGCGGAGGAACGCGGCGGCATCCGTCTCGGTCTCGGTCACCCTCCGCGCGATGTACTGAGCACACGCCAGGTCCTCATCGGCTCGCCCCTCCTCGCCGGTGACCACGAACGTCACGCTGTCACTCCCGCGCGTCCGCAACAGCCGGGCCGTCGCCTCCGCCACCACGAAGCTCGCGCACAGCACGAGGGACGACTCCTTGACGGCGAGTGCGCCGACCGTCCCCGCCGTGGTCTTCTGTACGACGGTCCGGCCGCCGAAGTCGATGGACCGCAGCAGACCCGGGGAGTTGACGGTGTCGAACCCGGGCGCGGGCGGACCGTCCTTGAGCGCCATCCAGCCCGGGTGGCGAGCCTTGAGCGCCAGGGCTTCGTCCAGCGACTCGGCAAGAACGATCTTCTCCGCTCCCTGGGCGAAGGCCCAGGCGGCCACGGTGAAAGCGCGCATGACGTCGACCACGACGGCCACGGACGGGGCTTCGGTCAGATCAGCGATGCCAAGAAGACGAGCGTCCATTCCTGTCATGATCGCGCATGCCCGGCCGGAAGCACCCGGAGAGTGACGCGCGTCACTTCGGTGGACCGGCCCGAGGTCGGAACGGCCGCGCCTCACCGGTGAGTTGAAGGTATCGCCGTCCCGGTAGCGCAGCAGGCGCTCCGGCGCAGAGCTGTCAGCCCTCGGTGTCGTAGCGCTCGCGGGCGGCGTGGACCTCGTCGAAGTGGGTCTCCGCCCAGTCCTTCACGGCGAGCAGGAGCAGGGCGAGGTTGCTGCCGAGCGGGGTGAGGGCGTAGTCGACGCGGACCGGGACTGACGGGGTGACCGTGCGGGTGAGGATGCCGTCGCGTTCCAGGGCGCGCAGGGTCTGGGTGAGCATCTTGGGGCTGACGCCAGCGATCTTGCGTGCCAGGTCGCTGTAGCGCTTCGGGCCGGGGGCGAGGGCGGACACGACCAGGCTGACCCACTTGTCGCTGATGCGGTCCAGGAGCTGGTTGGTCGGGCACGCCTTGATGAAGGCGTCGTACTCGGCGCGGGCCTTCTCGCGCCGCTGCGCCGCGGTCATGGTCGGCATGGCGGTCCTCTGCCCTTCTCTGCGGGTGCTCTCCTCGCGGTGAGGTAGGCACCTGCGGGTAACTACTACCTCTTGGATAGTAACTCTTCCTAGGGTTGTCGCAGCAAGACGGAGAGCACTTCGATACCTGGATGTCAGGAGAGTTGTCATGCGTGCAGCAGTGGTGCGTTCGTTCGGCGGACCCGAGGTCGTGGACGTCGTGGAGCGGGGGCTGCCGGAGCCGGCCGCCCGGCAGGTGCGGATCAAGGTGGCGGCGGCAGCGCTGAACCCGGTCGACGCCGGGGTGCGCTCCGGCGTCTTCGGCGGCGCCGGCAAGGAGATCGGACTGGGCTGGGATGTGGCCGGGACCGTCGACGCGGTGGGCGTGGCCGCCGCATGGAGCGTCGGGGACAAGGTCGTGGCCCTCGCCTACGGCGTCGACAAGCCGCTCGGCACACACGCGGAGTACGTCGTGGTGGACACCGGCGCGGTCGCGGCGGCGCCCGCCACGGCCGACGCCGTCCACGCGGCGACGCTGCCGCTGAACGCGCTCACCGCCGCGCAGGCTCTCGACCTGCTGGACCTGGCGCCGGGGGCGTCACTGCTGGTCACCGGGGCGGCGGGGGCGGTCGGCGGGTATGCCGTCCAGCTCGCCGCGCGGCAGGGCCTCACGGTGACCGGACTGGCACGCGCGGAGGACGAGGAG
>NZ_MUBA01000311.1 GCF_002154575.1 Streptomyces bobili
ACGTTGGTGGTGCGTACGGATCTGTCGGGTGATCCGTCGTTCGGTGAGTTGTTGGATCAGGTGCGGGAGCGGGGTCTGCGGGCGTTCGAGCATCAGGATGTGCCGTTCGAGCGGCTGGTGGAGGAGTTGGCGCCGGTTCGTTCCACGGCGCGGCATCCGTTGTTCCAGGTGATGTTGACGGTGCAGAACAATGAGCAGGCGGTGTTGGAGCTGCCGGGGGTGCGGGCTTCTGGGTTGTCGGGGGTGTCTGCGGAGCGGGTCGGGGTTGCGGCGGTGAAGTTCGACCTGGATGTGATGGCGACGGAGGTGTTCGACGCTGAGGGTGCGCCGGCGGGGGTGCGGGGTGCGGTGACTGCGGCGGCGGATGTGTTTGATGCGGAGGCGGCTGTTCGGATTGGGGGTTGTTGGGTTCGGGTGTTGGCGGGGTTGGTTGAGGATCCTTCGGTGCGGGTGGGTGCGGTGGAGGTTCTTGACGGGGTTGAGCGTGGGCGGGTGTTGGTGGAGTGGAATGACACTGCCGTGTCGGTGGGTGTGGGGACGGTGCCGGGGTTGTTTGCGGCGCAGGTGGCGCGGACTCCGGATGCGGTGGCGGTGGT
>NZ_MUBA01000312.1 GCF_002154575.1 Streptomyces bobili
GGCGTGCCGGCGGGTATCGGGGGGGTGGTGACCGGGGCTGCGGATCTGTTCGACCCCGGCACGGTGGCCCGGATGGCAGACACGCTGACAGTCCTCCTGGCAGGACTGACAGAAGACCCCTCACAGCGGATCAGCACGGTGGATGTCATCACTGCGGCGGAGCGCCGGCGGGTGCTGGCGGAGTGGAACGACACCGCCGTGCCGGTGGCTTCGGGTTCGTCGGTGCCGGGGTTGTTCGCGGCGCAGGTGGCTCGCACTCCGGATGCGGTGGCGGTGGTGCAGGCGGGTGTGCGGGTGTCGTATGCGGAGTTGGAGGTGCGGGCGAATCGGCTGGCGCATTTCCTGCGGGTGCAGGGGGTGGGTGCGGAGTCGGTGGTGGGTCTGTGTCTGCCACGCGGGGTGGAGATGCTGGTCGGGATCCTCGCGGTGTGGAAGGCGGGCGCGGGCTACCTCCCGCTCGACCCCGGCCAGCCCGCGGAGCGCATCGCGTTCCAGTTGCGGGACAGCCGTGCGGTGTTGACATTGACGACGGAGGAGATCCTGGACGGTCTTCCCGCGGGCCGGCACCGTCTGGTGGCGGTGGACGACACCGTCGTGGCGATGCAGATCGAGGCCGCTCCGGTGACGGCGCCTGTGGTGGAGGTGCGGGCGGGGCAGGTGGCGTATGTGATCTATACGTCGGGGTCGACGGGTCGGCCGAAGGGTGTCGTGGTCACTCACGGCGGGCTGGTCAACTACGTGTCGTCGGTGCCGGCCCGCATCGGGTTCGGTGGCCCGCACGGCCGGTTCGCGGTGTTGCAGGGGCAGGCGACCGACCTCGGCAACACCACGGTCTTCGCGAGCCTGGTGGGCGGGGGTGAGCTGCACTTCCTGGAGGAGGAGGCGGTCACCGACCCGGCGGCGGTGCGCGGTTATCTCACCGGGCACGGCATCGACTGCCTGAAGGCGGTGCCCTCGCACGTGGCCGCGCTCGGCGCGGAGGCGGTGGAGTCGGTGGGGTCGTTGGTACTGGGTGGTGAGGCGGCACCGGCGGGCCTGGTGGGGGAACTCCTCAAGGCTGGTGGGGACGGGTCGGTGTTCAACCATTACGGTCCGACGGAGACCACGATCGGTGTGGCCACTACCGTGCTGACGGCGGCGCAGGTGGCTGCTGGTGTGGTGCCGGTGGGCGGGCCGGTGGCGAACACCCGCTTCTATGTCCTGGACGGATTCCTGCGCCCGGTGCCTCCGGGTGTGGTGGGTGAGTTGTATGTCGCGGGTGTGCAGCTGGCGCGGGGGTATGTGGGTCAGCCGGGGCTGACGGGTGAGCGGTTCGTGGCGTGTCCGTTCGGTGGTGCGGGTGAGCGGATGTACCGCACCGGTGACCGCGCCCGCTGGACGGCTGAGGGGCAGGTGGTGTTCGCGGGGCGTGCGGATGACCAGGTGAAGATCCGTGGTTTCCGGATCGAGCCGGGCGAAGTCCAGACCGCCCTGTCCGTTCATCCGCAGCTGGCGCAGGTGGCGGTGGTGGCCCGCGAGGACGCTCCGGGTGATGTCCGGCTGATCGCCTACGTGGTCGCTGACGATGAGGACACCGATCCCGCCGTGCTGGTGGCGTCGGTGCGTGGTTTTGCGGCGGAGCGGCTGGCGGACCATATGGTGCCGTCCGCGGTGGTGGTGCTGGAGGCGCTGCCGCTGACCGGCAGCGGCAAACTCGACCGCGGGGCCCTTCCGGCACCTGATTATGCGGGTGTGTCGGTGGTGGGTCGCCGGGCGCCGGAGTCGGTGCAGGAGGAGATCCTGTGCCAGGCCTTCGCCCAGGTCCTGGGCCTGCCTGTGGTGGGAGTCGATGACGACTTCTTCGTGCTGGGTGGTCATTCGTTGCTGGCGGTGTCGTTGGTGGAGCGGTTGCGGGGGCGGGGGGTGTCGGTCTCGGTGCGGGCGTTGTTCCAGACGCCGACGCCGGCCGGTCTGGCCGCGGTCGCGGCTCCGGAACCGGTCGTGGTGCCGGCGAACGGGATCCCGGACGGCGCGGACCGTCTCTCCCCCGACATGCTCCCCCTGGTGGAGCTGTCGGCCGCTGAGGTCGAACGCATCGTCGAGCGGATACCGGGCGGCGCCGCGAACATCGCGGACATCTACCCCCTCGCCCCCCTCCAGGAAGGCATCCTCTTCCACCACCTGATGTCCAGTCAGGGAACCGGCGCGGACGGGTACGCGGCACCCGCCATCATCCAGTTCGATTCGCGAGAACGTCTGGACGCCTGCCTCGCCGCTCTGCAGGGCGTGGTGAACCGGCATGACATCTATCGCACGGCCTTCGTGTGGGAGGGCCTGAGCGAGCCGGTCCAAGTGGTCACCCGCCAGGCCGTCCTGCCGGTCACCGAGCTGGCGCTCGACCCAGAGGGACCGGATGCCGCGGAACAGCTGATCGCCGCGGCAGGCTCGGTGATGAACATCGGTCATGCCCCGCTGATCGATGTGCACACGGCTGCGCATCCGGACCGTGGGGGGCGCTGGCTGGCAGCACTGCGCCTGCATCATCTGGTCCAGGACCACACCGCACAGGATGTGTTGCTGGGGGAGATGAGTGCGTTCCTTTCCGGTCGGGAGGATTCGCTTCCGGAGCCGTTGCCGTTCCGGAACTTTGTGGCGCAGGCGCGGCTGGGTGTGACCCGGGAGGAGCACCAGGAGTACTTCGCGGGGCTGTTGGGTGATGTGGAGGAGACCACGGCTCCGTACGGTCTGATGGATGCGCATGGTGACGGCAGTGAGGTGGTTCGGTCGCATCTGGGTGTTGATGAGGAGGTGGGTCGGCGGGTTCGGGAGGTTGCGCGTGGGCTGGGGGTGAGTGCGGCGTCGGTGTTCCATCTGGCGTGGGCGCGGGTGCTTGCCACGGTCAGTGGTCGTGACGATGTCGTGTTCGGCACGGTGTTGTTCGGGCGGATGAATGCGGGTGTGGGTGCGGATCGGGTGCCGGGGCTGTTCATCAACACGCTGCCGGTGCGGGTGCGGGTCGGCGCTGTGGGGGTGGGTGAGGCGCTGGAGGG
>NZ_MUBA01000313.1 GCF_002154575.1 Streptomyces bobili
GACAGGGGAGGGGGACGGGGACCGGGAGGGCGTGCGCTGCGTGCTGCTTGACGGGGTGTCGGCTGCGGAGGCCGCGACGGTCCGTCCCGGGTCGCTGCCGCCATCGGGGCGCAGCACCATCACCAGGCAGAGGACGACGCCCGCGGCGGCCAGCGCCGCGATCGCTGTCGTCCACAGTCCGCGCGTGCCGGTGCGCGTGCGCCGGCGGCGGCTCGCGGCGTGCCTCGTAACCTTCATGTCCGTCCGTTCGAAGAGCGGGTCGACTTCACGTCGTCCAGTCGCCGCCCGGCTCGAAAAGGTTGCCGCCCTTTTCCGACGAGTTTTCGGTGCCGTCCGCCGCGGGCTCGACATGCCTCGACTCGCCGTCCGGGGGTACACGCCGGTGCGTGGCGGCAAGATCCACGAAAGGGGTCACCATGGACAGGTCCGGGCTGCGTGCGGTCGGGTGGGCGCGCACTCTGCCGATGCACAGTTCGGTGAAGGAGGCCCGCGACTGGGCCCGGGAACACCTCGATGCCCTGGGCTGGAGCGCCGGGGCCCCGGAGACCGCCGACGCCGTTCTGCTCGCGGTCTCCGAGCTGATCACGAACGCCCACCGGCACGCCCGTAGCAACGCCCAGCTCGTCATGGCGTGGGACAGCCATTGTCTGCACATCGCGGTGCACGACCACTCGGACGAACTGCCCGCTCCCCGGCAGCCCAGCACCGACCGTGTCGGAGGGCGGGGGATGCTCCTGGTCGACGCCCTCGCCGACAGCTGGGAGGCGCGTCCCTGCCCGCACGGGAAAACGGTCACGGCATGTTTCCGCCCGCCCGCCGCCGATGCCGGACGCAGCTGAACGGGCGGGCGTCCGGCGCTCGTCGGGCAGCGGACGCTAGCGCGCGGGCAGCGACTCGCGCAGTGCCTTCGCGGTGTGGGCGGCGTCGTAGCCCTCGGGGACGCCGGGGACCAGGATGATGTCGCCCTCGATGTGCCGGGCACGCAGGGGCGCGATCTCCTGATAGGCGGCGGAGACCCACCAGGCCCGCGCCCCGGCAAGGGACGGGAATCCGATCACCACGACGTGTCCCGGCCAGGCGCCCTCCATCACCTCGTGCTGCGCGCCGTGCACCAGGAAGCGGCCTCCGTACGGCTCGAAGGTCGCGGTGATGCGCTCGATGTACTCGGCGATGTCGGCGTGCGGTGCCGCTTCCCGCAGGTGGGCGATCGCGTAGGCAGACATGGTGTCCTTCCGTCCGGTGGGCTTCTCGACACCCACGATCCTGCGCCGTCGAAGGGCCGCGGTCGATTACCCCGGAGGTAAGCGCGGGGGTGCTCATGGCCCGTCCTGCGTCGGCCTGGACCGGGCGAACCCTGACGTGACTCTTCATCCCTGTGGGCAGGCAGCGGGAGGCCCTCGCCGGTTGTCGCACCGCCCTCGGCGTCTTCCGCGCCCCGGCGTGGTGCCCGCCGAGGAGGGCCGGCGGCCCCCACCCGCATCGGTGACACCCACGACGCCATGGGCGACCCGAAGCGGCGTGCACCGCCTGGCAGGCCGGCCTGACCCTTCTCGCCGGCCTCGACCACCCCGACGCCACCCGGCTCCGGTCCCGGCTCCAGGCAGCCGACGGGCAGCCGTCGTCGTCGTGATCGGGGGCCGGTCGGCCTCGCTGGGCCGACGGTTCACACGCGCAGCCAGACGGCGGTGTCGGTGGGCAGTCCGCCGTCGGTGTCCAGAGGGCCGCTGGTGAGGAGGACGGCGTCGTGGTCCGGCAGGGCGGCGGGGCGGCCCGCGAGGTTGACCACGCAGACCAGGCCCGGTGCGCGACGGAAGGCGAGAACGCCGTCGGGAGCGGGCAGCCACTCCAACGGGCCGTCACCCAGGGCAGGTTCGGTGCGGCGCAGCCGGAGCGCGGTGCGGTAGAGGCTCAGCATCGAGGCGGGGTCGGCGGCCTGGCGGTCGGCGGCGTACGCGGACCAGCCGGCGGGCTGCGGCAGCCAGGGTTCGGCGTCCGAGCCGAAACCGGCGTAGGGGGAGGCGGCTTTCCAGGGGAGGGGCACGCGACAGCCGTCGCGGCCGGGGTCGGTGCCTCCGGAGCGGAAGTGCATGGGGTCCTGGATGCACTCGCGCGGGATGTCCGCCTCGGGAAGGCCCAGTTCCTCGCCCTGGTAGAGGTAGACGGAGCCGGGCAGGGCGAGGGTGAGGAGAGCTGCGGCGCGGGCCCGGCGGGTGCCCAGCTCCAGGTCGGTCGGGGTGCCGAAGGCCTTGGTGGCGAAGTCGAAACCGGTGTCTGCACGGCCGTAGCGCGTGACGGTGCGTGTCACGTCGTGGTTGCACAGCACCCAGGTGGCGGGGGCCCCGACGGGGGCGTGCTCGGCGAGGGTGTCGTCGATGGCCGTACGCAGCCGGTGCGCGTCCCAGGGGCAGGCGAGGAAGGTGAAGTTGAACGCGGTGTGCAGTTCGTCGGGGCGCAGGTAGCGGGCGAAGCGCTCGGAGTCCGGCAGCCAGACCTCGCCGACGAAGACGGCGCCGTGGGCGTCGGCGACGCGCCGCCAGGAGCGGTAGATCTCGTGGAGTTCGTCGCGGTCGACGTAGGGGTGGGGGTCGCGGCCCTCGACGAAGTCGGGGAGGGCGGGGTCCTTGGCGGGCAGGGCGGCCGAGTCGATACGGACGCCTGCGACGCCGCGCTCGAACCAGAACCGCAGGACGCTCTCGTGTTCCTCGCGGACGGCCGGGTGGGCCCAGTTGAGGTCGGGCTGCTGAGGGGTGAACAGGTGCAGATACCACTCCCCGTCCTCGACCCGGGTCCAGGTCGGTCCGGCGAACTGTGACGGCCAGTCGTTGGGCGGCAGTTCGCCGTGCTCGCCGCGTCCGGGCCGGAAGTGGAACCGTTTGCGTTCGGGGCTGCCCGGTCCTGCGGCGAGCGCGGCCCGGAACCAGGGGTGCTGGTCGGAGACGTGGTTGGGCACGATGTCGACGATGGTGCGGATGCCGAGGGAACGGGCTTCGGCGATCAGTTTCTCGGCCTCGTCGAGGGTGCCGAAGGCGGGGTCGATGGTGCGGTAGTCGGCGACGTCGTAGCCGCCGTCGGCGAGCGGCGAGAGATACCAGGGGGTGAACCAGACGGCGTCGACGCCGAGTTCGGCGAGGTAGGGCAGCTTCGCCCGTACGCCCGCGAGGTCTCCGGTGCCGTCGCCGTCGCCGTCGGCGAAACTGCGGGGGTAGACCTGGTAGATGGCGGCGTCGCGCCACCAGTCGTCCGGGGAACCGGGGGTCGGGTCACGATGAGGGGCTGCCACGTGAGGGTCCTTTCGGGGCAGGGGTGGTTCTCCGCCGTCGCCCCGGACAGCGGGGCGTCGAGGACGAGGCGGCGGCGGAGGATTCGAAGAGGGGCGAGGGCGGCATGGGCGGCATCCCGAGGGCCCGGCGCGGCGCCCGTGCCGCCGCCGGGTGAGGGGCGCTTCAGCCCTTGAGGCCGCCCGCGGTCAGCCCGCTCATGATGTTGCGCTGGAAGACGAGGAACAGCACCAGGGTCGGCAGGGACGCGATGGTGAGGGAGGCGATCAGCACGTTCTCCGGCACGCTGGTGGCGAGCGAGTAGATGCCGACGGCGAGGGTCTGGCCCGTGGGGTCGGGCAGGACCAGCATCGGCCAGAGGAAGTCCTTCCAGACCCCGACGACGGCGAAGATGGACACCACGCCGAGGATGGGCCGCGAGATCGGCAGGACGACGGACCACAGGACGCGCAGCGGGCCTGCGCCGTCCATGGAGGCCGCGTCCAGGAGTTCCCTGGGGATGGAGTCGAAGAAGCGCTTCAGCAGGAAGATGGCGAAGGCGTTGGTGACCGAGGGCAGCCAGATCACCCAGGGCGAGTTGAGCAGGTTGCGCTGGATGATCGGCATGTCCAGCACGGTCAGGTACTGGGGTACGACGAGGACCGTCGCCGGGATCATCAGGGTGACGAGCATCATCCCGAGGACGGCCTTGCCGAGGACGGGCCGCAGTCTGGACAGCGAGTAGGCGGCGGCGACGTCCAGGACGAGCTGGAAGGCGAGCGCGCCGAAGGCGTAGTACAGGGTGTTGAGGAGCAGCCGGGCGAGGTCCATCACCTCCCAGGCCCGCCGGTAGTTCTCCGGGTGGACGGACCCGGGCACCCAGGTCGGAGGGGTCTGGACGGCTTCCTGGGTGGTTTTGAGGCCGCCGGACACCATCCAGTACAGGGGGCCCAGGAAGGCGAGCGTGAAGAGGGCGACGACGACGGCGAAGGCGAGCCAGTAGAGAAGTCTGCCGCGCGGGCGGGCCAGTTGAGCGGGCGAGATCAGTGTGCGTGTGGACATGTGTGTCTCCCCCGGTCCTAGTCGTCGGCGCTGCGGCTGAGCCTGGTGTACACGGCTGAGAAGCCGGCCAGCAGGACGAGCAGGAGCAGGCCGAGCGCCGCCGCGGCGCCGTAGTTGTTGAAGTTGAAGGCGTACTGGTAGATCAGATAGACGACCGTGGTGGTGGAGCCCTCCGGTCCGGCGCCGCCGGTGAGCAGGAAGGGCTCGATGAAGACCTGCATGGTGGCGATGACCTGCATGAGGAGCATCAGCAGCAGGACGAGCCTGGTCTGCGGGATCGTCACGTGCCACACCTTGCGCAGCAGCCCGGCCCCGTCGAGCTCGGCGGCCTCGTACAGCTCACCGGGGACGCCCTGGAGCGCGGCCAGGTAGATGAGGGTCGCGCCGCCCATGTTCATCCAGGTGGAGGCGACGACCACGGAGAGCATCGCCGTGTCGGGGTCCTGGAGCCACTGCTGGGCGGGGAGGCCGAAGACGGCGAGGACCTCGTTGAACATGCCGTACCCGGGGTCGTACAGGTACTTGAACAGCAGGACGGACGCGGTGGGCGGGAGCATCACGGGCAGGTAGACCAGCAGCCGCAGGTAGCCCTGCCCGTGCCGGAACTCGTTGATGACGAGGGCGGTGAGGAAGGGCACGGCGAAGCCCAGGACCAGCGCGAGGACGGTGAACCACAGGGTGTTGCGCCAGGCCTGTCCGAAGGCGGGGTCGTTCCAGACGGTGACGAAGTTGTCCCATCCGACCCAGCTGACGTGTCCGTTGTCGGTCTTCTGGAAGGCGAGCAGGAACTCGCGGACGATCGGGTACCAGGAGAAGAAGGCGAAGCAGAGCACCGCGCCGATGAGGAAGCCGTGGGCGGTGAGATTGCGGCGTACGGCCCGGGCGAGGCCCGCGTCCGGATGCCGTACGGCGCCGGCGCGGGTCCGCCGGGGAAGGCGGGGTCGGCGGTCCTTGGCCGTCGGGTCCTGCACGAGGGTGGGGGCCGGCATGGGGCGCTCCTTGACATGCTGCGGTGCCGCCGGACGCGACGGTCCTGGCACGTGACGTGGGCGGTCGGGTCCGCCCCTTCGTGCGGGGGCGGGCGCGGGGCGCGCTCCCGGGGCCGGGCGGTGCGACGCCGCCCGGCCCCGCGGGGTCACTGCGTGGCGAGAACCTGGTTGACCTGGGACTCCGCCGTCGACAGGAGCTTGTCGATGTCGGCGTCCTTGTTGGTGAGGAGGCCGGACATCACGTTGTCGAGGACCTTGTAGATCTCCTGGGCCTTCGGCGGTTCGGCCTTGCCCGGTACCGGGTTGTCCATGAACGCCTTGAAGTTCTCCACCGGCATGGTCGCGTACCGCTTGCGGGCCGCGTCGTCCTCGGCCTTGCTGTCGTTCAGCCACAGGTTGGGCTGCGGAAGTCCGACGGGCAGGCCGTCGGCCTTGGCGCGCCGCCAGTCGTAGTGGCCCTTGCCGACGGTGGTGAACTTGAAGTTGAGCCAGGCGACGGCGGCCTTGACCTTGTCGGGCGAAATACCCTTCTTGATCATGTAGTTGTTGCCGCCGGCGAGGGTGTTCTTGCCTCCGGGGATGGGGCCCATACCGAAGTTCTCGTACTCGGCGCCGAGTTGCTGGACCATGTAGGTCACGTCGTCCGGCGCCGCGAGGAACATGCCGAGCTTGTCGGTGGCGATCTGCTTCTGGAGGTCGCCCCACTTGAGCAGCTGTGTCCTGCCCATGGAGTCGTCCTCCCAGCGCATGGCGTGCAGGTTCCGGGCGACCTGCTCGCCGATGGCGTCGTTGAAGGCGGCCTTCTTGCCTGAGGTGTCCACGACGTCACCGCCGAGGCTGTACATCTGTGCGGTGAAGTGCCAGCCGCCGGTGTTGGCGGCGCTGTATTCGCCGAACCCGGCGACGCCGCCGCCGAGGGCCGCGATCTTGTCGGCGGCGGCGCGGACGTCGTCCCAGGTGGCCGGTGGGGTGTCCGGGTCGAGGCCGGCCTGCGTGAAGAGCTTGCGGTTGATCAGCAGGCCCATCCGGTAGTTGCTGGTGGGCAGGCCGTAGAGCTTGCCGTCCTGTTTGAGGGAGCCGAGGACGTCCGGGTCGATGTCCTTGAGCAGCGGGACGGTCCGGTCGTTGACGTAGGCGCTGATGTCCTGGGCGCCGTCGTTGTCGAGGACCTGCGCGAGGTCGGTGAAGTAGGTGTAGAACACGTCGGGCTGGGACTTGGCCTTGAGCATCGCGGTGAAGCGGGGCGGCTCCAGGCACTGGCCGGGGGTGGACCGGCCCTGGACGGTGACGTTGGGGTAGGTCTTGTTGAACTCCTCGACGTCCTCGTTCCACTCCTTCAGCTCGGCCGCCTTCGCCGCCGGGGGCATGCAGTCGATGGTGATGGTCACTTTGGTCTTGGGGTCCAGCGGCGCTGCGGGATCCGCGTTCGCGCTGTTCCCGGAACCGTTGTCGTCGTCTTTGCTGCTGCTCGTGCCGCAGGCGGCGAGCGCCGTCAGGGTGAGGGCGGAGGCGAGGGTGACCGCGCCGGCGCGACGGGTGCGGCGGAGCCGAGCTTTTCTCATGGGTGGTCCCCCTTGGGCAGGAACGTGGAAGGCGCCCCTCGCCGAGGCGATGGGGGCGCCGCACACTCAACCACCGCCGACAAGCGGTCGCAATATCTCGCGCGGATTTCGTAATTGTTTGACAGAGAGGTGTCGAGAGTCGGCTCGGTGACCGGCACCGCCGCGCAAGTGAGGGCGGAACGCGCACAGTTGGCACGCTGCCGTGCCGCTCCATGCCGTGGCCGTGCGCCTTCGGTCAGTCCCGCGGGGCCTGCGCGGTGGAGCCTCGGACCACCAGCTCCGGCTCGAACAACAGCTCCCCGGGCGGCACTTCCCCGCCCTGGATCTGGGCGCAGAGCAGGTCCACGGCGGCCCGGCCCATGGCTTCGATGGGCTGGCGCACGGTCGTCAGCGGTGGCTCGACGCAGTTCATGAAGGCCGAGTCGTCGAAGCCGACGACCGACACCTGTCCGGGCACGGCGAGGCCGCGCCGCCGGGCGGCCCGGATGGCGCCGAGGGCGAGCGGGTCGCTGGCGCAGATGATGCCGGTGACACCGCGTTCCAGCAGGCGCGTGGTGGCCGCCTGGCCGCCCTCCAGGGAGAACATCGAACGTTCCACGCGGTCGTCGGGCAGGGTGGCGCCGGACGCCTCGGCGGCGGCGCGGGCGGCGGCGAGTTTGCGCCGCGAGGGAATGTGGTCGCCGGGGCCGAGAACCAGGCCGATACGCTCGTGGCCCAGCAGGGACAGGTGGCGCCAGGCCTGCTCGACGGCGACGGCGTCGTCGCAGGAGACACAGGGGAAGTCCAGTTCCGCAATGGCGGCGTTGATCAGCACCACCGGGATCTTCCGTTCGGCGAGCTGGTGGTAGTGGTCGTGCGGGGCGTCGGCCTGGGCGAACAGTCCGCCGGCGAACACCACTCCGGAGACGTGCTGCTGCAGGAGCAGCTCGACGTAGTCGGCCTCGGAGACACCGCCCTTGGTCTGGGTGCACAGCACCGGGGTCAGTCCCTGCTGGGCCAGCGCGGCGCCGATGACCTCGGCGAACAGCGGGAAGATCGGGTTCTGCAGCTCGGGCAGGACCAGGCCCACGAGGCGGGCGCGTTCGCCGCGCAGCTGGGTGGGGCGCTCGTAGCCGAGCACGTCCAGCGCGGTCAGCACGGACTGCCGGGTGGCGTCCGAGACTCCGGGCTTGCCGTTGAGCACCCGGCTGACCGTGGCCTCGCTGACTCCAACCTTCTTGGCTACCTGAGCAAGTCGTCGCGTCATGAACGAAAGGCTAGCGCAAGCGCCGCAAGCGACTTGCGTGAATCTCGGGCGCTCGGACGTCCATCGCGATGTGGTGCGGGCGCGGGCCGTAGCGCGTGCCACCGCTCCGACCGTGGCGCTCCTCCCGGAAACCCCTTCCCTGCCCGTCCTTCCCCTTACCGCCCGCTCAGCGCCTTGGCCAGCCGCTTTCACGGTGACTGTCGGGAAAAGCAAGTCTGCGGGCAAGGAACGCAAGCAGTTTGCGCGGCGACTGAAGGCGCTACCGGGACCGTTGACAAACCTGGGACTCACTAGAAACCTGTGCGTAGTTTCCGCAAAGAATCGACCGTCCCACTCAAAATCATGTGCACGGCGGCGTTCGCTCTCGCGGGTCTGCCTCCCTGGGGGTCGTCCCGCTCCTCTCCTCCCCGTACCTCCCCCGCCGGTCCGCCGCGCCCTCCGCCGTGCCACCGATCGAACAGAGGACCTCATGAGATGGAGACCACCAGGCCGTCGGCCCCTGACCGGCGTGGTCATCGCCGGACTCGTCACGACGGGACTGCTGCCGCTCACTTCCGCCTCCCCCGCCCAGGCAGCCCCGGCCGCGGCGGCCGCCGCTGATGTCAACCTGGCCCTGGGCCGCCCGGCCACCGCCGGCGGCTCCCACGCCGAGTACCCGGCGTCCCGCACCACCGACGGCGCCCAGGCCTCCTACTGGGAAGGGCCCGCGGGCGCCTTCCCGCAGTGGGTTCAGGTCGACCTCGGGGAGGTTCACGACGTGAACCGGATCGTGCTGAAACTCCCCACGGGCTGGGAGAGCCGCAACCAGACCCTGTCCGTCCAGGGCAGCACCGACGGATCACAGTTCAGCGCCCTCGCCGCCTCGGCGGTGCGGGTGTTCGACCCGGCGCAGGCCAACACCGTCTCCGTCGCGCCGGCCTCCCCCGCCGATGTCCGGTACGTCCGCGTCAACGTGTCCGGCAACACCGGCTGGAACGCCGCCCAGCTCTCCGAACTGGAGGTGTACGGCGAGGACGACGGCACCGAACCGCCGCCGGCCGGCACCAACCTGGCCCGGAACAAGCCCGTCGAGGCCACCTCGTCCGTGCAGAGCTACGTGGCCGCCCATGCCACCGACGACTCCACCGCCACCTACTGGGAGGCGGCCGGCCACCCCGCTGACCTCACCGTGAAACTCGGCGCCGACGCCGATCTGAGCGCCGTGGTCGTCAAGCTCAACCCCGACCCGGTGTGGGCCGCCCGTACCCAGGGCATCCAGGTCCTCGGCCGGCCACAGTCGGCAACCGGTTTCACCTCCCTTGTAGCGGCGAAGACCTACGCCTTCAGCCCGGCGAGCGGCAACACGGTGACCGTTCCGATCAGCGGTCGCTGGGCCGACGTACGCCTGCGGTTCTCCTCCAACACCGGGGCGCCCGGCGGCCAGGTCGCCGAGTTCCAGGTCGTCGGCACCGCGGCACCCGCGCCCGACCTGACGGTCACGACCCTGGACTGGACGCCCGCCGCGCCCACCGAACGCGACCCGGTCACCGTGCGGGCCACCGTCCGCAACGCCGGCACCGCGCGCTCCGCCGCCACCACCGTGGAGGCGAGTGTCGAGGGCACGGTCGCGGGCAGCGGCGCCGTCCCGGCACTCGACCCGGGCGCCACCGCCGTCGTCGACGTGGCCACCGGCACGCGTACGGCGGGCAGTTACGCCGTGTCGGCCGTCGTCGACCCACGTGGCACGGTCGCCGAGCTGGACGACTCCAACAACAGCCGCGCCGCCGCGAACCGGCTGATGGTGGCCCGGTCCCCCGGACCGGACCTGGAGGTGCGCTCCATCACCACCAGCCCGGCCGCCCCGGCCGTCGGCACACCCGTCTCCTTCACCGTGGCCGTGCACAACCGCGGGACCACCGCGGCGCCCGCCGGTTCGGTGACCCGCGTCCAGGCCGGTTCGACCATCCTGAACGGCGCCACCGGCCAGGTGGCTCCGGACGCCACGGTGAACGTGCCGATCAGCGGCACCTGGACGGCGACCGCCGGCGGAGCCACCGTCACCGCGACAGCCGACGCCACGGGACTGGTCACCGAGACCGACGAGAACAACAACGTGCACGCGAAGTCCCTGGTCGTCGGGCGCGGAGCCGCCGTCCCGTACACCGAGTACGAGGCGGAGGACGGCCGCTACTCGGGCACACTGCTGACGGCCGACGCCAAACGGACCTTCGGACACACCAACTTCGCCACCGAGTCCTCGGGCCGGCAGTCGGTCCGCCTCAACTCCACCGGCCAGTACGTGGAGTTCACCTCCAGCAACCCGGCCAACTCCATCGTGGTGCGCAACTCAGTCCCGGACTCCGCGACCGGCGGCGGCGCGGACGCCACGATCAGCCTCTACGCCGACGGCACCTTCGTGCGGAAGCTGACCCTGTCCTCGAAACACAGCTGGCTGTACGGCGGCACCGACGACCCGGAGGGGCTGACCAACCGGCCCGGCGGCGACGCCCGGCGTCTGTTCGACGAGTCCCACGCGCTGCTCCCACAGACCTACCCGGTGGGCACCACGTTCCGCCTCCAGCGGGACGCGGGCGACTCGGCCGCGTTCCAGATCATCGACCTCGTCGACCTGGAGCAGGTGGCACCCCCGGCGGCCAAGCCGGCCGCCTGTACCTCGATCACCGAGTACGGCGCGGTCCCGAGCGACGGCCTCGACGACACCGACGCCCTGCAACGGGCGGTCACCGCCGACCAGAACGGGCAGATCGCCTGCGTGTGGATCCCGGCCGGGCAGTGGCGCCAGGAACAGAAGATCCTCACCGACGACCCGCTCGACCGCGGCCAGTTCAACCAGGTGGGCATCCGGGACGTCACGATCCGCGGCGCCGGCATGTGGCACTCCCAGCTGTACACGCTGACCCCGCCGCACGAGGCGGGCGGCATCAACCACCCGCACGAGGGCAACTTCGGCTTCGACATCGACCACAACACGCAGATCTCCGACATCGCCATCTTCGGCTCGGGCACCATCCGGGGCGGCGACGGCAACCACGAGGGCGGCGTCGGCCTCAACGGCCGCTTCGGCAAGGGAACGAAGATCACCAACGTGTGGATCGAGCACGCCAACGTCGGCGTGTGGGCGGGCCGGGACTACTCCAACCTCCCCGAGCTGTGGGGCCCCGGCGACGGACTGGAGTTCACCGGCGTCCGCATCCGCAACACCTACGCCGACGGGGTCAACTTCGCCAACGGCACCCGTAACTCCACCGTCTACGACTCGTCCTTCCGCAACACCGGCGACGACGCGCTCGCGGTCTGGGCCAGCAAGTACGTCAAGGACACCGCGGTGGACGTCGGCCACGACAACCACTTCCGCAACAACACCGTCCAGCTGCCCTGGCGGGCCAACGGAATCGCGGTGTACGGCGGTTACGGGAACACGATCGAGAACAACGTCGTGTCCGACACCATGAACTACCCCGGCATCATGCTGGCCACCGACCACGATCCGCTGCCGTTCTCCGGGCAGACCCTGATCGCGGGCAACGCCCTGTACCGCACAGGTGGCGCCTTCTGGAGCGAGGCGCAGGAGTTCGGCGCGATCACCCTCTTCGCGCAGGGCCAGGACATTCCCGGCGTCACCATCCGGGACACCGAGATCCACGACTCGACCTACGACGGCATCCAGTTCAAGACGGGCGGCGGGGCGATGCCGGGCGTGAGGATCACGGACGTCCGCATCGACCGGTCGGCCAACGGTTCCGGCATCCTCGCGATGAGCGGCGCCCGTGGCAGCGCCACCCTGACCGACGTCACGATCAGCGGCTCGGCCGAGGGCGACGTACTCGTCGAACCGGGCTCGCAGTTCACGATCACCGGCACACCGAACGGGACGCCGGGGACGGCCCGGCGAAGCGTCGGCTGACGCCGCGGCCGACCCCGTGGTGACGGGGTCGGCCGCTCCCTTCCGAAGACCGCGGATCACATCATCTCGTCAACGGGTCACCGTCCACTTCTGGTTGGCGGCTCCGGTGCAGGTCCAGATGTGCAGCCGGGTTCCGTTGGCGGAGCTGCCGCCGGACGCGTCCAGGCACTTGTTCGCCTGCGGGTTGACGATGTCCCGCGCGGCGGGGACGGCCCACTGCTGGGCGGGGGTGCCGTTGCAGTCCCAGAGCTGGACGAGGGTGCCGTCGGCCGTGCCGCCGGAGGCCACGTCCAGGCACTTGCCGAGCGCGCGGATCGTACCGTCGCCGCCGACGGTCCACCGCTGGGCGGCGGTGCCGTTGCAGTCGTAGAGCTGTACGGCCGTGCCGTTGGCGCTGTCGGCGCCGGCGACGTCGACGCACTTGCCGCCGATGCCGGTGATCGGGCCGCTGCCGCCGGGCTGGGCGGTGTCGGTGCTGACGCGGACGTAGTCGACCAGGAGCTGCTGGGGGAAGGCGGTGCTGCCGTCGGGGTCGCCGGGCCAGTAACCGCCGACCGCGAGGTTGAGGATGAGGAAGAAGGGCTTGTCGAAGACCCATTGCCGGCCACCGAGGTCGGCGGGGGTACGGCGCTGGTAGACCGTGCCGTCCACGGACCAGGTGATCGCGTTCGGGCTCCAGTCGACGGCGAAGGTGTGGAAGGCGTCGGCGAAGGCCTGTCCACCGGGAAGCGTGTATCCGGCGCCGATGCCCCCGGAGCCGGAGTAGCCGGGCCCGTGCAGGGTGCCGTGCACGGTGGACGGTTCGAAGCCCACGTTCTCCATGACGTCGATCTCGCCCGAGTTGGGCCAGCCGACCTGGCCGATGTCGTTGCCGAGCATCCAGAACGCGGGCCACATGCCCTGCCCGCGCGGGACCTTCATCCGGGCCTCGACACGGCCGTACGTCGTGGTGAACCTGCCCGCCGTGTTCAGTCGGGCGGAGGTGTACTCGCACCGCCCGTACCAGCACTGGTAGTTGCCCGGGTTCTCGCGACGGGCGGTGATCACGAGGTGACCCTGGCCGTCCAGGGCGGCGTTGCGGTTCCCGGCGGTGTAGTACTGCCGCTCGTGGTTGTTGACGTTGTCGCCGGTCTCGGTCTGCCATTTCGCGGCGTCCACGCCGGCGCCCGCGGGCCCGTCGAACTCGTCGGAGAAGGTGACGGCGGCGGCCTGTGCTTCGGCGACGGCGGGTACGGCGGCGGCCCGCCCGGAGACGGACGCGCCCTGCGCGAGGCCGGTGGACAGTGACGCGAAGGCGAGGAGCGGCGCGAGCGACCAGAGCAGGCGCCGGGGGAAGCGCGGGGAGTCCATGACTCTCCCTTCATCGGGCATGACACGAAGACCGGCGTGCGTACGGCGTTCGGCCGGTCGGAGCGCATGGGGGGTGGGGGTGGTGTGGGTGGTGCGGGCCACTTACTTCACTGTGTGATTTAAGAAGTAAGCAATGCCCATGTCAAGAGTTTGGTCTGGACCACGACGGCGACATGGGGCCCGCCCGTACGATGTCCGTCAGTACGATGATCGACAGTTCGGGACCGACCGGTCTCCGGCGCCAGGGAGTTGCCATGCCGCACGGGTGGGTGCTCGCCGCCTCCGCGGTCGTCACGGCCGCGCTGCTGGCGTTCCACCGGACCGTGCACCGCGTCGCGGACGGGCCGGGCGGTCTGCTGGAGTCGTTCCTGCCGTGGCTCGGGCTGGTGGTCGTGGCGCTGCTCGGCCTGGCGCTGCTGCGCCGGTCGGCCATGGCGCTGACCGCCCTCCTCCTGCCGGCGGCTCTGTGGACGCATCTGCACGCCGGACTGCTGCTGCCCCGGCCGGAGCCGGGCGCGCGGGACGTGGTCGTGGTGCAGCACAACGTGAGTGACGAGAACGGCGACCCCGAGGGTACGGCCCGCGCCCTGGCCGATGCCGAGCCCGACCTCATCGCCCTCGAGGAACTCGTGCCCTCGGCACTGCCGGTCTACGAGCGCACGCTCGCCGCGCGTTACCCCCACCGGACCGTTCAGGGCACGGTCGGACTCTGGTCGAAGCATCCGCTCACCGAAGCGGGGCCGCTGGACATCAAACCCCGCGGGATCACGGAGGACTGGAGCCGTGCGCTGCGAGCGGTGGCCCGCACACCGTACGGCGAGATCGCGGTGTACGTCGCGCACCTGCCCTCGGTCCGCGTGCGGGCGAGCGGCCTGGCCTCCTCCTGGCGCGACGAGAGCGCCGGGCTCCTGGGGCGGGCCGTCGAGGCGGAGGGACTGAGGACGGTGATCCTGCTGGGAGACCTCAACGGCACGGTGGACGACCGTGGGTTGGCGCCTCTGACCTCACGGATGAAAGCGGCGGAAAGGGGTTTCGCCTTCAGTTTCCCCGCCTCCTTCCCGCTGGCCCGGATCGACCAGGTGATGGCCCGCTCGGCGCGGGTGAGTCACATCCGCACCCTGCCGGCCACCGGCAGCGATCACCTCCCCGTCGCCGCCCTGATCAGGCCGGACGACGGACCGGTGGACCGCTGAGATCAGGCGCCGTGGGCGGTGTCCGCGCGCACCTCGCAGCCGCCTTGGCCACGGGACTCCTACACACCCTGCGGGTCGCCAGGGACGAAGCCCTGCTGCACACGGGCACGTCGTACCGGGCGGAAACGCGTTACCGCGTTACCGTCGGCCGCATGGACGGTGATCGCCGGAAATGGCTGACGTGTCTGCTCGCCGGAGCCGTGTTCGCCGTGTGCATGGCCGGCACGACCCTCCCGACTCCCCTCTACGGCCTTTACCAACAGAAGTTCGGCTTCTCCGAGCTGACGGTCACCGTCGTGTACGCCGTGTACGCCTTCGCGGTGATCGGCGTCCTGCTGCTGGCGGGCAACGCCTCCGACACCGTGGGCAGACGGATCGTGCTGCTGACGGGCCTGGGCTGCGCGGCGGCGAGCGCCGTCTGCTTCCTCGGCGCCGACTCGCTCGCCTGGCTGTACGCGGGCCGGCTGCTGTCGGGGCTGTCCGCCGGGCTGTTCACCGGAGCCGCCACGGCGTACGTCATGGATCTCGCGCCGCGCGGCGGCGGTCCCCGGGCCACGTTCGTGGCGACGGCCGCCAACATGGGCGGCCTGGGCTGCGGTCCCCTCCTCGCCGGCCTCCTCGCGCAGTACGCTCCCTGGCCGCTGTACCTGCCGTTCGCCGTGCACCTCGCCCTGGTGGCGGGCTCGGCCGCCGTCCTGCTGTGGCTTCCGGAGACCGTCCGGGAACTGCGGCCACTGAGTACCGTACGGCCGCAGCGCCCCGCCCTGCCCGCCGAGGTACGGGCCGTCTTCGGGCCGGCGGCCATCGCCTCCTTCGTCGGGTTCGCGCTGTTCGGGGTGTTCACCTCGGTCAGCCCCGCGTTCCTCGCCCAGTCCCTGGACGTGGACAACCATGCCGTGAGCGGGCTGGTCGTCGCCCTGGCCTTCTTCTCCTCGACCGCCGGGCAACTGGCCGTCGGACGGGTCGGGGTCCGGCGCTCGCTGCCGCTGGGCTGCGCCGCGCTGCTGGCCGGACTGGCGCTCCTCGCGGGCGCGTTGCGGTGGGAGCTGCTGACGCTCGTGGTGCTGAGCGCGATCGTCGGCGGGACCGGGCAGGGGCTGGCGTTCCGCGGCGCGCTGTCCGCGGTGGCCGGGGCCTCCCCCGCCGAGCAGCGGGCGGCGGTCATCTCGACGCTGTTCGTGGTGGCCTACGCGGGCATTTCCGTCCCGGTGATCGGCGTGGGCGTACTCTCCGAACCGCTCGGCCTGGAGGGCGCCGGCCTGGTCTTCATCGCCTGCATGGCGGTGCTCGTCTCGGGCGCGGCAGCGTATCTGCTGCGCCGCCCGCTGCCGGTGACCTCGTGACCCGGCGCGGCCGTCACCACCGCCGCAGGTCCTACGGGTCAGCCCCTGACCAGGCAGAACGGGTGACCGGCCAGGTCCGTGAGGACCCGCCACCGGGCACCGCCCGGCTGATGGTCCGGCTTGCCTGCGCCCAGTTCGAGCAGCCGGGCCTCGGCTCGGTCCAAGTCCTCGACCGCGAAGTCGAGGTGGAACTGCTGAGGAACCGTCTGGTCGGGCCAGCCCGGAGCCTGGTAGTCGTCGACCCGCTGGAAGCCGATGAAAAGCCCGTTCTCATCGGTCAGTCCGGCGAACTCGGCGTCGGACTCCGGGTGCGGTTCGAGGCCGGTGGCCTGCTCGTAGAAGGCCGCGAGGGCGAGTGGGTCGGGGCAGTCGAGCGTGATCGCCCTCAGTGTCATCCGCGGGGACATGACACCTCCGTTCGATGAATGGATCTTCCCGAGGCCACCACTCTGGATTCGGCCGGCCCCGTTGCGACGGGCGAGGGCCTCCGCGATCCTCGCGGCCCGTCTTACGGAGTGATGACGTGCCGGGCGGGTCACGGCGCGCGGTGGGTTGGCGGTCCTAGCGTAGGCGTATGCGTGTACTGGTCACCGGCGGTGCCGGGTTCATCGGGTCCCATGTGGTCGACGTCCTGCGGGCGCACGGGCACGAACCGCTCGTGTTCGACGTGAGGGAGGATCCGGCCGCCGACGTCCGCGATCCGGCGGCCGTGGCCGACGCCCTCGCGGGTGTCGACGCCGTCTGTCATCAGGCGGCGATGGTCGGGCTCGGCAACGGGGTCGCCGACGCGGCGGAGTACGTCTCCCGCAACGACCTGGGCACGGCCGTGCTGCTCGCCGCCATGGCCGGAGCGGGCGTACGGCGTCTCGTGCTGGCCGGGTCGATGGTCGTGTACGGCGAGGGGCGTTACGCGTGCGCGCGGCACGGGGTGGTGCGGCCGGGGCCGCGGGCCGTGGCCGATCTGGACGCGGGCCGGTTCGAGCCGCTCTGTCCGGCCTGCGGGCACGACCTTGCCCCCGGACTGGTCGGCGAGGACGCCCCCCTCGACCCGCGCAACGTGTACGCGACGACGAAACTCGCGCAGGAGCACCTGTCCGCCGCGTGGGCGCGCTCCACCGGCGGTTCGGCGGTTTCGCTGCGTTACCACAACGTGTACGGGCCGCGGATGCCCCGCGACACGCCGTACGCGGGTGTGGCCTCGTTCTTCCGTTCCGCGCTCGCCC
>NZ_MUBA01000314.1 GCF_002154575.1 Streptomyces bobili
CCCCGACCCCCGACCCCCGCCGGGTGAGCCGCACCGGGCAGGGGCGGCACCACCGTGCAACCCGCGAAACCAAAGGGATAACGTACGTCGTCATGGCCACGACCGCAGTCGAGCGCCCCGCTTCCCGGGGCACAACAGAGGCCCGTCGGCGGCGGGTTGTGGGTTTGGGCGTGCTGGTGGTGATCCTCGCGGCCGTGGCGACCCTGTCACTGGCCGTCGGCGCGCGCGCGTTGAGCCCGGCCGAGGTGTGGCACGGGCTGTTCGCCGCACCGGACACCGACCAGCGGCTCACCGAGATCAGGCTCATCGTGCAGACCGTGCGCGTGCCCCGGACGGTGCTCGCCGTCGTGGCGGGCATCGCCCTGGGCGTCGGCGGTGCGCTCATCCAGGGCTACACGCGCAACCCCATCGCCGACACGGGCCTGTTGGGGGTGAACGCCGGCGCGTCGTTCGCCGTCGTGTCGGTGATCGCCGTGTTCGGACTCACCGACCCCTTCCAGTACGTCTGGTTCGCCTTCCTGGGGGCGGGCGTCGCCGGTGTCGTCGTGTTCGGGCTGTCGAGCCTCGGCCGGGGCGCCGGCAACCCGTTGACACTCGCGCTGGCCGGACAGGGCATCACGGTGTTCCTCGCCGCGATGACCGTGGCGGTCGCGCTGTCGGACCAGAAGTCGCTGAACGCGCTGCGGTTCTGGAACTCGGGCTCCCTGGCCGGCGTCGGCTTCGACGCCATCTGGCCGGTGACCGCGTTCATCGTCCTCGGCCTGATCCTGGCCCTGACCACCCTGCCCGCCATCAACCTCCTCAACCTGGGCGACGACGTGGCGCGCGGACTCGGCGTGAACGTCGCGCTCAGCCGGACCGTCGGCATCGTCGCCATCACCCTGCTCGCGGGCGCGGCGACGGCGGCGACCGGCCCCATCGCCTTCCTCGGCCTGATGGTGGCCCACGTCGCCCGGTACCTCACCGGGCCCGACTACCGCTGGCTGGTGCCCTGCGCGGGCCTGCTGGGCGCCATCGTCCTGCTGGTCTGCGACATCGTGGGGCGGCTCGTGGTGCGGCCGGGCGAGCTGGACGCGGGGGTCGTCGTCGCACTCCTCGGCGCCCCGTTCTTCGCGGTACTGGTGTGGCGCGGAAAGTTCAAGAACGCATGAACGGGACCGATGTGAAGCAGACGGTGGCGCCGGGCGTACGGCTCGGCCAGGTGTCGTTCGTCTGGCGGCCCTGGGTCGCGGGCGTCACGCTGCTGCTGGCGGCGGCCACCTTCCTGGTGTTCTGCCTGTCCATCTCCGTGGGGGACTTCCCCATCGGCCTGCCCAACGTCATCGCCACGATCTTCGGCCGGGGCGAGCAGGTCGACCAGTTCGTGATCATGGACCTGCGGATGCCGCGCGCCCTGGCCGGGCTCGTGGTGGGGATCGCGCTGGGCGTGTCCGGGGCGATCACCCAGTCCATCGCGCGCAACCCCCTCGCCAGTCCGGACATTCTCGGGATCACCGGGGGCGCCAGCGCCGTCGCGGTGTTCCTGGTGACGGTGTCCGGCGGCACTGCCGCCGCGATCACCGACTCCGTCGGAGTGTCGGCGGCGGCCCTCGCGGGCGGTCTCGCAACAGGCATGCTGGTGTACTTCCTGGCCTGGCGGCGCGGCATCGACGGCTTCCGGCTCATCCTCATCGGCATCTCGGTGAGCGCGGTGATGGAGGCGATCACCACCTGGCTGCTGGTGTCCGCCGACATCCGGGACGTCGCCCGCGCCCAGGCCTGGCTGGTCGGCTCGCTGGACAACCGCTCGTGGAACGAGGTCTGGGTGGCGCTCTGGTGCTCCCTCGTCCTCCTCGTCGTCGTGACGGGTGCCGCGTTCCAGTTCAAGCCGATGCACTTCGGCGACGAGGTCGCGGCCGGCCTGGGCGTGCGGTACGGCAGGGTGCGCGCCGTCCTGCTGCTGTGCGCCGTCCTGCTGGCCGGTGTGGCGGTCAGTGCGGCCGGACCGGTGCCGTTCGTGGCGCTGGTGGCGCCGCAGGTGGCGATGCGGCTGACGAGGAGTCCGACGCCGCCGATGGTGGCCTCCGGGCTGGTGGGATCGCTGCTGCTGACCGGCGCGGACCTGACCGCCCGTACGGCGCTGCCGGTCAGCCTCCCGGTGGGCGTGGTCACCGCCGCGATCGGTGGCCCCTTCCTGGTCTACCTGCTGGTGAGGGCCAACCTCCGCTGACCGTGGGCCTGTTACTGGTACAAAGGTGAGGCATACCTAAGACCGCTCGGCGCCTGGTGGGCGGTCTACCTACGAGGGGGCCTTGTGGTCGCTCAGCACATCACCGACGCCGTGCCCGTGGTCGAGCGGACCGCGCGGCTGGCAGCCAGCGGCGTCACGGTCGGATACGGCGGCCGGATCGTCATCGACGATCTCGACGTGGCGATTCCGCCAGGGGTCATGACCACGATCATCGGCCCCAACGGCTGTGGGAAGTCGACCCTGTTGCGGACCCTGTCCCGACTGCTCAAGCCGACCAGCGGGACGGTCGTCCTCGACGGCGACGACATCGCCAAGCTCCGGACCAGGGACGTGGCGAAGAAGCTCGGCCTGCTGCCGCAGGCCCCGGTCGCGCCGGAGGGGCTGACGGTGGCCGACCTGGTGGCCAGGGGCCGTCATCCGCACCAGAGTTGGCTGCGGCAGTGGTCGTCGGACGACGCCTCGGTGGTGGAGCGCGCGCTGGCCATGACGGGGGTGTCCGACCTGGCCGACCGTCCCGTCGACTCACTGTCCGGCGGGCAGCGTCAGCGGGTGTGGATCTCGATGACGCTGGCTCAGGGCACCGATCTGCTGCTGCTGGACGAGCCGACGACCTATCTGGACCTGGCGCACGCGGTCGACGTGCTCGATCTGGTGGACGACCTGCACGAGTCGGGGTGCACCGTGGTGATGGTGCTGCACGACCTCAACCTGGCCACCCGGTACAGCGACAACCTCATCGTGATGCGGGAGGGGTCGATCCTGGCGCAGGGGCATCCGCGGGACGTGATCACCGCCGAGCTGCTGCAGGAGGCGTTCGGGCTGCGTGCCCAGGTGATCGACGACCCGGTGGGGGACCGGCCGCTGATCGTGCCCATCGGCCGTACCCACGTCAACTTGGTGACACAGAAGGGCAGTTAGATCTGACAGTTAGGCTAGGCTAACCTCACTTTTATCGGTAGGGTTTGCCTGCCCTTAGAACAAGGCGCAGCGGGCAGTGCGAGAGCAAGGGATTGCGGATGTTCCTCCATCGAACGACCCTCAGGAAGCCCCGGCGGCGGCTCGCGGCCGTGGTGTCCGCCGCGACGCTCGGCGTAGGCCTCCTCGCGGGTTGCGGTTCCGACTCGGACAAGGACACGGCGAGCGACACCACCTCGACCGCTGCCGCCGCCGGCGCCTTCCCGGTCACCGTGGAGCACGCGTTCGGATCCACGAAGGTCACCGAGGCCCCCAAGCGCGTGGTCACCGTCGGCTACACGGACGACCAGAGCGTCCTGGCCTTCGGCATCAAGCCCGTCGGCATGGTCGACCAGTACCCGAACCCGGCCGGCCAGAGCCCCGACATCAACACCCAGTGGCCCTGGGTGAAGGACAAGTGGGGAGACGCCAAGCCCGAGGTCATCATGAAGAACGGCGACTCCGGCCCCAACTTCGAGAAGATCGCCGCCCTGCGCCCGGACCTGATCATCGCGGTGTACTCCGAGATCGACCAGGCCGCCTACGACAAGCTCTCCAAGATCGCCCCGACGGTGGGCCGTACCAAGGCCGAGAAGGAGCTGTTCAGCGCTCCCTGGCAGGACAACGCGCTGCACATCGCCAAGGCGCTCGGCAAGGCCGAGGAGGGCGAGAAGCTGGTGCAGGGCATCCAGGCCAAGCTCGACGCGGCTAAGAAGGCGCACCCCGAGTTCGCCGACGAGACCGTCGTGGCACTGTCCTGGTACGAGAACTCCGTCGCACCCTTCACCTCCACCGACGTGCGTGGACGCCTGCTGACCGGCATCGGCTTCAAGTACCAGACCGAGATCGACAAGATCGCCGAAGGCAGCTTCTACACCAAGCTCTCCCCGGAGCGCATCGACCTCGTCGACGTCGACCGCATCTTCGTCATCAACGACAAGGCGGACACGGACGCGCTGAAGAAGTTCAAGCTGTTCACCAACCTGGACGCCGTCAAGAACGGCAAGGTGTCCTACCTGCTGGACAGCGAGGGCCCCGCGGTCGGCGCCGCCATCTCCCAGGGCACCCTGCTGTCCATGCCGTACGCGATCGACGAGCTCGTCAAGTCGGCAGAGTAGGTGTGAGCACCACCGAGACGCGCGTCGCCCCGGCAACCCTGCGAACGGCGACCGGACGTGAGGCCACCCGGTGGGTCGGGGCGCACTGCCGCGAGGCGCCGGGGCTGACGACGGCCACCGTGCTCACCACGGTGGCCGGGGCGGCACTCCAGGTGCTGCCGGTGCTCCTGCTCGGGAGGGTCGTCGACGGGGTCGTCGAGGGCAGGTCACAGTCGGTACTCGTCACGATCGGCACCCTGATGGTCGCCGCCGCGCTGCTCGGCGCGGCGGCCACCGCGGTGTCGACCTACCTGATCGGCCGGCTGGGCGCGGATCTGCTCGCCCGGCTGCGGGAAGGCGCCGTCCGGGCGGTCCTCGGGATGCCGAGCGCCCGCATCGAGCAGGTCGGCCGGGGAGACGTGCTCTCCCGGGTCGGCGACGACGTGGCGGTGCTGTCCAAGGGCATCCGCACGGCCGTCCCGACGGTGTTCTCGGCCGGCGTGCTGGTCGTCATCGCCACACTCGGCATGTTCGGACTGGACTGGCGGCTCGGCCTGGCGGGCGCCGGCGCGCTGCCCGCCTACGCGCTGGCCCTGCGCTGGTACCTCCCCCGGTCCGCCCCCCTCTACCGCAAGCAGCGCGTGGCGCAGGCCGACCGCGCGCAGGCCCTGATCAGCGGACTCAACGGGATCGACACGGTCCGCGCGTACCGCCTCGAGGACGCCTTCCGGGAGAAGGTCACCCGTGAGTCGTGGCGGGTGCGTGAACTCGGCATCGAGGTGTTCCGGTTCTTCGGCCGGTTCGTCGGCCGGGAGAACCGCGCCGAGTTCATCGGGCTCGTCCTCATCATCGTGGTGGGGTACGCCCTGCTGGAGGCCGACGCCGCCAGCCTGGGCGAGGTGTCGGCGGCCCCACTGCTGTTCCACCGCCTGTTCACCCCGCTCGGCGCCATCATGTTCACCTTCGACGAGGCGCAGAAGTCGGGCGCGAGCCTGACCCGGCTGGTCGGCGTGCTGGGGGAGTCCGCGCAGGACCGCCTGGTCGGCGACGCCTCCGTCGCACCGGCCGGCGCCGCCTCGTACCCGGTGACCGTACGGGGACTGACGTACCGCTACCCCGGTACGGAGGAACCGGTGCTGCGCGACGTCGACCTGACGATCCCGGCCGGCGGTTCGCTCGCCCTGGTCGGGGCGACGGGCGCGGGCAAGACGACGCTGGCCGCGCTCATCGCCGGCATCGGGACACCGCAGTCCGGGTCGGTGCGCATCGGGCCGACCGACCTCGCAGGCCTGGACGAGGCCGGCGCGCGCGCCGTGGTCAGCATCCTGACGCAGGAGACACACGTGTTCTCCGGGCCCCTCGCGGACGACCTGCGCCTCGCCGCGCCGGACGCGACCGACACCGAACTGCTGGACGCGCTGCGCGTCGTCGGCGCCGACGGGTGGGTCGAGGCGCTGCCCGACGGGCTGACCACCCTCGTCGGTGAGGGCGGCGAGCGCCTGGACGTCACCAAGGTCGCCCAGATCGCACTGGCCCGGCTGGTGCTCGGACGGGCGCCGGTGGTGGTCCTCGACGAGTCGACCGCGGAGGCCGGCAGCGAGGGCGCCGCCGAGCTGGAGCGGGCCGTGCTGGCCGCGTGCGCGGGCCGTACCACGCTGTTCGTGGCCCACCGGCTGACCCAGGCGATGGCTGCCGACCGGATCGCCGTCCTCGACGCGGGACGCGTCGTGGAGCAGGGCACCCACGAGGAACTGGTGGCCCTGGGCGGCCGGTACGCCCGACTGTGGCGGGCCTGGCGAGAAGGCAGTTAGGCACACCGGCCGAGTCAGCCTGTGCCACCTCTCATTTCCGTGGAAGGGAAGCTGAGTCTTCGATGATGGAACCGAGCGCTCGTCTCGCACTGCTTTCTGCCAGGCGGCTGGCCGACGTGCGCCGGCGAACCGGTGACTACTCCGACCGGACCATCGCCGAGGCGTGTGCCATCGGGCTGTCGTACTGGGCGACGGGCGAAAGCCCCGAGGGCCTCGACCTCACCCCCGGCACCCTGTTCACCGAGATCCTCGGCTGGGTCGACAACGGAGGTGACGGCCCCGGCAGCCGGGAGGCCGGCCCGGACGGCCGGAGCGTCGCCGTGCCCGAAGGAGTCGCCCCGGCCGACGCCCAACTCGCCCTCGACGACCTCGCCGACTTCCCGGACCGGCCCCTCGGCACCATCGGCCCGGCCGGCCCGGCGGCCCGCCTCCAAGCGCTCGCCGCATGGAACGACACCCACGCCGACCGGGTCCGCCCGACCATCGTCGAGATGTTCCGCGAACAGGCGCGCACCAGGCCCGACGCGGTCGCCGTCGTCGACGAGTACCGCACCCTGACCTACCGTCAGGCAGCCGAACACTCCGCACAGTTGGCGCACCAGCTGATCGAACACGGGCTCACCGCCGAACAGGTCGTCGGCATCTCGCTGGGCCGCTCCGCCGACATGGTCGTCGCACTGCTCGGCGTGCTCCAGGCGGGCTGCGCCTTCGTGCCGCTCGACCCGCAGTGGCCGGCCGCACGCCGCGCCGTCGTCATCGAGGACGCCCGCGTCGTCGTACAGCTCAACGCCTCGGGCGAGCAGAACCCGGACGAACCGGAGGCGCTGGCCGTCGACCTCGGCGACTGGCGGTACGGCAGCCACCCCACCGAGGCTCCGGACGTCACCGTGCCCGGCGCCGCCCTGGCCTACGTCATCTTCACGTCCGGCTCGACCGGCCGCCCCAAGGGCGCGATGATCCGCCACGAGGCGATCAGCGAACGCCTGCTGTGGCAGGTCGACGAGATCCTGCACTTCGGCCACGACGACGCGTCCCTGTTCAAGGCGCCGCTGTCCTTCGACATCTCCATCAACGAGATCTTCCTGCCGCTGGTGTCCGGCGCCCGGCTCGTGGTCCTGCGGCCCGGCGGCGAACGCGACCCGCACCATGTGCTGAGCGTCATCGCCGAGCAGCGCGTCACCTTCACCTACCTCGTGTCCTCCATGCTGGACGTGCTCCTGGAGATCGCGGGCGACTCCGGCAGCCTCGACAGCCTGCGGCACGTGTGGTGCGGCGGCGAGGTCCTGACCCCCGAGCTGTACGAACGGTTCCGCACCAAGCTCGACATCCCCATGTACCACGGCTACGGCCCGGCCGAGACGACCATCGGCGTCTCGCACGTCATCTACCGGGGCGCGGCGGAACGCCTGTCGACCTCGATCGGCAGGGCCAACCCCAACACCCAGCTGTACGTCCTGGACGACGAACTGCGCCCCGTCCCGGTCGGGGTCGGCGGCGAACTGTACGTGGGCGGGTTCCTGCTGGGGCGCGGATACGTCAACGCGCCCGGCCTGACGGCCTCCCGCTTCGTGGCGAACCCCTTCGCCGGCGACGGATCCCGCCTCTACCGGACCGGCGACCTCGCACGGTTCGCCCCCGACGGAACGCTGGACTTCCTCGGCCGCGCCGACAACCAGATCAAGATCCGCGGCATGCGGCTGGAGATCGAGGACGTCGAGGTCGGCCTCGCCGAACACCCCGCGGTCCGGCACACCTGCGTCGTCGCCCGGAAGAACACCGCCGGCGGCACCTACCTGATCGGGTACGTCATCCCGGCCGCCGGAAGCGAGGACCTGCGGGCGGACGAGGTCAGGGCCTGGGCCGCCGCGCACATGGTCGAGTACACGGTGCCCGCCCACATCGTGGTGATGACCGAGTTCCCGCTCACCGCGAACGGCAAGCTCGACCGCAACGCCCTGCCGGAGCCCGTCACCGGCACCGGCTCGATCGTGCCGCCCGCCACCGAGAACGAACGCCTGGTGTGCGCGGCCGTCGCCCACGTGCTGCGACTGGACGAGGTCGGTGTCGACCAGGACATCTTCCAGCTCGGCGCGGACAGCATCCTGGCGATCTCCCTGCTGAGCGCGCTGCGCGAGGCCGGCCTCTACGTCACGGCACGGCAGATCTTCACCCACAGCGTCGTCGGAGCCCTGGCGGCGGTGGCGAGCCGTGAGGACAACTCACGGGTCGACCACGGCGACGCACCGACCGGGCACGTCGTGGGATCGCCCATCGTGCAGTGGCTCGGCGAGACGACCGACGCGATCGACGGGTTCGTGCAGTCGGTGGTGCTGAACACGCCCGCCGAGCTGACCGCCGACGCCCTCGACGCGATCCTCGGCGCCGTGCTCGCACGGCACGACATGCTCCGCGCCCGGCTGGTGCGCGGCGAGCGCTGGAGCTTCGACATCCCGGAGACCGGCGATGCCGTGCCGGCGTGGCGGGAGAGCGAGGGGCCGCTCGACGACTGCGTCGCGCTCGCCACCGACGGTCTCGACCCGGCGGGCGGCACGATGCTGCGAGCCGTGTGGCGCCGTGAGGCGCGCCAACTCGTCCTGGCCGCCCACCACGTGGTGATCGACGGGGTGTCCTGGCGGGTCCTGATGGAGGACCTGGCCACGGCCTGGCGCCAGCTCACCTCGGGCACGCCGGTCGAGCTGCCCCCGGTGGGCACCTCCTTCCGGCGCTGGACACAGCTGCTGGAGCGCACGCCGTTCGAAACGGACCGCGCCTACTTCCAGCGCCCCCTGCCGGGAGCCGACGAGCCGCTGGGCAGGCGCCCGCTGTCCGCTGCCGACACCGTGGCACGGGAGCGGCTGCGGACCGTCTCGGTCGGCGCCGACGCCACGGCCGCGCTGCTGGGCGAGATACCCGCGAAGTTCCACGCGGGCGCCAACGACGTACTGCTCACCGCGCTCGCCGTCACCCTCGCCCGGTGGCGCCGCGACCTCGGACAGGACCAGACGTTCGCGCACGTCGAGCTTGAGGGCCACGGGCGCGAAGGCCGCTTCGTCGCGGACGCCGCCGGCTTCGAGCCCGACCTCTCGCGCACCGTGGGCTGGTTCACCACCCTGTTCCCGGTGACCGTGGACCCCGGCACGGCGGCCGACCTCACCGCCCCCGACTACCTGGCGGCAGCCCTCAAGGCGGTCAAGGAAGACCTCGCCCGGGTGCCCGGCAACGGCCTCTCCTACGGCGCCCTGCGCCACCTGCGCGACACCCGGTTCGACGCCCCCGCACCGCAGGTCCTCTTCAACTACCTGGGCCGCTTCGACGCCGGCGCCACCGGCGACTGGCAACTCACGGGCACCACCGGCCAGTTGGGCGAGAAGCGTGATCCGAGGATGCGCCTGCCGCGCGCCCTGGAGTTCAACGCCATCGCCGAACCCGCCCCCAGCGGCGCCTACGAACTCGTCACCACCATCTCCTGGCCCGACGGCCTGTTCACCGACGAGGACATCACCACCCTCGGCGACTACTTCCGCGAGGCCCTGACCGCACTGGCCGCACTCGACGGGGGCGGCCACTCGCCCAGCGACTTCCCCCTGGTGCCGCTCACCCAGACGGACGTCGACGCCCTGGACGGCCCGGCGCTGCGGGACATCCTTCCGCTGACCCCGCTGCAGGAGGGCCTGTACTTCCACTCGGTCTTCGACGACGACTCCGCGGGCGCCTACGTCGAGCAACAACTGCTCACCCTGGACGGCGAGGTGGATGCCAGCCGGCTCGCGACGGCGGCCACCCGGCTGCTCGCCCTGTACCCCAACCTGGCCGCGCGGTTCGTGGCGCTCGCCGACGGCCGCGTGGTCTCCGTCCTGGAGAGCGGAGCCGAGGCGCCCTTCACGACACTGGAGCGCCCCGGCATCACCGACGCCGAGATCCGCGACCACGCGGAGCGGGACCGCCGCGCCGGATTCGACCTGGCCACCGGCCCGTTGATGCGGTACACCCTCATCCGCGCCGGCTCCGGGCGTACCGTCCTCGTGCAGACCGTGCACCACATCGTCGCCGACGGCTGGTCGGTGCCGCCGATGCTCCGCGCGCTCCTCACCGAGTACCACGCGCCGGGCACCGTGTATCCGCTGGGCGGCTTCCCCGACTACGTGCGACGGCTCGCCGAACGCGACGACGACCAGAGCGACCGGGCGTGGCACGAGCAGCTCGCCGGCCTGCCCGGCCCCTCACTGGTCGCCGAGGGACACACCCCCTCCGACCGGTTCGCCGACACGGCCGTGGAGCCGGCGGACGACATCGACGCGGCGGCCCGGTCGGCCGGAGTGCCGCTGAGCGTGGCCGTGCACAGCGCCTGGGCGGTCACCCTGGGCGGCATCCTGCACGGCGCCGACGTCGTGTTCGGCTCCACCGTGTCCGGGCGCGACATGGACGTGCCCGGCATCGAGGACATGGTGGGCCTGTTCATCAACACCATTCCCGTGCGCGCCCGTTGGGACGCCGACACCACGGCGGGGGACCTGCTCGCCTCGGTGCGCGAACACCAGAGCGCGGTCCTGGCGCACCAGCACGTCTCCCTGGCCAGGATCGGCCGCCGGACCGGCACCGGCACCCTCTTCGACACCCTCGTCGTCTTCGACGTGGCGACCGATGTGGACGCCCTGCGCCGCCCCGGCGACACACTGGTCATCACCGACATCGTCAACGAGGGCGCCCCGCACTACCCGTTGACCCTGGTCGTGGAGCGCGCACTCGACGGCCGCCCGCGCTTCAACCTGATCTACGACGGCGAACTCCTGCGGGAGACCAGCGCCCAGGCGCTCCTGAGCACCTTCACCCGGACCCTCACCGCTGTGCTCACCCGGCCGGACGCCCCGGTCGGCGAACTGGTGCCCGCCGCGCGTCCCGCAACGGTCACGCCGGTGACGCTGGGCGCCCTGTTCGACGCCGCCGCGCACCGCGACCCGGCCGCCACCGCCGTCACCCAGTGCGGCCTCGACGGCAGCACCCGCTCCCTGACCTACGGCGAACTCGCCCAGGCGAAGAACGAGTTGGCGTCAGCTCTGCGCGCCGCCCAGGTCGGTCCGGGCAAGCGGGTCGCCGTCGCCGTGCCCCGCTCCCTCGAACAGGTCGTCGCCCTGGTCGCGATCGTCAGCGCCGGCGGAGCATACGTACCACTGGACCTGGCGTACCCGGACGAACGGCTGGAGTACATCCTCGCCGACGCCGCCCCGCAGGCCGTCCTCGTCGACCGTGAGCAGCGTGAGCGCTTCACCCGGCTGCTGGCGCGGGCAGGGGTCCCGGCCCGCGTGCTCGTGCAGGGGGAGGAACCGCCGCCGGAGACAGGCGGGCCGGGGGCGGAGGTCACCTGGCACGATCCCGCCTACGTGATCTACACCTCCGGATCGACCGGCCGGCCCAAGGGTGTCGTCGTCCCGCACTCCAGTGTGGTGACCCTGCTCGCGAACACCCGCCCCGACATGGGCTTCGGCCCCGACGACGTGTGGGTCCAGTTCCACTCCTTCTCCTTCGACTTCGCGGTCTGGGAGCTGTGGGGCGCGCTGGCCCACGGCGGTGAACTGCTGGTGCCCGAGTACGCACTGACGCGCTCCCCCCTCGACTTCCACCGGCTGGTCCGCGAGCGCGGAGTGACCGTGCTCAACCAGACCCCGTCGGCCTTCTACCAGTTCATCGAGGCCGACCGGCTCGCCGCCGAACCGGTCACCGCACTGCGCCGGATCATCTTCGGCGGCGAGGCCCTGGACCTCGGGCGGCTGCGCGGCTGGGTCGACCGGCACGGCACCGGCTCGCCCGAGCTGGTCAACATGTACGGCATCACCGAGACCACCGTCCATGTCACCCACCGGGTGCTCATGGACGAGGACTTCGGCCTCGGCGGCGACCTCAGCCCGATCGGCGGCCCGATCCCCGGCCTGGTCACCTATCTGCTCGACGACCGGCTCCGCCCGGTGCCTCCGGGCCGCGTGGGCGCCATCTACGTCGCCGGCGACCAGGTGTCGCTCGGCTACCTGGGCAGGCCGGGGCTGACCGCCGGCCGGTTCGTGGCGAACCCGTTCGCCGGTGACGGCTCCCGCATGTACCACACGGGCGACCTCGCCCGCCGTACGCTCGACGGCGAGCTGGAGTTCGCCGGGCGCGCCGACGATCAGGTCCAACTCAAGGGATTCCGGATCGAGTTGGGCGAGGTGGAGTCCGCGGTCAGGGAACTGGACGGTGTGGTCGACGTGGCCGTCACCGTGGCCGCCGACGCCGGCCATCTCGTCGCGCACGTCGTCGGCCGGGTGCCCGGCGACCTCACGAACCTGCTGTCCGCGAAGCTGCCCGTCCACATGGTGCCGGGCCGGGTGCTGGCGATCGACGCCCTGCCGCTCACGGTCAACGGCAAGCTGGACCGAAAGGCCCTCACCGAGCGCGCCGCACGGGAGGACACCCCGGCGGTGGTGAGTGAGGGGGTGAGCGACTCCGTACTCGGCGCGGTCGTCGGCATCTTCGCCGAGACACTGTCCGACGCGGCGGTGGACGCCGACACCGACTTCTTCCGCGCCGGAGGCGACAGCATCGTCGCCATCACCGTGATCAACCGGGCCAGGGCGCTCGGCCTGCCGATCGCGCCACGGGACGTGTTCCTGCTCAGGACACCCCGCGCGCTCGCCGAGCACCTCGGGGCCAGCAGACCGCAGCAAGCCGCCCCCGCACCCGCCCGCCGCGAGGACGGCCCCCTGACCCCGACGCCGATCATCCTGCGCCAGCGGGAACTCGGCGGATCCCTCGCACGGTTCGCCCAGGCCAGGACGCTGCAGGCCCCCGAGGGCACCGGTCCCGCCGACGTCGAGCGTGCCGCCCACGCCGTCGTGGCCGCGCACCCCGTCCTGCGCCTGCGGCTGCGCGTCGAGCACGGGGTGTGGGCGCTGCGCACCGAGCCCGCCCGCGAGGTCACCGTCGTCCGGGTGGACACGGACGATCCGGCGGCCGTGGCCGACGAGGCCGCGGGACGGCTCGACCCCGAGTCCGGGGACGTCGTGGCGTTCTCGTGGCTGGAGGCGAGCCGGACCCTGGTCGTCACCGTGCACCACCTCGCCGTCGACGCGGTGTCCTGGCTGATCCTGCTGGACGACCTGGCCGCCGCCCTGCGCGGAGAAACCCTGGCGCCACCGACCACGTCCTACGCCGAGTACGCCGAAGCCCTGGCGGCCCGGTCCGTCCAGGACACCGACGGCCTCGGGCACTGGATCACCACCCTCCAGGCGCCCACGTCGCTGCCCGCCGCCACCGGCCTGCGCGAGAGCACGGTCACGCTCGCACCCGACGTCAGCGACCGCCTGACGCGTACCGCGCCCGCCGCGTTCGGCGTCGGCCTCACCGAGCTGCTGTGCGGCGCCCTGCGCAGCGCGCTGACCCACATCCAGCCGTCGCCCACCGACCTCGCCATCGAGCTGGAGCGGCACGGCCGCGTGCCGGCGCTGGAACACCACGACTACACCCGAACGGTCGGCTGGTTCACCTCCATCGCCCCCGTGCGGCTCACCGCGCACACCGACCCGGTGACGGCGGCGCGCGAGGTCGCCGAACGCCAGCCGGACGAGCGCGCGCACGTCACCTACGGACTGCTCCGCCACCTCAACCCGCAGACGGCCCCGCTGCTGACCGCCCGCCCCCAGGTGCTGTTCAACTACCTCGGCCGGGGCAGCGAGTCCCAGGCCCTGCACGTCTCAGGGAGCGACCAGGGCAGCCCGTACGCCGTCGAGGTCAACGCCTGGACCGACGCGGCCACCGGAAGCCTGCACGCGGCCTTCATCCTCGCCGAAGGCGTCCCCGACGACATCACCGAGCACTGGCTGAGCGCGCTGGAAGGCATCGCGGACGCGGCCACCACGGCCGAGCGCACCGCACCGGTCACCCCGCTCCAGCGGGGCCTGTACTTCCAGGCCCAGCTGGCGGGTCCGGCCGGTCACTACGTCGCGCAGAGCTGGTTCAGCTTCGACCGGCGCCTGGACACCGAAGCGCTGGGCCGGGCGATGGCGTACGTGATCGCACGGCACCCGGTCGTCGGCGCCGGCTTCACCACCGACGACGACGGAAACCCGGTCCAGGTCCTCGGCGCGGGGCGCCAGGTCCCCGTGCGCACCGTGGAGCTGGCCACCGAGAGGCAGGCGGAGGAACTGCGGGTCCGGGACCGGGACACCGGGTTCGACCCCGGGGAGCCGCCGCTGATCCGGCTGACCGTGGTGCGGCTGCCCGACGACCGCGACGGGCTGCTGCTGAGCTACCACCTGCTGTTGTGGGACGGGTGGTCGCGCGAGATCGTCCTGCGGGACCTCTTCGACGCCTACGAGGCGGTCGTCGCGGGCGAGGCGCCGTCCGCGGTCGCCGCCACGCCGAGCTTCGAGGACCACGCCCGCGCGCTCGCCGCCAAGGACCCCGCCGTATCGGAGCGCTTCTGGGCCGAGCACCTCGCCGGGCTCTCCGGCCCGACGCTGCTCGCCGGACCGGCGCCCGTCCTCTCGGACGAACTGCCGCACGCGATGCTGCGCACCCTGTCCGCCGAACAGTCGGATCTGCTGCGGGAAGCGGCCAAGGCTCACGGCGTCACGCTGAACTCGGTGCTGACCGGAGCGTTCGGCCTCCTCCTCGGCGCTCATACGGGCCGCGGCGACGCCGTGTTCGGCGTGACCGTCTCCGGCCGGGAGGGCGAGGGACTGTCCGACATCGTCGGCGTGCTGCTCAACACCGTTCCGCAGTGGACGCGGGCACGGCCGGACGACAGCGTCCGCGACTACCTGAGCGCCGTACAGGCGGCCAGGGTCGCGGCGATGGAGCACGAGCACCTCGGGCTCGGCGAGATCCAGCGGGCCAGCGGGCACGACACCCTGTTCGACAACCTGTTCGTGCTCCAGAACTTCCTCGACCTGGACGCGTTCGCCGAGATGAACGCCCGGCACGGCATCACCTCGGTGAAGGCCGACGACTCCACGCACTACCCCTTCACCTGGGTCGTCACGCCCGGCGACCGGCTCACCGTCAAGCTGGAGCACCGCGACGGCGACACCGCGAACGCCCGCCGTCTCCTCGACGACTATGTGCGCGTGCTCGAAGACCTGGCCCGGTCGACCGGGCCGGTCGGCGCGCTGCGGGGGGCGGGCACGAGGCCCACGCCGGGCCCCCGCACGGACGTCGGCACGGACACCGTCGTCGACCGGTTCGACCGCGCGGCGGACCGCGATCCGCAGCGCGTCGCGCTCGTCGCCGACGGGGCGACGATGACCTTCGCCCGCCTGCGGGACCGCAGCCGCGCGGTGGCGGGCGTCCTCGCCCGGCGCGGCATCGGACCGGAGACCACGGTGGGCCTGGCGATCCCGCGCTCCCTCGACTCGATCGTGGCGCTGTTCGCCGTGCTGCGCGTGGGTGCCGCCTACGTGCCGCTGGAGCTGGACCACCCGGACGAGCGGATCGCCGCGATCGTCGAGGACGCCAGCCCGGACGTGATCCTCACTGTGAGCACCGTGTCGCCCCGGCTGACCGGCGACCTCATCGAACTGGACCGCCCGCTGCCCGAGGCCGAGCCGTACCGCACGTTCGCGCCGGACGACCCGAACCGCCTGCGGCACCCCGCGTACACCATCTACACCTCCGGATCGACCGGCAAGCCCAAGGGCGTGGTGACGGAGTACGCCGGACTGACCAACATGCTCATCAACCATCAGCGCCGCATCTTCGAGCCCGTGCTGGCGGAGCACGACCACCGCGTCTTCCGGATCGCGCACACCGTGTCGTTCGCCTTCGACATGTCGTGGGAGGAACTGCTGTGGCTCGCCGACGGCCACGAGGTGCACATCTGCGACGAGGAACTGCGCCGTGACGCACCCCGGTTGGTCGAGTACTGCCTGGAGCACGGGATCGACGTCATCAACGTGACCCCGACGTACGCCCAGCAGCTCGTCGCCGAAGGCCTGCTGGACAATCCGGCACGGCGGCCGGCGCTGGTGCTGCTCGGCGGCGAGGCCGTCACACCGACCCTGTGGCAGCGGCTCGCCGAGACCGAGGGGACGGCCGGCTACAACCTGTACGGGCCCACCGAGTACACCATCAACACCCTCGGCGTCGGCACCTTCGAGTGCCAGGACCCGGTGGTGGGCGTGGCCATCGACAACACCGACGTGTACGTCCTCGACCCATGGCTGCGGCCCCTGCCCGACGGAGTCCCCGGCGAGCTGTACGTGTCCGGCATCGGCATCGCGCGCGGCTATCTCGGGCAGCCCGCGCAGACCGCGCACCGCTTCGTCGCCGACCCCTTCGGCGCACCCGGCGAGCGCATGTACCGCACCGGCGACCTGGTGATCCGCAGGCCCGACGGGAACCTGATGTACCTGGGCCGCACCGACCAGCAGGTCAAGATCCGCGGCCACCGGGTCGAACTCGGCGAGGTCGAGGCCGCGTTCGCGGCCCACCCTGCGGTGCGGTTCACGGCCGCGGTCGCCCAGCCCGACCCGCAGGTCGACGGCGCCTACCGGCTGGCCGCCTACCTAGTCCTCGACGGCGCCGACCTCGCCGAGGTCGCCGGCCAGGTGGGTGCGGCCCTCCCGGACTTCCTGCGCCCGACGCACTACGCCCAGGTCGACAGCATCCCGCTGACGGTGAACGGGAAGGCCGACACCAAGGCGCTGCCCGAGGCCAGGCCGCTGGGCGCGCTGACCACCGCGGCGGAGCGCGGACCGGAGACCGAGACCGAGACGCTGGTCTGCGAGTTCTTCGCCGAAGCACTGGACCTGGACGACGACGAGGTGAGCGCGGTGAGCGACTTCGTGTCCCTCGGAGGACACTCCATGCTGGCGGTGCGGCTGATCGGGCTGCTCCGCCGCGAGTACGGTCCGGTGATCACCATCCGAGATCTGTTCACCCTGCGCACCCCGGAAGCGATTGCACGCCACCTCGATGACAACTCCTGACACACAGCGGCCCCGCCCGGGGTCCGACATCCTGCGGACCGCCCTGCGCCGCAACCTCGGCGCCATGACCTGGGGCACCCTCCTCATGGGCCTCTACCAGGCCGGTGAGACCGCCTTCCCCATCGCGCTCGGCCTGATCGTCGAACACGCGCTGCGGGAACGCAGCCCCGGCGCGCTCGCCCTGTCCATCGCCTCGCTCGCCGTCATCATCACGACCGTGTCGCTGTCCTGGCGGTTCGGGATGCGCGTCCTGCAGAAGGCCAACACGACGGAGGCGCACCGCTGGCGGGTGCGGGTCGCCGAGTGCGGCCTTCAGCCGGTCGCCCGGGACGTCGACCTCAAGTCCGGCGAGGTCCTGACCATCGCCACCGAGGACGCCGACCAGACCGCCGACATCATCGAGGTGGTGCCCCTGCTGATCAGCTCGCTCGTCGCGGTGCTGGTCGCGGCGGTCGCGCTGGGCCTGGCCGACGTACGGCTGGGGCTGCTGGTGATCGTGGGGACCGTCGCGATCCTGTCGACCCTGAGCGTCCTGTCCAAGCGGATCGGCGCCGGCACCCAGGAACAGCAGGCGCGGGTGGCGCGGGCGGGCGCCAAGGTCGCCGACCTCATCATCGGCCTGCGCCCGCTGCACGGCTTCGGCGGCAACCACGCGGCGTTCCGCTCCTACCGCAAGGTCAGCACGGAGGCCAAGCAGCAGGCGATCACCGTCGCCAAGGTGAACGGCGTCTACGCCGGCACCGCGCTGGCCCTCAACGCCGTCCTCGCCGCCGCCGTGACCCTGACGGCCGGCTGGCTGGCCTTCGACGGCCAGATCACCATCGGCGAACTCGTCATGGCCGTAGGCCTGGCGCAGTTCATCATGGAACCGCTCAAGCTGTTCTCGGAGATGCCCAAGTACGTGATGATCGCGCGCGCGTCGGCCGAGCGGATGGCGCTCGTGCTGACCGCGCCACCGGTCACGACCCCCGGACCGCGGCAGCCCACCGCGGGAGCGGACCTGGAGATCGACTGCGTCCGGCACGGCTCACTGCGCAGGCTCAAACTCCGGGTCTCCGCAGGCGAGTTCGTGGCCATCGCCGCCTACCAGCCCCGCGCGGCGGCCGACCTCGCGTCGGTCCTCGCCGTCAACGTCCCGCCCCACGCCTACGAGGGTGTGGTGCGGGTCGGCGGGCAGGAACTGGCGGACCTCTCGATCGAGGCGGTCCGTGAGCACCTGCTGGTGAACCCCTACGACGGCGAGATCTTCGCGGGCACCCTGCGCACGAACATCGACCCCTCGGGCACCAGCCGGTCGGTCCCCGAGGCCGTCGAGGCGTCGATGCTGACCGACGTCGTCGCCCTTCACCGCGAAGGACTCGACCACGCCGTCCGCGACCGCGGCGCGAACCTGTCCGGAGGGCAGCGCCAACGCCTCTCCCTGGCCCGCGCGTTGGCCGCCGACACGGACATCCTCGTGCTGCACGACCCGACGACTGCCGTGGACGCGGTCACCGAGCAGCTCATCGCGCGCAATGTCGCCAAACTGCGCCGGGGCCGCACGACCGTCGTCCTCACCAGCAGCCCCGCCCTCCTGGACGCCGCCGACCGCGTCCTCGTCCTCGACGAGGGCGTCATCACCGCCGAGGACACCCACCGCAACCTCCTGGCGAGTGACGAGGCCTACTGCGCGGCGGTGGCGCGGTGATCCCGCGCCGCCCGGCCGCGGCCCGCTGTCCTGTCAGGACAGCGCCCAGGCGACATCCCTGAGGAGGGCGTGCCGCCAGCCCGCCCGGTCGTGGCCCGACGGCGACCGGGAGACCCGCACGGTCGCGCCGGCCCGCTCGGTCAGCGTCTCGGTGAGTTCGCAGTGGGGCAGCATGCCCGCCTCGCGTTCCCCCACGTCGAAGGCGACCCGCAGCCCGGACAGGTCCGGGCGCTCGCGCAGGCGCGCGGCGATGACGCCGCCGACCGGACCGCCCAGCGGGTCGGCCGACCCCATGGCCTCGGGCGTCCACCAGAACGACCCCGACTGGCAGGCGACGCGCGACACCAGTTCCGGGAACTCCAGCGCCGCGTACAGGGCGCTCAACCCGCCGAGGCTCTGACCGGCGACCACCAGCCGGTCCGGGTCGGCGGGTACGCCGCTCTCCGCCACCAGCGGCAGCAGTTCGTCCCGGACGGCCTCCCACAGTGCGGGCCCGCACCCGAACTCGGCTTCCCTGTCCTTGGCCGGCAGGAAGACGAGGGTGACCGGGGGCATCGCGCCACCGGCGACCGCGGAGTCGAACGCGGTCATCGCCGGGTGCAGATGCAGCCAGTCGTCCCCGTCGAGGAGCAGGACCACCGGCCCGCCGCCGCCCACCGGGTGGACGCGTACGGTACGCCGCCCGCCGAGCCGTCCGCCGCTCATGCGGACCCGGATGCGGGGGAGGGGCAGGACGTCGGAGGCGCCCAGGACGGGCCAGTGCGGCTGGGCCGGGGCGTCCGGGGCGGCGGCGATGGACCGGTCACCGCCGACGCCGACCGGGTTGAACGGGTCGGCGTACCCCGCGTCGCCCACGACGATCCGGTACGTCACCCGCAGCCGGGCCGGCAGGCGCACCTCGGCGTACCAGCAGTCCGTGTCGGCCCACCGGCGCAGGGACACCGGCTCCGACCAGCTCTCGAACTCGACGCTCGCCGCGGATCCGCGCCACAGGAAGAGGGTGTCCCAGTCACCGCTGCCGTCGCGGGCGGGTACCGACAGGGGTGTCCCGACGGCCGCCCAGAAGGCGTCGGTGCCGGGCCTGCCGGGCAGGCCGAACTCGGCGAAGACGTTCTCCTGTTCGTTCACCAGGTGCATGAACGTCTCCTTGTGAGAGGGAAGTTGGAAGGCTAAGCTGATCACTAATTAGGCGAGGCTAACCTAATTAGATGCTTCTTTCCATCCCCGTCGACGCCTCTCCCGCGAGGGGCGTCGAGGGCCGCCCGAGCCTCGCCCTCGCGCCGCACCCGAGGAGGCACCGAGCATGAGCACCAACCCCTTCGACGACAACGAAGGACGATTCCTGGTCCTGGTGAACGACGAGGGTCAGTACTCGCTCTGGCCGTCCTTCGCCGAGGTGCCCGGAGGATGGGCGACCGCCTTCCCCGAGAACACCCGGGAAGCCTGCCTGGACTTCGTCGAGTCCCACTGGACGGATCTGCGCCCCCGCTCCCTCGCGGCGACCGCGGACAGCTGACCCGGCGCGGCGAACCGCCCACCGGGGGACATCGGCGGCCCCCGACCGAGGAAGGAAGACCTTGATCACGGCAACGCGGCGCCCCGCCGCGCGCACCCACGCGCTTCTCGCACCGACGTGGCCCGTCCGCACCGCCCGACCGGAGGACGCCGCCGCACTGGCCGGCCTGTCACAGCCCTTCGTGCGCTCGGGTGCCCTGCGGGAACGCCCCGTCTCGCTCTACGCCGCCCACGCGGGCGACTTCCTCGTGACGGAGGCCCCCGACGGCACCCTCGACGGCTGCGTGGGGCTACGCGTGCACCCGGCCGGACCGGGGGAGGACCAGGGACCCGCCGGCGTCGTGTACAACTTCTGCGTCGCGGGGCGGCGGCAGGGAGAGGGAGTCGGAGCCACGCTCCTGCGCGCCGTCCTGTCCAGGGCGCGCGCCCGGTCGCTCAGCACCCTGTTCACCGCGACGACCGGCGGTGGCGGCCTGTTCCTCCGGTTCGGGTTCGCGCCCACGACGGCACGCCTGGCGCCCGCCTCCTGGACGGAGTCCCTGGACCCGCGGCGCGACGCGCGGATCCTGCGGAAGGCCCTTCAACTGCCGGGGTGAGCACCCCGGTCCGGACCGGCGCCGGGAACCACGGTGGTGCCGGGGCTGGTCTCGCCGAGGATGCCGTCCAGTACCGCGTGCGGCACCCGGCCGTCGAGCACCTGCGCCCTGCGCACGCCACCGCGGACGGCCCGCAGACAGCCCTCCATCTTCGGCAGCATCCCGCTCGCCAGCCCCGGCAGCAGTTCCTCCAGCGCGTCGGCCGTCAAGCGCTCGATCACCTTGGTGCTGTGCGGCCAGTCCGCGTACAGCCCCGCCACGTCCGTGAGCACCACCAGCCGTTCGGCGTGGAGGGCCACGGCCAGCGCCGAGGCCGCGAGATCGGCGTTGACGTTGTAGACCTGCCCGTCCGTACCGCGTGCCACGGGGGAGACGACGGGGATGTGTCCCTGCTCCAGGAGCGTGCTCACCATCGCGGGGTTCACCTCGACGATGTCGCCGACGAGACCGATGTCCACCGGCCTGCCGTCCACCCGCGCCGCCCGCCGTACGGCGGTCATGGTGTGCGCGTCCTCCCCGGTCATTCCCACGGCCAGGGGCCCATGCGCGTTGATGTGGCCGACCAGCTCCCGCTGGACCCGGCCGCTGAGCACCATGCGCACCACGTCCATGGTCTCGGGCGTGGTGACGCGTAGCCCCGCCTCGAAGCGGGTCTCCAGGCCGAGGCGGTCGAGCATGGCGCTGATCTGCGGCCCGCCGCCGTGCACGACGACCGGGCGCAGGCCCGCGCGCCGCAGCTCCACGATGTCCTGGGCGAAGGCCCGTTGCAGGTCCGCGTCCACCATGGCGTTGCCGCCGAACTTGACCACGACCACAGCGCCCCGCGGTTTCGGTGGCCGGATCAGGGACCCGGCGGCCGGATCACCGTCCGTGCTCTGCGCGACGACCGGACTCATGTCCCCACCACCGTCCTGTGCGGCGAGCCGGTCGTCCCGATGCCGTGGGCCGCAGCCTCGCAGAACCTTTTAGCTAAGCCTAACCTAACTAACTGGCGGCGATGGGTGGAATCAGGCCGACTCGGTGAGACATGCGTAACGCCAACTCCCGCTTCGATGACGGGAGTCGAGGTCGCCGCGCGGTCAGCGCGGCGACCTCGTGGACTCGGCGGACGCGGAAGTCGGCCGTCCCTCTCTACGCGGACCGACCCTCCTGCGGGGCGCCTTCCACGGCCTCTTCCTTGGCGCCCTCCTTGCTCGGGGCCGAGGCGGGAGCGTCGGGGGAGGTGTAGAAGACCGACGAGCCCTGCTTGCTGCGCTGGGCGCGGTTCTTGGCGACGAGGCCTTCGAGGGTGGTGCGCACGACCGTCGTCTTGATACCGCGTTCGGGGTGCTGCTGACCCAGTGACTGGGCGACCTCGGCCGCGGAGCGCGGTTCGCTCTGGCCGGCGAGGTGTTCGCGGACCAGGGTGACGAGCGAGGGCTGATCAGTCTTCGGGGCAGCCGTGGAAGCCGCCTTGGGAGCCGCCTTCGGGGCAGGCTTAGGGGACGCCTTGCGGGATGCCGTCTGCTTGTCGGCCGCCTTCGGAGCCGCCGCCTCGGGCTTCTTCGCCTTCGACTGGCGGGAGGCGCCGGCCGAGGCCTTCTTCCGGGGGGCGGGTACCGCCGTGGTGTGTTCGACCGCGGGTGCGGCGGACGCGGACTCGGACTCGACGCCGAGTGCCTGCTGCACGTTCAGCAGCACCACGCGGTCCTTCTCCAGGGACGCCAACTGCTCCTGGAGGACGGCGGCCTCGGCGGCGACGCGGTCGTACTCCTTGAGGTTGCGCTCCAGGTCACTGGCGACCTGAGCCGCATACTGGCTGGTCACCCCGTTTGTCTGGGTGGTGGTCTCAGACATGACGCTCACGCTCCTTGATAGGACCAGACAGGTCGCGGGCCCCCACCCGACGACATGAACGGCGATGTTTCGTAGTGATACTACGGAGCGGAACCTCCCCCCTGTCGACCTCGGTCATCACTGCGTTGTCACTGTTCGAACACCGGCACCGGCACGACGTAAGGATTCCGTCATCGGCCCGGAGGTGGGTAACGGCCGTCCCGCTCTGTTGAATGGGAACGGCTACAGAGTGAACTCTCGGAAGGCGGGGCGAAGATGGGACGCGTGCGCAAGGCACTGACCGGGCCATGGGTCATCGCGGTGCTGGTGGTGGCGGTGAGCGGCGTCGGCTTCGGTCTGTACTGGTTCCAGCCGTGGAAACTGTGGCAGGACGAGACCGTCGAAGAGGCTCTGCCCCAAGTGGTCAGCAGTACCGCCCCACCCGTGCCGACCACCTCGGGCGAGCCCTCACGGTCACCCGCCCCGGCCCCCGGCCCGCACATGCTGGCGAGCGGTGACCTGATCAGCCATGAACACGAGACATCGGGCACGGTGAAGCTCGTACGGCTGGCCGACGGCACCCATGTCGTCCGGCTGGAGAACCTGGACACCAGCAACGGACCGGACCTGCGCGTCTGGCTGACCGACGCACCGGTGAAGCGGGGGCGGGCCGGTTGGCGCGTCTTCGACGACGGCGAGTACGTCAGCCTCGGCAAGCTCAAGGGCAACAAGGGAAGCCAGAACTACGCCCTTCCCGAGGGCGTGGATCCTTCCGGCTACAGCAGCGTGAGCATCTGGTGCGACCGGTTCGACGTGTCCTTCGGCGCGGCCGAACTCGAACTCGCCCCCGCCTGACCGCCTTCGGTCATGGCCTCGGTGTCAGCAGGGCCCTGCCGTTGCCCGCGCACTCCATCGTCACGCGTGTGGTGACGCAGGGGTGGGCGCGCAGTTCCTCCAGGGAGAGGCTGAGCGGTCGCCGTACGCGGCCGTTCACCGTCAGCCGCCGGTCCGGGTCGTCCGGCAGGTGGGGGATGTCGTAGTGCGTGAGGACGTAGTGCAGGCCGGGCGGCGTGAGGTCGTAGCGCATGGCCTCCAGCGGCAGACCGTGATTGCGGGCGGCCAGCGCCAGTTCGTCCGCTCCGAGGCCTTCACCGGGCGATGCGAGGCGGGCGGGAGCACGCACGCGGGAGAGTCGCCGCGTCATGAACCGATTGTGCGCTTCCCGCGCCCGCCGCGCGAGGTTGGCGCCCACCGCCCACCGCCCACCGCCCACCGCCCACCGCCGGCGCGGGAGCCGGACGGTCAGCCGTTGCCCGCGAGTTCGCCGCTGAGCGTCTTGTGGATACGTGCGCTGGGCTCTTTGAGGCCGGTGATCTCCACGGTCTTGCCGCGCTGGGCGTACTTGTTCTCGATGGCGTCCAGGGCGGCGACGGAGGAGGCGTCCCAG
>NZ_MUBA01000315.1 GCF_002154575.1 Streptomyces bobili
CGCCGAGCGCGCGGGCGCGCGTCACGCGCTGATCGGCCGTGACCAGGTGGGCGGCGTGTCCGTGAGGCGGCACAGGGTCAGGTAGAGAGGGATGGGCGGCGTGTAGGGGAGCGTGCCGTCCGGCCGGTGGATGAGGCCGGGGATCCGCGCGGAGTCCGGCACGATCGCACCCGTGGCGTACTGCACGGGGGAGGGCCAGTCCAGGGCGTAGTCGGAGTCCGACGGGACCAGCCACCACCAGTGCGCCTCGTCGGCGTACACGCAGCCCACGCGCGGGAGGCGGGGCATGACCAGCGGGCCGAGCCGCGCCGGGACGGCGACGGCGTCGCAGCCCAACGGGGCGGTCATGCCCTCGGGAACCGTGATCCGGTGCGGCGCCCGAAGGGTGTCACCGCCGGGGCCGCGCCCCAGGCGGACCAGCGTGTCCAGGGTGAGCACCCCGATCCGGCCGGGGGCGGTCCTCACGCCGTGTCCCGGTCGCGCGGAAGGTGGCCTGGTGATCCCGTGCCGGGGTGCGGGCGCCGGGCGGGTGCCCCGCTCGCCGTGTCGAGCGCGTGATCGGCGCGGGCGGCGTGGTCGGTGGGTGTCGAGGCTCCGCCGGTTGCCGGGCCGCGGTGCCACTGCGGCGCCACGCGGGACAGCGGGCCGTCGGACAGGCGGGGGAGCCGCCCAGGAGGGCCGCTCGGCCGGGGGTCGGCCCAGCCGTCGGCGGAGGTGTGGTGGGGCCGGTGTGTGGGGCCCGAGAGGTGGGCTTCCGTGGGATGTGCCCTGGGGGCCTGCTCGACTGGGCCGGGGCCGGGGCCACCGTGCCTCGCGTCGCCGTGATCGCCCTGCTCGGCGGGGGTCTCGCCCTCGTCGTCCGAGCCGTCGGCCGGGCCGGGCTTCGGTCGGGCGCCCCAGCCGAGGTCGGCACGGGGCGCGGAGGCCGCACCGGCGTCGGCGGCGGGGTCCTCACACCGCTCGTCGGAGTGTGCGGGGGAGGCCTGCCGGGGCAGGTCCGCCCAGACCAGCAGCCCGGGGCCGTGTTCCAGGGCGCCCCAGGAGTGACAGAGGGCGTCGACGAGAAAGAGGCCCCGCCCGTGTTCCTCGTCGGGGCGCTGCGGCGAGGGGTGCGGCTCGCCGGGCGCGCAGCCCTCGTCGCGTACGGCTATGCGCACGAGGTCGCCGCCGTCGAACAGCTCGCAGACGACCACGCCGCTCGCGGTGTGCACGATGGCGTTGGTGACCAGCTCGGATATGACCAGGGCAGCCGTGTCGCAGGTGTCCTCGCAGACCGACCAGCCGGTCAGCCGGGCCCGCGCCAGGCGTCTGGCCTGCGCCGGGGAACCCGGGTGCGCGGCCAGTTCGAACCGGAACCGGCGCTCGGCAGCCGCCCGGTCGGGGCCTGCTTCCCCCACGCTCGAGTGCGCTCGAGTGGGGATACCCCCATCGGCGCCGAGACCCTGGGGGTGGCCTGCGGCGGCGTCTGTTCCTAAGGGCGCGGACGGAATCACGCTTGCCACTATCGCCCCGCCGTGAACACTTGGCAAGTGTCACTCTGAAAAATGCAGAGTGCTGTGTGACGGGGTGAAGCGCCGTGGCACACTGCACGGAACAGCACCTCGGGCGGCGCCAGTTGGGATCACCGGAGATCCGTATTTTTGTTCGTACGTTTCTTCGATTCGGGTCTTCGCATGGCGCCGCAGGGCTGTCGGGATTCTTTTCGTGACCGGCCGGCCGGGCCCAGTGGGGCCCGTCGGTCGGCTCTTCGTGGAGGTGGAGCGTGAGCGAACCGCGGTCCGCGCCGACCGTGGGGCAGGTCGTCCTCGGCCGGCGCCTGCTGGACCTGCGGGAACGCGCCGGGCTCAAGCGCGAGGAGGCCGCCCGCATCCTCCGCGTCGCACCGGCCACGGTCCGCCGTATGGAGATGGCCGAGGTCTCGCTCAAGATCCCGTACCTCCAACTGCTGCTGAAGTCCTACGGCGTCACCGACGCGGAGGCCGAGGGCTTCGTCCAGCTCGCCGAGGAGGCCAACAGGCCCGGCTGGTGGCAGCGTTTCCACGACGTCCTGCCCGGCTGGTTCTCGATGCACGTCAGCCTCGAAGGCGCGGCCGCCCTGATCCGCCAGTACGAACCGCACTTCGTCCCCGGCCTGCTGCAGACCGAGGACTACGCGCGCGGTGTGCTGAAGTCCGGGGCCATCGGCCAGACCCGGCCGGAGGACATCGAGCGTCACGTCGACCTGCGTCTCCAGCGCCAGGGACTGCTCACCCGTGAGGACGCGCCCCGGCTGTGGGTCGTCATGGACGAGACCGTGCTGCGCCGCCCGGTGGGCGGCCCGGAGGTGATGCGCGCACAGATCGACAAACTGCTCGACGCCACGAAGCTGCCCAACGTGACCCTCCAGGTCGCCCCGTTCTCCTCGGGGCCGCACCCCGGCACGTACGGGCCCTTCGTGCTGTTCCGATTCGCCATGCCCGAACTTCCGGACATGGTCTACAGCGAGTACCTGACCGGCGCCGTCTACCTGGACGCGCGCACCGAGGTGGCGACCCACCTAGAGGTCATGGACCGCATGGCGGCGCAGGCCGCTACGGCACATCGCACGAAGGAGATCCTCCGGGATCTCCGCAAGGAGTTGTGAATGGAACGCATCAAGTCCCCGACCAGGCCGCGTGGCCGCGCTCAGCGGATCTACAACGGCATGCCCGCGAGGGAACTGGGCAGCGAGGGCTGGCACAAGCCGTGGAGCGGCGGCAACGGAGGCAACTGTCTGGAGGCCATGAAGCTCGCCGACGGCCGGATCGCCGTACGCCAGTCCACCGACCCCGACGGGCCGGCGCTGATCTACACCTCCGACGAGATGACGGCCTTCATCGAGGGAGCGAAGGCGGGAGAGGCGGACTTCCTGTTGTCCTGAACCAACCACCCGTTCCTTCTCCCTGTGCCCCATTTGCTCGACTTCTTATTCAACTTCCTTATCTTGGTACTGACTTGATCATTATTCGTGTCACATGCCTATGGAGTTCCTCATGACCGGGCAGGACCCCACCGGTGCCGTCGGGATCGACACCAGCAAGCCCCATCCCGCACGGATGTACGACTGGTACCTCGGCGGCAAGGACAACTACCCCGTGGACGAGGCGATGGGCCGGCAGATGCTGGCGCTCGATCCCCGCGTCCCGGTGATGGCCAGGGTCAACCGGGCGTTCATGCACCGCGCGACGCGCTGGCTCGCGGGCAACGGCGTCCGGCAGTTCCTCGACATCGGCACGGGCATCCCGACCGAACCCAACCTCCACCAGGTCGCCCAGCAGGTCGCGCCCGACGCCCGCGTCGTGTACTGCGACAACGACCCGATCGTCCTGGCCCACGCGGCCGCCCTGCTGCGCAGCACGCCCGAGGGTGTCACCGAGTACCTTCAGGCCGACGTCCGCGACCCGGCCACCATCGTCGAAGGCGCCCGGAAGATCCTGGACTTCGAGCGGCCGGTCGCGCTGTCGCTGATCGCGCTGCTGCACTTCGTCCCCGACGAGGACGGGGCGCACGAACTGGTCGACCGGCTGCTGGCCGAAGTCCCTTCGGGCAGCTACCTGATGATGACCCACGCCACCGCCGACTTCACCCCGGAGGAGTCCGCGGCGGCCACGGAGAAGCTCAAGGCGGCCGGCGTCACGCTGGCGCTGCGCTCCCGCGGGGAGTTCGGCCGCTTCTTCGACGGGCTGGAACTGGTCGAACCAGGGGTCGCGGTGGTGCCCGAGTGGCACCCCGAACTCGGCGAGCCGGTGCCGGGCCAGGAGGACGGTGTCATCCCCGGCTACGGGGCGGTGGCGCGCAAGCCGTAGACGGGCGGTGTGCCGGGGGCGTCACACGCGAGTGATGCCCCGTCGGCCGCCGGTCACACCCAGGACCACATGCGGCGCGGCGCGTCCACCAGGCGGCTGACCGCGACGACCGGGAGCGGCGGCTGCTCGGCCTCGCTCCGGCTCAGGCGCAGCCCGTAGTAGATCTGCTCGATCGACGGCGGCCCGACCGCGAGGTTGCGCCGGACAGCGGCCGTCGACGACTTCTCCCCGCTCTGCACGAGATACGCAGCCGCCATCGTGCCCGTACGGCCGACTCCGGCGCCGCAGTGCACGAACACGGGCCCCGGGGCCTGGGCGACGACGCCGAGGAAGCGCCGTACCTGGTCCGGCTCGGGCGTCTGACCGTCCCGTATGGGCATGCGCACGACGTTGAGCCCTGCTTCGCCGGGCTTGGCGAGCTGCGAGGCGCTCAGATCCTCCGCGCGCAGATCGACGACGGTGGTGAAGCCCATGCCCGCCAGCGCGCGGTATCCGGAGGTGCTGGGAGCGGCGCCGCGCCACAGCCTGCCCTCGGTGTCCACCGGCTGGAAGTGATGGACACCCTGCACGGTCCGGGTTCCGGCCGGTGCCGGAGTCTCTTCGCGGGCCCAGTACGACAGCGCGAGGATGCTCAGCGCGCAGGCCGCCCACAGGACGAGATAGCCGATGACGAGGGCGATCAGGAGGCGCAGCGCCCG
>NZ_MUBA01000316.1 GCF_002154575.1 Streptomyces bobili
CCGGCGGCGCCGCCGGTGCCCGTCTGGCCGACCAGTCCCGACCACGCGTGGTGGGAGGCGTCCCAGTCGGCGGGCAGCCGGTAGAAGGCCTCGATGGTGTAACCGTTGTCGAACGTCGCCGAGTTGAGCGGCGCTCCCTCCACCGTCCGCAGGTACGCCCCCTTCAACGGTGACTTGTACCCCTGGAACTCCAGGCTGCCGTGGCCGGGCTGATCGGGATGGTGGTCGGCCGACCAGCCCAGCGACCCGCCGGCAACCGTGACCACGTCGAGGTCGTTGCCGCGTCCCGACAGGTCACGGACGGTGCCGGCCGCCGGGGACTCGAAGCGCCAGTACGCCATCGTGCCCGGGACCAGCATCCTCGGCACCGGACGCGCGGGCCGGGCCGGTACGGGCGCGAAGCCGGCGAACCTCTCCGCGAAGTCGATGTCCACGGTGAACCGGTCCGCGTCACCGCTCAGCTCGATCTCCTGCCGCTCCAGCTCGTTGAGGCCCTTCGCGGCCCGGCCGAGAATCCAGGGGGAGACCGTTTCCACATCGATGACGTTCCGGTCCAGGTCGAAACGGTAGAGACGGATCATCGCCGCGCCACCGAAGTAACGGTTCTGATAGTTCGTCAGATGCAGATGGACGTCGTTCCCCGCCGCGTTCCGCCGGGTCGCCCGTCCGGCAGGCCAGTAGTGACCGTTGAGGGTGAGGAAGATCTGGTCATGGTCCTTGATCAACCGGTCCCACAACTGCTGCCCGTACGCCGACAGCGCGTCGTCCTCCACCACCAGCTCGTGCGTGGTCAGGACGACCGGCGTCTTCGGGTGCCGGGCCAGCACGTCGGCGGCCCACGCATACCCCTGCGGGGACAGCCGCCAGTCGAGCGCCAGCACCATCCACTCCCGGCCGGCGGCCCGGAACACGTGGAAGGTGTGGTAACCGTCAGGTGAGGCGCCCCCGAACGACGGACGGCCCGCGAAGCGGCCGGGGCCGAAGGCGTCCAGATACGGGCTCGCTCCGCGCTGGTCGGTCGTCGACGACCGCACGTCGTGGTTGCCGGCCAGCACGCTGTAACCGACCCTGCGACGGTCCAGCAGCGTGAACGCCTCGCTGACCGCGGCTACTTCGGCTCTCGTGCCGTTCTGCGTGAGGTCGCCCAGATGCGACAGGAAGACGATGTTCTCGTTCCTGCCGTGCTCCAGGAGGTAGCGCAGGGACGCCTCCACGGGCGCCTTGTCGATGCTCGGCCCGTCGAAGAGGTACTGGGTGTCGGGCATCACCGCGAGAGTGAAGCGGCGGCTGTCCGGATCGGGACGCCAGCCGGAGGGCGTCGCCTCGGCGGTGACGGCCGGCAGGGCGACCGAGGCGGTGGCGGCGGCGCCCAGCAGCGCGGTCGCCCTGAGGAAACCGCGTCGTCCGGCGCCGGCCTGCGCGGCCTCGCACTGTTCATGGGCATGCGACGTACACACGTGTGCTCCGTAGAGGAAGTCCGCGAAAGAGAAGGAGAACGGGAAATCAGAGGATGCGCAGGGTCCAGCTCCAGCGGTGCCGGCCCGGCGCGACGAGATAGGAGGGGAAGGTGTCGGGACCGCAGGAGGCCGTACCGAGCCCGCGGTGCGCCGCGTCGAGGTGGACCACGCAGCCGGCGCGCGGCACCAGCTCGTCGTGGTGGGCGGCGGCCGTCAGATCCTCGGCGCGGTGGCGCGTGACGGAGACCTGGCGCGGCTCGTCCAGCGAGACCGTGAGACCGGTGGCGTCGGACGCGGACAGCGTGAACCGCCGTACGCCGTGCCGGCCCCCGCTCTCCTGGGGTCGCAGATAGGGGGTGAACAGGGCGTCGACGGGGAGACAATGGTGACCCACCGGCGCTCCCGCGCTGCGGTCGGGATACGACTCCCAGGGGCCCTGCCCGAACCACTCCAGCAGGTCCAGCCCCCCGACCGTCTCGAAGACCGAGCCGACCCGCGCCACGTCGTCGAACGCGTCCGGCAGTCCGGCCTCCTCGTCGATCCGCAGGCCGCCCTCGACCGGCGTGAACGTCTGACGGTGGCGGACGACCCCGGCGGCGCCGGCGTACTCCGCGACGACGGTCACCGACCCCCCGTCGCGACGTACCGAGACCGGTTTGCGTACGAGCGCGTCCAGGCCCCAGGTCCGCCAGCGCAGTGCCATGCCGCCCAGCTCGTCGTTGTCGGTGGGCGCCCGCCACAGTGACAGCGTGGGGGCGGCGCTCAGCAGCGGGTGCACCAGCAGTCCGTCCGCGTCGACCTCCACCGTCCCTTTCGCAACCGGCTCCGCGACCGTCTCCGAACCGGGTTCCGAAAGCGGGGCAGCGACAGGCTGCGTCACCGCTTCCGCGTCCCGCAGCCGTAGTTGCGGCGTGCAGACCTCGGTGCCGCGTGGTGCCCACGGCAGGTCCTCGGCCGTCGTCACGCGCAGTGTCAGCCAGGCCTCGCCGCCGTCGGGCGGCAGCTCGAACGGCAGCGGCACCACGGCCGTCTCGCCCGGCCGCAGTTCGGGCAGCACGGCCGGCGCGGTGAGCGTGCCGCCGTCCGCCAGGGCCAGCTCCCACTCGGCGGCGAGCCAGTCCAGGCCGCGGAAGTGCTGGTGGTTGGAGAGCACCAGGCCCTCGTGGCGGAAGCAGTCCAGGCGCACCGGTGCGGCCAGCTCCCGGTGCTCGTACATCACGGGCTTGGGTGTGCGGTCCGGGAGGACCACACCGTCCGCGATGAACGCGCCGTCGTGGTCCTGCTCGCCGAAGTCGCCGCCGTAGGCCCAGCGGTACCCGGGTGCGGCGACGCCGCTGTCGTAGAGCCCGGCGCCCCCACGCCCGGCCGGTCTTCCGTCCGTCACACTCTGGAGGATGCCGTGGTCCCAGAACTCCCAGATGAAGCCGCCCTGAAGTCCCGGGGTGGCCTCGATGGCGGCCCAGTGGTCGGCCAGCGTGCCGTTGCTGTTGCCCATGGCGTGCGAGTACTCGCACTGGATGAGCGGTTTGGTCTGGCGTCCGGAGAGGGCGTGCGCCACGCAGTCCTCCAGCGGCGCGTACATGGGACAGGCGATGTCGGAGGCGACGTCCGGGTCCGCCCAGCCGCGTTTGGCGGCGCCCTCGTACTGCAGCGGCCTTGTCGGGTCGTGCCGGCGTGCCCAGCCCGCCGCCGCGTCGTGGTTGGCGCCGTAGTCGGACTCGTTGCCCAGCGACCAGATGATCACCGAGGGGTGGTTCTTGTCCCGCAGGACCATGCGTGACACCCGGTCGACGAAGGCGTTCAGATAGCGCGGGTCGTCGGCGATCTCATGGGCGTGGTCGTGGGACTCGATGTCCGCTTCGTCGACCACGTAGAAACCGATTTCGTCGGCGAGGTCGTACAGTGCCGGGTCGTTCGGGTAGTGCGCGGTGCGGATCGCGTTGAAACCGAAGCGCTTCAGCAGGACCAGGTCCGCGCGCATGTCGTCGTACGACACCGTGCGGCCGGTCAGCGGATGGAAGTCGTGCCGGTTGACGCCGCGGACGAAGACGCGCTCCCCGTTGACCAGCAGGTCCCGGCCGACGATCTCCACGTCACGGAAACCGACGCGGTGGCGGGAGGTGTCGGCGACGGTGCCGTCGGCACGGTGCAGGCGCACGGTCAGGCCGTACAGCTCGGGCGTCTCGGCATTCCAGGTGCGTACGCCGGGTACCCGGGTGCGCAGTCGCGCCTCGCCGAGGAAGGCGGAGACCCGTTCGTCCCGCGTGTTCAGCCGGTCGAACTCGGTGTCCCGCGCCAGCGGCAGCCCGTGCGGCCCGTCCAGTTCCCCGCTGACGTACCAGCCCTCCGGCAGCGCCCCGCCGGCGTCCCGCACCTGGCAGTCGACCCGCAGGTCCCCGTCCCGGCGCGCCTCCACACGCACGTCGGCCAGGTGCAGCGGGTCGGTCGCGTACAGCAGCACCGAGCGGGTGATGCCGCCGTGCCACCAGTGGTCCTGGTCCTCGATGTGCGAGGCGTCCGACCATTTGACGACGGTCAGCCGTACGACGGCCCGCGCGCCGGGGCGTACGAGATCGGTCAGGTCGAACTCGGCGGCGAGGCGGGAGTCCTTGGAGATGCCGGCGGGCCGCCCGTCCACGTGCACCAGCAGCACGCTCTCGGCGGCACCGACCTGGAGGACGATCCGGCGCCCGGCCCAGTCGGCGGGGATGTCCAGGTCCCGTTCGTAGACACCCGTCGGATTGTCGGCGGGCGACAGTGGGGGGAATTCTGTATACGGCATACGGATGTTCAGATACTGCGGAAGGTCGGCGGTGTCCTGCATGGTCCACACACCCGGCACGACGGCCGTCGACCACATCCCGCCGACCGGCGCGTCAGGCGCGGGCAGGAGCTGAAAACGCCACTCGCCGTCCAGGGAGTGCGCTCCTTCGCGCCGGTCGACGGCGTTCATGGGGAGCCGGCCCCAGGAGGTCACCTCGGGTGCCTCCCAGGGGCGGAGCGCCAGCAGGGGGTCCCTCACTTGATCGCTCCCTTTCCGAGGTCCCCGATGATCTGGCGGGCGCCGATCGCGAACACGATCAGCAGCGGGACCAGGGCGAGGAGCGCGCCGGTCATGACCATGCCGTAGTCGGTGGTGCCGTGGGTGCCGTTGAGCTGGGACAGGGCGACCTGGAGGGTCACGTTGTCGGGGTCGGTGAGGGCGATCAGCGGCCAGGCGTAGTCGTTCCACTGGCCCATGAAGGTGAAGATGGCGAGGAAGGCGAGGCCGGGCCGGACCACGGGGAGGGCCACGTGCCAGTACTGGCGCAGGAAGTTGGCGCCGTCGATGCGGGAGGCGTCGAGGAGTTCGTCGTGGATGGCGCTCTTCATGTACTGGCGCATCCAGAAGATGCCGAAGGCGTTTGCCGCGGCCGGCACGATCAGCGCCGTCATCGACCCGATCCAGCCGAGCCGGGCCATGATCACGAACTGCGGGATGGCCTGGAGCTGCATCGGCACCATGAAGATGAGCATCAGCAGCCCGAACAGCAGCCGCTTTCCGGGAAACGCGAACTTGGCGAAGACGAAGGCCGCGAGCGAGTCGAAGAGCAGCACCAGGAACGTCACCGTGGTCGCGACGAGCAGCGAGTTCGCCATGGACCCGAAGAAGTCGACCGCGTCGAACAGGCTGCGGACGTTGTCCGGGAAGTGGGTGCCCGGCAGCAGCTTGGGCGGGTAGGAGAAGATCTCGCTCGAGGTGTGCGTCGACATGACGACGGCCCAGTAGAACGGGAAGGCCGACAGCAGTACGCCGGTGATCAGCGAGGCGTGCAGGGCGAGGGCGCGGCGCCGTGACCCCCGGATGCCCGCGCGGGACGGCTTGAGGCCGTGGATGGATGCCATGGTGCCGGCCCTTCCTATGCTTCGTCCCGGCGCTGGAGCAGGCGCCAGTTGATGATCGAGAAAAGTACGACGACGAGGAAGATGCCCCAGGCCACGGCCGCGCCGTAGCCGAAGTCGTTGTTGTCGAAGGTCTGCTGGAAGAAGTAGAGGACCATGGTCCGGCCCGAGTGGCCGGGGCCGCCCGAGAAGGCCGACTCGTTGGCGGTGTTCTGCAGCAGCACCTGCGGTTCGGAGAAGCTCTGCAGACCGGTGACCGTCGAGACGACGAGCACGAACAGCAGGGTGGGCCGCAGCAGGGGCAGCGTGACGCGGAGGAAGGTCTGCACGGGCCCGGCGCCGTCGATGCGCGCCGCCTCGTACAGCTCGCCGGGGACGGTCTGGAGGCCGGCGAGGAAGATGATCGCGTTGTATCCGGTCCACTGCCAGGTCATCAGGGTGGCGATGGCGATCTTGATGCCCCACGGGGTGTTCAGCCAGGCCACCTGGTCCAGCCCCACCGCCTGCAACAGGGCGTTGACGAGACCGAAGTTGGTGGAGAACACGGAACCGAAGACGATCGCGACGGCGACCACGGAGGTCACGTTGGGCAGGAAGAAGGCGACGCGGTAGGCGTTCTTGAAACGGACCGCCGAGTTGAGCATCACGGCCGTGACCATCGCCAGGAAGATCATGGGGAAGGTGGCCAGCGCCCAGATGACGACGGTGGTCCCGATGGACTGCCAGAAGTCGCCGTCGCCGACCAGATACCGGTACTGCGACAGGCCCGCCCACTCCATGGACCCGAGACCGTCCCACCGGTGGAAGGACAGGTAGAGCGAGAAGCCCACCGGGATCAGGCCGAAGGCGAGGAACAGCAGGTAGAAGGGGGAGATCGCGGCGTAGAGGTGCCAGTACCTGCGAAAACCCTTGCGCGGCTGGACGGCGGGGATCTCCGTCATGACCACGGGGGGCTTCTCCAGTGCGGGGACGGTGGCCATCAGTGGCTCACCCCCAGGTGCTCGGCGATGCGACGGCACTTGCTCATGGCGTCACTCCAGGCGGTGTCCGGGTCCTTGCCGAGGACGCCGACGGCCTTGATCTCGTCCTTGACGGGCTGACCGAGGGCGATGTCGAACGGGCTGTTGTAGGCGATCGCGATCTTCTGTGCCGCGGGCCCGAACACCTCCGTGGTGACCTGCCCGCCGAAGAACGGGTCGGGGTCGCGCAGTTGGCTCAGTCCGTAGGAGGCGGGGGTGGAGGGGAAGAGGCCGGCGTCGACGTAACCCTGGGCCTGGTTCTTCGCGTCGAGCATCCAGGTGATCAGGCGGAAGGCCTGCTCGGGCTCCCGGCACGCCCTGGTGATCGACAGGAACGAGCCCCCGTTGTTGGCGGGCCGCACCGGCATGTCGGCGACCCGCCACCTGCCCTTGGTCCTCGGCACACCGTTCTTGAGGTCGAACGTGGCCCAGGAGGCGCCCAGTTGACTGGGCAGCTTGCCGTCCTCGACGGCGGACAGCTGGTCCGGGGTACCGGTGACGAGATCCGATACGAGGCCGCGCCGCTTGGCCTCCACGGCGAGGTCCCAGGCGCGGCGCACATGCTCCCGGTCACCGATGAAGTGGCGGTCCCTGTCGACGTACCGCTCGCTGCCCTGGTTCACCACGTTGTCGAATACCGCGTTGACGTCGGTGAGCAGAGAAGCACCCGGAACACGCTTGCGGAGCTGTTCCCCGGCGGCGAAGAACTTCTCCCAGGTGTTCAGCTCCTTCGACACGTCGTCCGGCTCGTACGGCAGTCCCGCCTTGCGGAACACGTCGTACTGGTAGAGGTGCGCGACCGGCCCGCAGTCGATCGGGAAGCCGATCATCGAGCCGTCGTCGGCGATGCCCTGGTCCCATTTCCACGACAGGTAACGGCTCTTGTAGCGGTCCGCCCCCAGCGTCCGCAGGTCGACGAACTGGTCGGCGTTCGGCAGGTACGACGCCATGTCCTCGCCCTTGAGTCCCGCGATGTCGGGGATGTGGGCGCGGCCGGCCATGGTGGTGATCAGCTTGGAACGGTAGTAACCGCCGATCTGGATCGCCTGGAGGTCCACCGTGCCGCCGTACCGGGTCCTGGCGTTCTTGACGACGGTGTCGCTCAGGCCGCCGCTCCAGTACCACAGGACCATGTTCCGGCCGGTCGAGCCGGTCGGAACGGCGCAGCCGGACGCCAGGCCGCCCAGCGCCGCGGTCGCCGCGGGGGCCAGGCCCGCGCGCAGCAGGCCTCTTCGTGAGAGCCGCACAGCTCCCACCGCCTTTCGGATCTGTTCGGGAGTTCGCATACGGGGGGCATGTGGGGGAGTCGTGTCGCTGTTACCGCTGTCTACGGGTGTCGGGTGCGGGGAGGTCAGCCGGTCCGGGCGGGCGGGGTGACC
>NZ_MUBA01000317.1:0-482 GCF_002154575.1 Streptomyces bobili
GCGGGGCGAGAGCAGTCCCACGGCCGTCGTGCTCGGCAAGCTGTCCGCCGCGTTCCGGCTCAGTGTCTCCTCGCTCCTGGCACTCGCCGAGGGCGAACCACAGGGGCCGGACGGCGCGGGCGCGGTGCGCCGGCACGACGAGGCGAGCGAGTGGCGCGACCCGGACACCGGCTACCGGCGCCGTCCGGCCCCTGTGGTTCGCCCTCGGCGAGTGCCAGGAGCGAGGAGACACTGAGCCGGAACGCGGCGGACAGCTTGCCGAGCACGACGGCCGTGGGACTGCTCTCGCCCCGCTCGATCCGGTGGATCATGGCCCGCGAGACCCCGGAGGCCTCGGCCAGCCCGTTGAGGGTCCAGCCGCGCCGCTCGCGCTCGGTGCGCACGCGGACGGCGATCCGCTCCACCAGGGGATCTACTATGTTGGACATGGTGCCAATATATGAGAAGCGTGAGGTGGTGCGGGTCCGTCCGGCGACGACGGC
>NZ_MUBA01000317.1:547-2109 GCF_002154575.1 Streptomyces bobili
CGACGGCTACCGCCACACCGTGGAGAACTCCGTCTACGTCCGTGAGGGCAGCCAGGGCCTGGGCATCGGACGCGCTCTGCTGGGCGCCCTCGTCGACGCGGCTCGCGCGGCCGGCCACCACAGCATGATCGCCGGTATCGAGTCGGGCAACGCCCCGTCGGTCCGGCTGCACCGGCGGTTCGGGTTCACGGAGGTGGGCACGGTGCCCGAGGCGGGACTGAAGTTCGGCCGCTGGTTCGACCTCACGCTCATGAGGCTGGCGCTGGAGGGCTGACCGCGNNTCGGCCCTGAGGAAGGCGTCCGGGGTGTGATGGGCGCGGCGGGGCGCCTCAGCGGCTGCGGATGGCGCTGGTGGTGAAGAATCCGGTGGCGGCGGCGGTGATCAGGGCGCAGACGGCGAGAAGGATCGTACGTCGCATCGAAGTGCCTTTCCCGAGGGTGATGGTTGGGTTCTGCACAACGCGGGACGGCCCCGAGCCGCTTCGCCGCCCGGCCGATGCCACCCGTACGGACGCGCCCGGTGGGGCGTGCGGAGGGCGTGGGGCCTCGGGAGCCGCCGCGNNCCGCCGCCGTCTGTGGGTGGATCGGTGAACAGACGTTGGTGACAGGGGGAGGACTTGTCGTGCTGACCATCAATGTGGCGGTGCTGCTCGCGGTGATCATCGTCGTGCGGCTGCGGCGCCGGACCGAGGCACGGAGCCGTAACGACGAGCAGGTGACCGTGCTCATCGTGCTGGTCTTCGGTGTTCTCGTCGCACCCACGGCCTTCGGACAAGGTGTCGCGGACGTGGTGGGACAGCTCGCGACCGGGCTCACGGAGGCGGGCCGTTGAAGCATCCGGCGGGCCCGGTGTGACCGTCCCCATTGCGGTGCCGGTGCGGTGCCGCGAACATCGGCTCACACGAATTTCCGAATAACTGTTATCCGGGGCCCCCGCGGAGATCTCCCTTGTCACGGACAGCACGTTCGGCGTCGACGACAGGGAAGCGGCAATGAGTACTCAGCACACGGTGGAGCAGGCGGCCCTGGTGACCGCGGCCAGAGGGGGCGACCCGGCGGCGCAGGACGCTCTGGTCGGCGCGTACCTTCCGCTGGTCTACAACATCGTGGGCCGGGCGCTGAACGGCTCGGTGGACGTGGACGACGTGGTCCAGGAGAGCATGCTCCGCGCGCTGGACTCCCTGACCGCGCTGCGTGACCCGGAGAGCTTTAGGTCCTGGCTGGTGGCCATCACCATGAACCAGATCCGTGCGCACTGGCAGCAACGGCAGATCGCCCAGGGTCCCGTCGAGGAGGCCGGGGACCTGGCCGACCCGGGCGCCGACTTCGTCGATCTCACCATGACGCGGCTTCAGTTGTCCGGCCAGCGGCAGGAGACCGCCCGCGCCACCCGCTGGCTGGAGCCCGACGACCGGAGCCTGCTGTCCCTGTGGTGGCTGGAGTGCGCCGGTGCGCTGACCCGCGCCGAGGTGGCCGAGGCGCTGGAACTCTCCCCGCAGCACACCGCGGTCCGCGTACAGCGGATGAAGGCGCAGTTGGAGGCCGCCCGTGTCGTCGTGCGG
>NZ_MUBA01000317.1:2115-2642 GCF_002154575.1 Streptomyces bobili
CGCGCTGTTCGGGGCTGTGGAGCGGCCTGCTGCCCGCGGAGGGGCTGCTGGCCGGTCTGGCACTGGTGGCGGCGTCGCCCGCGCTGGCGGCGGGCATCCGCTCGGCCCACGACGCGTCGGCCATGGCTGGATCGGCCTCCCTGCTCGGCACCGGCGAGAAGACCACCGACGCCGTCCCGGCCGCCGGCACCGGCGAGACCTCCGCCGACGCCGTCCCGACCGTCGGCAGGCGCCGTTCCGCCGGCGGACAGCCCACCGCCCGCGCCGCCGCCCGTCGGAGGCGGCGCACTCGGCGCCGGGCCGTCGGCGCGGCGGTCGTGGCCGCCTGTGTCGCGGGCGGCGGCATCTACTACTTCGGCACCCGGCCGGGCGAGGAGCCCGGCGGGCGGACCGCGGCACGGACGGCCGGCGAGGCGCTCCGCACGGACCTCCCGACGTCCGGCGCCACACCGCAGTCCTCTCCGTCGGCCTCCGCCTCCGCCTCCCCCTCCCCGTCGGCGTCCCCGTCCGCCTCGGCGTCGCCCAGC
>NZ_MUBA01000318.1 GCF_002154575.1 Streptomyces bobili
CGGGGCGGACCGGCCGGCGCCCCGCGCGGCGCCGGCCGGTCCGCCCCGCACCGAGGAAACGTCCCCGCTGGGCCATGCGGGCGACCATGACGCTGTCGGTCGTCGTGCTGGCCTCCGCCGGGATCGGCCACACCCTGATCAGCAGCCTCGACTCCGGGATCGCCCGCGTCGACCCCTTCAAGGACATGAAGAACCGCCCGCGGGCCGGTCACGGCATGAACGTACTGATGGTCGGCACCGACGGCCGCGACCGGATCACCGAGGCCGAACGGCAGCGGTACCGGCTCGGCGGCGCGCCCTGCCACTGCACCGACACGCTGATGATCGTGCACATCTCCGAGGACCGGGACCGGGCGAGCGTGGTCAGCCTGCCGCGCGACTCCTACGCCGAGACGCCCCCGCACACCGACCGGACCACGGGTGAGAGACACCACGGCCACCCCCTCAAGATCAACGCGGCGTACGCGGAGGGCGGCCCGCAGCTGACCGTGCGGACCGTCGAGCACATGACCCACGTGAAGATCGACCACTACCTGGAGGTCGACTTCACCAGCTTCATGAAGACCGTCGATGTCCTCGGCGGCGTGAAGATCTGCACCGACCGCCGCCTCAAGGACTCCTACACCGGCCTCGACCTCGCCCCCGGCAGCCACACCCTGCGGGGCGGCGAGGCCCTCCAGTACGTCCGCTCCCGGCATGCCGACGCCTCCTCCGACCTCGGCCGGATGAAGCGCCAGCAGCGGTTCCTGGCGGGACTGGTGGACCGGGCGACCTCCTCCGGAATCCTGCTGAACCCGCTGAAGTTCCGCGACGTCACGCGGGCGGTGCTGGGCTCGGTGCGGGCCGACCGCGGCTTCGGCACCGACGAGCTGCTGGACCTCGGCCGGGCGATGCGCACCTTCTCCCCCTCCTCCTCGGAGTTCACGACCGTCCCCATCGGGCGGGTGGGGTACGCCGTGAAGGGCATCGGCTCGACCGTGAAGTGGGACCCCGTCCGCTCCGAGCGCCTCTTCAAGGCCCTGCGCGACGACAAGCCCCTCGCCACCGCACCACGCACTGCCCGCGGCACGGCCGTCCGCGTGGAGGTGGCCCCGCAGCAGATCCGCGTCCAGGTGGAGAACGGCACCGGCACGCCCGGTCTGGCCAAGCGGGTCGACGCGGCCCTGCGGGCCACCGGCTTCCGTACGACCGGCCGGCCGGCCACCGGCCGCGACACCTCGGTGCGCCGCACGGTCATCTCCCACGATCCGCGCTGGGACCGCTCGGCGAAGTCGCTGGCCGCCGCCCTCCCCGGCAGCGAGCTGCGCGCCGTCCCCGGCCTCGGACCCACGCTGAAGGTCACCGCCGGTACGGAGTCCCACCAGGTCCGCAGGGTCCGGGCGGACGACCCCGAACGGGGCGAGTCCGGCGTGGTCCGCGGCGACGAGGTCGGCTGCGCCTGAACCCGCTGACCCGGGGACCGGGGCCGCGCCGCCTCAGTCGTCGAAGCCCTCCGCCACCCGTCGCTCCCGCAGTTCCAGGATGGCGCGGCGGCGGGACAGGCGGTGGGTGCGGCGGATCTGGGCCTCCTGGTAGCGGCGGCGGTCGCGGTCGGTCTCGGGGAGCACCGGGGGGACGCGGCGGGGCTTGCCGTCGGCGTCGACGGCGGCGAAGACCAGGTAGGCCGAGCCGACCTGGGTGGGCGGCGCCGACTCGTTCCAGCGTTCCGCCAGGACCCGGACGCCGACCTCCATGGAGGTCCGGCCGGTCCAGTTGACCTGGGCCTTCACATGGACGAGGTCACCGACGCGGACCGGCTCCAGGAACGCCATCTCGTCCATGGACGCGGTGACGGCCGGTCCGCCGGAGTGCCGTCCGGCCACCGCGCCCGCCGCGTCGTCGACGAGTTTCATGATCACGCCACCGTGCACCGTACCCAGGAGGTTGGTGTCGTTGTGGCCCATGATGTGGCTGAGCGTGGTGCGGGAGGCGGACGTCGGCTTACCCGGGATGTCCGAGGTGTCCGAGTCCACTGAGGTGACCTGGTCTGTCATGTCCTCCACCTTATGCCGAGGCGGACAAGCCGGGACTTTGTGTCAGGTTGGCAACAGCGGGGCGCTGATTCCTCGACGCCCCTGTATGGGACGCAGCGGGGCCCTGCACACTGGGGCGCATGAATGACTGGCCCGAGGGATGGTCCGACAACAACCGCGGCTCCGGGTACGGACACGGCGGCGCGAGCGCACAGCCCGAGGGCGCGCGCGTGATGCGACAGGTCCGCCGCGGTCCGGCCGCCCCGCCGCAGGGCGCCGGCGTCCCGCCGCAGCCGTCGTACGTCGACGGCCAGGGGTACGGCGGCGGTGACTACACCAACGCCCGCAACACCGGATACGACAGCGGTTACAGCCAGGGCGAGGTCTACGGCGGCGGCGGTTCCGACGGGCCGGGCGGCTACGGCACCCAGGCCGCGCGCCCCGCGCCGAACTGGCGGCGCCGGATCAAGTGGACCGCGATCAGTGTCGTGAGCGTCCTGGTCGTGACGACCGTCGGGACGTACTTCTGGGCCGACTCCAAGCTGAAGCGCGAGGTCGACCTGTCCAAGGTCATCGACCGGCCCGAGGCGGGCGAGGGCACCAACTTCCTCATCGTCGGCTCGGACAGCCGTGAGGGCATGACCGCCGAGGAGAAGAAGGCGCTGCACACCGGCTCCGCCGACGGCAAGCGCACGGACTCGATGATGATCCTGCACACCGGCTCCAACGGCGACACGCTGATATCGCTGCCCCGCGACTCGGACGTGGAGATCCCGTCGTTCGTGGGCTCGGAGTCCGGCAAGCGTTACGAGGGCACGGGCAAGCACACCAAGCTGAACGCCGCGTACGCGACGGACGGCCCGGAGCTGCTCGTCCGCACGGTCGAGTTCAACACCGGGCTGCGCATCGACCACTACGTGGAGATCGGCTTCGCCGGCTTCGCGAACATCGTGGACGCGGTGGGCGGCGTCGAGATCGACATCCCGCAGGACATCAAGGACACCAAGTCCGGCGCGGACCTCAAGAAGGGCAAGCAGACCCTGAACGGCGAGGAGTCCCTCGCATTCGTCCGCACCCGGTACGCGCTCGCCGGCTCCGACCTGGACCGTACGAAGAACCAGCAGAAGTTCCTCGCGGCCCTCGCCAACCAGGTGGCCACGCCGGGCACGGTCCTCAACCCGTTCAAGCTCTACCCGACCATGGGCGCCGGCCTGGACACCCTGATCGTCGACAAGGACATGGGCCTGTACGACCTGGGGTCGATGTTCTTCGCGATGAAGGGCGTCAACGGCGGCGACGGCAAGTCGATGAACATGCCGATCTCCGGGTCCAGCGGCGGCAACCTCGTCTGGGACAAGGCCAAGGTGAAGCAGCTGGTGAGCGAGCTGAAGAACGACGAGAAGGTCACGGTGTCGGGTGACTGACCGGCCCGCCGCCGCACGGCCCTTCGACGCGGTCCTGTGTGACGTCGACAACGTGATCCGGCACTTCGACTCCACCCACCTGGAGTCGCTGGAGCGCGTCGCGGGGCTGGCGGAGGGCACCACCAAGAAGGTGGCGTTCTCCCCCGAGGTCGACGGGCCGCTGCTGCTGGGCCGGATCACCGAGCAGGAGTGGGTGGCGTCCATCGCGCGCGGGCTGACCGGGCTCGTGGACGAGGAGACCGGCTGGGCGCTGGGCACCGCCCTGCTGGAGTCGCCCTTCCGGGCCGACGAGACGGTCCTGGACCTGCTGCGCCGGGCCCGGGTCCGGGTACCGCTGGTCCTGGTCACCAACGCCACTCTCGGCCTGGAGCGCGACCTGGAGGCCATGGGCCTGACGGAGCTGGCCGACGAGGTCGTCAGCAGCGCCCGCGTCGGCCTCGTCAAGCCCGACCGCCGCATCCTCGAACTGGGCGCGGCCCGCGCGCGCGTACGCCCCGAGCGCTGCCTGTTCGTCGACGACACCCTGGAGAACGTCGAGGCGGCCACGGCCCTCGGCATGACGGCGGTCCACTTCCGGACGGCGGCCGACCTGGAGCGGGCACTGCGGCCACTGCTCGGCTAGCCGCTCCGCGAACGACGATCGCCCCCTGCCCGGGGAACGGGCGGGGGGCGACGGTCGTAGGGCGCGGAGGCGTTACGGCAGGTTGCGCGCCATCACGATGCGCTGGACCTGGTTCGTGCCCTCGTAGATCTGCGTGATCTTCGCGTCGCGCATCATGCGCTCGACCGGGTAGTCGCGGGTGTAACCGTAGCCGCCGAGGAGCTGGACGGCGTCCGTGGTGACCTCCATCGCCACGTCCGAGGCGAAGCACTTGGCCGCCGCGCCCTGGAAGGTGAGGTCGCTGTCGCCGCGCTCGGACTTCGCCGCCGCGGCGTACGTCAGCTGGCGGGCGGCCTCGATCTTCATGGCCATGTCGGCCAGCATGAACTGGATGCCCTGGAAGTCGGCGATCGCCTTGCCGAACTGCTTGCGCTCCTGGACGTAGCCCTTGGCGTAGTCGAAGGCGCCCTGGGCGACACCGAGGGCCTGGGCGGCGATGGTGATGCGGGTGTGGTCGAGGGTCTTCATCGCGGTGGCGAAGCCGGTGCCCTCGGCGCCGATCATGCGGTCGGCGGGGATGCGAACGTTGTCGAAGTAGACCTCTCGGGTCGGAGAGCCCTTGATGCCGAGCTTCTTCTCCGGGGCGCCGAAGGAGACGCCCGGGTCGGACTTCTCCACGACGAACGCCGAGATGCCCTTGGAGCGCTTCTCCGGGTCGGTGACGGCGAGCACGGTGTAGTACTCGGAGACGCCCGCGTTGGTGATCCAGCGCTTCACGCCGTTGAGGATCCAGTGGTCGCCGTCGCGCACGGCACGGGTCTTCATGCCGGCCGCGTCCGAGCCCGCGTCAGGCTCGGAGAGGCAGTACGAGAACATCGCGTCGCCCTTGGCGAGCGGCGCCAGGTACTTCTTCTTCAGGTCCTCGGAGCCGGAGAGGATCACCGGGAGCGAGCCGAGCTTGTTCACGGCCGGGATCAGGGAGGAGGACACGCAGGTGCGGGCCACCTCCTCGATGACGATGACCGTGGCGAGCGCGTCGGCGCCGGCGCCGCCGTACTCCTCGGGAACGTGCACCGCGTGCAGGTCGCTGGTGACCAGCGCGTCGAGGGCCTCCTGAGGGAAGCGGGCCTCCTCGTCGACCGCTGCGGCGTACGGCGCGATCTTCGCCTCGGCCAGTGAGCGGATGGCGTCCCGGAGCATGTCGTGCTCCTCGGACGGGCGGTACAGGTCGAAGTCAGCCGATCCGGCCAAGGTCTCTCACGCTCCAAGAACGCTGGGTGTGATCTCGTGATCTCGCTAATTACCGTTAAGTAACTCAAATTTTAGAGGCCTGCTCACGCGAGTGATACGTGAGCTTGGCGACAGGGGGACCGCACCGGTGAACTGCCCGGTGAGGGGCCCGCGTACGCCCCGACTATGCTCGTTGCGCGCATCCGGTCCCGCCCCGCCCAGTTCAGGAGCACGCATGGCCCTCAAGATCACCGTGATCGGTACCGGTTATCTCGGTGCCACGCATGCCGCGGCCATGGCCGAGCTGGGCTTCGAGGTGCTCGCGCTCGATGTCGTGCGCGAGAAGATCGAGATGCTGGAGCGGGGCGAGACCCCGATGTACGAGCCGGGCCTGGAGGAGCTGCTGCGCCGGCACGTCGCCGGGTTCGAGGGTTCCAGCGGGCGGCTGCGTTTCACCCAGGACTGGGCGGAGGTGGGCGCCTTCGGTGACGTCCACTTCGTCTGTGTGAACACTCCGCAGAAGCGCGGCGAGTACGCCTGCGACATGTCGTACGTCGAGTCCGCGATCGCCTCGCTCGCCCCGCATCTGGAGCGGCCCGCGCTGGTGGTGGGCAAGTCGACGGTGCCGGTGGGCTCCGCTGACCGGCTGGCCCGCACGATCACCGAGCTGGCGCCGGCGGGCGAGGAGGCGGAGCTGGCGTGGAACCCGGAGTTCCTGCGGGAGGGCTTCGCCGTGCAGGACACCCTGCACCCGGACCGGATCGTCGTCGGCGTGCGCAGCGAGCGGGCCGAGCGGACCCTGCGGGAGGTGTACGCGGGGCCGGTCGGGGAGGGCTCTCCGTTCGTCGTCACCGACTTCCCGACGGCGGAGCTGGTGAAGACCTCCGCGAACTCCTTCCTCGCCACCAAGATCTCCTTCATCAACGCGATGGCCGAGGTCTGCGAGGCCTCCGGCGGCGATGTGGCGAAGCTGGCGGAGGCCATCGGGTACGACGACCGGATCGGCAAGAGGTACCTGCGGGCCGGGATCGGCTTCGGCGGCGGGTGTCTGCCGAAGGACATCCGGGCGTTCATGGCGCGGGCCGGTGAGCTGGGCGCGGACCAGGCGCTGACGTTCCTGCGCGAGATCGACTCGATCAACATGCGCCAGCGCGGGCAGATGGTGGAGCTGGCGCGGCAGGCGCTGGGCGGCGGTTCCTTCCTCGGCAAGCGGGTCGCCGTGCTCGGCGCGACCTTCAAGCCGGACTCGGACGACGTGCGGGACTCGCCTGCGCTGAACGTCGCCGGGCAGATCCACCTCCAGGGCGGGCAGGTGACGGTCTACGACCCGAAGGGCATGGACAACGCCCGCCGGGTCTTCCCGACGCTGGGCTACGCCGACACGGCCCTGGACGCCGTGCGGGGCGCCGATGTCGTTCTGCACCTGACCGAGTGGCGGGAGTTCCGGGAGCTGGACCCGGCGGCGCTCGGCGAGGTCGCGACGGCCCGGCTGATCCTGGACGGACGCAACGCGCTCGACCCGGTGCTGTGGCGCAAGGCCGGCTGGACGTACCGGGCGATGGGCCGCCCGACCGCCTGAGGCACCGGCCACGCGGGTGGGGCGGCTGAGGCGGGTGACGCCGGTTCGGCCGAGGCTCAGTCGGCCGAACCGGCGTCTTCCCGCATTCTGCCGCACGGGGGCGGCGCGTGACGTGTGAACTCCCTGTGGGTGACGTCCGGGAGGACCCTGTGGGTTAGGGCGGTGGCCCGTCCGGGCACTCGTTCGCCGTCTGTATCCGTTGTGTCCGTCGTGTCTGTCGCACCCCGGCCCAGGAGGCGCCGTATGGCACCCGCTGTCCGTCTGCATTCCGTCGTGCTCGACTGCCCCGACCCGCGCACCCTCGCCGAGTTCTACGCCGCCGTCGTCGGCGGCACTCCCGAGGCCTGGGAGGGTGACGAGGGCTGGTACGTCCTCCAGGTGCCCGGCGGGCCCCGGCTGGCCTTCCAGCGGGCGGAGGGGCTGACCCCGCCCGAGTGGCCGCGGGCCGACCGCAACTCGCAGCAGTTCCACCTGGACCTGGACGCGGGTGCCACCTGGGAGGAGTTCGACGCGGCCCACGCGCGTGTGCTGGAGCTGGGGGCTCGGCCGCTGGACCTGGAGGACCGGGAGAAGAAGGACTTCCAGGTGTACGCCGACCCGGCGGGGCATCCGTTCTGCCTGTGCCGGGTCGAGAACGCCTCTTCGTGAGCGCCGGGGCGTGTCGCCCTAAGGCCTGTCCAGTTCCGTGATGGTGGCGGTCGACTGCTCACGGCGTTGCTGTGCCGTCTGGGCGGCGAACTCCGCGGTGCGCAGGACGCGCTGGATGTTTCCCCAGGTGAGTTGGGTGATGTCGGTCTCCGGCCAGCCTCGGCGGAGGAGTTCGGCGATCAGGTGCGGGTAGCCGGCGGCGTCGGTGAGGTCCTGGGGGTGGGCGGCGCCGGAGTCGTGGGTGCCGGACAGGCCGACGCAGCCGGGTCCGGCGATCTCGCGGACGTGGTCGAGGTGGTCGGCGACGTCCCTGAGGGTCGGGCCGGTCTGGTCGGCGGCCAGCGGCACCATGCACAGGCCGCCGGCCGTGCCGAGGGCGGCGAGGAGTTCGTCGGACAGGTTGTCGGGGTGGGGGCGCAGGGCGCGGGCGGCGGAGCGGGTGCACAGGACCGGGGTCCTGGAGAGGGTGAGGGTCCGGGCGATCGTGGCGTCGGAGGCGCCGGACAGGTCGGCGAGCACGCCGAGGCGGTTCATCTCGCGCACGACCTCCTCGCCGAACCGGGTGAGCCCGGCCTCGCTGGCCCAGGTGGTTCCGGCGAGGGTGAGGACGCGCAGGCCGAGGGAGTGCAGGACGCGCAGGATGCCGAGGGAGTCCTCGAGGGCGGTGGCCGGGGCCGGGCCGAGGACGACGGCGACGCGGCCGCAGTTGCGGGCGTCGATGACCTGGCCGGCGCCGCGTGCGGGGCGCAGGCCTTCGGGGTGGGCGCGGATCACCGACCGGACGAGGTCGACCTGTTCCAGGGTGGCGGCGACGGCCGTGCCGCAGGCAGGCCCTGCCGGCGGGTGCAGTGACCAGAACAGGGCGCCGACGTGGCCCTCACGCAGCCGGGGCAGGTCGGTGCCGACGCCGCTCTCGCCGAGCTGGAGGTCGTAGAAGGGTAGTCGGCGCAGTGCGCGGGGCAGGGCGTTGTGGCCGTCGACGACGGGGTGGGCGGCGAGGAGGGTGTGCGCGCGGTCGAGGGGGTCGGCGTCCGGGTCGGACAGCGGGGCGACCGCGGCGTCGGGAACGTCCGCGAACGGGGGGAACGGGTCCGCCGGCTCGCCGACCTCCGGCGTGGTGTGCAGGTCGTGCTGGAGGTCGGCCATGGCGGTCTCCGTATGTCGATCAGCAGTACGGTCACCGTCGCACGACGGGCGGGCCGCTTCTCGGTGGAAGGTGCCGTTCGGGGTACGGGCTCCGGCCGCAGGTCGGTCGTGCCGAGCCGGCTCACCGCTCCACGGCCCGGCACGCCCCCTCGGTGGCAGGCGGCTCAGCCGTCGAGGGACTCGATCGTCGCGTTGGACGGGGGCCGGGTGGTGCGCAGGTCTCGGGAGACGTCCTCCGCGGCGGCCAGGACTCGGACCGCGTTCTGCCAGGTGAGCTTGGCGAGGTCGGGGTGGGACCAGCCTCGGTCGAGGAGTTCGGCGAGGAGGTGCGGGTAGCCGGAGACGTCGCCGAGGCCCTCGGGGGTGAAGGCGGTGCCGTCGTAGTCCCCGCCGATGCCGAGGTGGTCGATGCCGGCGACCTCGCGCATGTGGTCGAGGTGGTCGGCGACCGTGGCCACGGTGGCGACCGGGCGGGGGTTCGACTCCTCGAAGGCGCGGTGGACCTTCATCGCCTCGGCGGTGGCGGCGAGGTGGTGGAAGCCGTGGGCGCGCATGTTCTCGTCGGCCGCGGCCGTCCAGTCGACGGCCGCCTGGAGCACGAACTTCGGCACGAACGTCACCATGGCGATGCCGCCGTTGGCGGGCAGCCGCTCCAGCACGTCGTCGGGGATGTTGCGCGGGTGGTCGCAGACGGCGCGGGAGGAGGAGTGGGAGAAGATCACCGGGGCGGTGGAGACGTCCAGTGCGTCGCGCATGGTCGTCGCCGCCACGTGCGAGAGGTCGACGAGCATGCCCTCGCGGTTCATCTCCCGCACGACCTCGCGGCCGAACGCCGTCAGCCCGCCGGCCTTCGGCACGTCGGTAGCGGAGTCCGCCCAGTCCACGTTGTCGTTGTGGGTGAGGGTGAGGTAGCGCACGCCGAGCGCGTACAGGCCGCGCAGGGTGCCCAGCGAGTTGGCGATGGAGTGGCCGCCCTCCGCACCCATGAGCGAGGCGATACGGCCCTCCGCGCGCGCCGCCTCCATGTCGGCGGCGGTCAGGGCGGCCCTGAGCGCGTCGGGGTGGCGGTCGATCAGCTGCCGTACGCAGTCGATCTGCTCCAGCGTCGCCGGGACGGCGTCGGGCAGGTCCGAGCGGACGTACACCGACCAGAACTGCGCGCCGACGCCGCCCGCGCGCAGGCGGGGGATGTCGGTGTGCAGGTGGGTGTGCTGGTCGGTGGCGATGTCACGGGCGTCGAGGTCGTAGCGGACCTGTTCGCGCAGGGCCCACGGGAGGTCGTTGTGGCCGTCGACGACCGGGTGGGCGCGCAGCAGTTCGCGGGCCTGCTCCAGGGAGGTCACCGGTGTCACTTCCCGAAGCCGAAGCTGTTGCCCGATCCGCCGGTCTTGGTGCGCAGGCGCTTGCCCTTCTCGGTGGCCTGGTCGTTCAGTTCCTGCTGGAAGTCCCGCATCCGGCCGAGGAGCTCCTCGTCGGAGGCCGCCAGGATCCGGGCCGCCAGCAGACCGGCGTTGCGGGCGCCGCCGACCGAGACGGTGGCGACGGGGACGCCGGCCGGCATCTGCACGATCGACAGCAGGCTGTCCATGCCGTCGAGGTACTTCAGTGGCACGGGCACGCCGATGACGGGCAGCGGGGTGACGGAGGCCAGCATGCCGGGCAGGTGGGCGGCGCCGCCCGCGCCCGCGATGATCACCTTGAGCCCGCGGTCCGCGGCCTGCTCGCCGTAGGCGATCATCTCGCGCGGCATGCGGTGCGCGGAGACGACGTCGACCTCGTACGCGATCTCGAACTCGTCGAGGGCCTGGGCGGCGGCCTCCATGACGGGCCAGTCGGAGTCCGACCCCATGACGATGCCTACAACGGGGCTCATTCGGTGATCGTGCCTCTCAGGTAGCCGGCAGCGTGACGGGCGCGTTCCAGCACGTCGTCGAGGTCGTCGCCGTAGGTGTTCACGTGGCCGACCTTGCGGCCGGGCTTCACGTCCTTGCCGTACATGTGGATCTTCAGCTGGGGGTCGCGGGCCATGCAGTGCAGGTACGCGGAGTACATGTCCGGGTAGTCGCCGCCGAGCACGTTGACCATGACCGTCCATGGGGCGCGCGGGCGCGGGTCGCCCAGGGGGAGGTCGAGGACCGCGCGGACGTGGTTGGCGAACTGCGAGGTGATCGCGCCGTCCATCGACCAGTGGCCCGAGTTGTGCGGGCGCATCGCCAGCTCGTTGACGAGGATGCGGCCGTCGCGGGTCTCGAACAGCTCCACCGCGAGGTGACCGACGACGCCCAGCTCCTTGGCGATGGTCAGCGCCATCTCCTCGGCCTTCAGGGCCAGGCCCTGGTCGAGGCCGGGGGCGGGCGCGATGACCGTGTCGCAGACGCCGTCGACCTGCTGGGACTCGACCACCGGGTAGGCGACGGCCTGGCCGTGCGGGGACCGTACGACGTTCGCGGCCAGCTCGCGGACGTAGTCGACCTTCTCCTCGGCGAGGACGGGCACGCCCGCGCGGAAGGGTGCGTCGGCCTCGGCCTCGCTTCCGACGACCCAGACGCCCTTGCCGTCGTAGCCGCCGCGGACCGTCTTGAGGACGACGGGGAATCCCTCGCCCTCCGCGGCGAACGCGGCGACGTCCGCCGGGTCGGCCACGATGCGGTGCCGTGGGCAGGGGATGCCGATCGCGTCGAGTTTCGCGCGCATCACGCCCTTGTCCTGGGCGTGCACGAGCGCGTCGGGTCCCGGGCGGACGGGGATGCCGTCCGCCTCCAGGGCCCTGAGGTGCTCGGTGGGGACGTGTTCGTGATCGAAGGTGATCACGTCACAGCCCCGCGCGAACTCGCGCAGCGTGTCCAGGTCGCGATAGTCGCCGACGACGACATCGCTGACCACCTGGGCCGCGGAATCCTGGGGAGTGTCACTGAGGAGCTTGAACCTGATGCCCAACGGGATGCCCGCCTCGTGTGTCATACGAGCGAGCTGGCCCCCGCCGACCATGCCGACTACCGGGAACGTCACGCCCCTAGGGTATCGGCCACATTCACCGGCCGGATTCCGAGCCCTCGCCGCGCCTGTTCCGCGCCTGTTCCGCCCCCCTTCCGCGGTTCTGCCGCGCCTCTTCCGCGGTTCTCGCCCAGTGGGGAGGCGGTCGGGCAGGAATCCTGCGAGGGGGGTGGTTAGCATGGCTGGGTTGACGAAACCGACGCCCGGACGGGGGCCTGTACGACCATGGCACATGGTTCCTCTGGTTCCTCGGGGGAAGGCCGCCTGCGCAGACTCGCCCGTGAGCTGGCCAAATTCGGCGCGGTGGGCGGGGCGGGACTGCTGGTCAACCTCGGCGTCTTCAACTTCCTCCGGCACGTCACCGATCTTCAGGTGGTGCGGGCGAGCGTCATCGCCACCGTCGTCGCCATCGCCTTCAACTACGTCGGGTTCCGGTACTTCACCTACCGGGACCGGGACAAGGGTGGGCGCACCAAGGAGATGACGCTGTTCCTGCTGTTCAGCATGGTGGGGCTGGTCATCGAGAACGGGTTGCTGTTCCTGGCGACGTACGGGTTCGGGTGGGACAGTCCGCTGCAGAGCAACGTGTTCAAGTTCCTCGGCATCGGGGTCGCCACGCTGTTCCGGTTCTGGTCGTATCGGACGTGGGTGTTCAAGGCGATTCCCCTGCGGGGGGCTGTGGAGTCACAGGGGGCTGAGGCGGCTTCCGCTGCCGAGCAGCGGGTGGGCTGAGGGTCGTCCTCGAACTCCCCCGGAGGGGGTGGCCCCGGACGGGTTGTTCATCTGACCGTGGGTTCCGGGTCCGGGCGGTGTTTCCTGTCCGGGGGCGTCGTCGACAGGAACAGGCCGAAGACGGGGGGCTTGGTCTGGAGCATCTCCAGACGGCCACCGTCCGCTTCGGCGAGGTCACGGGCCACCGCCAGGCCGATTCCCGTGGAGTTCCGGCCGCTGATCGTGCGCTCGAAGATGCGGGCGCCGAGGTCGGCGGGGACGCCGGGGCCCTCGTCGGTGACCTCGATCACGGCCTGGTTGCCGGTGACGCGGGTGCGCAGGGCGACCGTGCCGCCTCCGTGCATCAGCGAGTTCTCGATCAGGGCCGCCAGCACCTGCGCCACCGCGCCGGGGGTGCCCACCGCCTGGAGATGGCGTTTGCCCGAGCTGACGATGGCGCGGCCCACCCCGCGGTAGGCCGGGCGCCACTCGGCGAGCTGCTGCTGGATCACCTCGTCGAGGTCGAAGGTGACGGCGGAGCCGGTGCGCGGGTCGCGGGAGTTCGTCAGCAGGCGCTGGACCACGTCGGTGAGGCGTTCGACCTGGGTCAGCGCGATGGTGGCCTCCTCCTTCACCGTGTCCAGGTCGTCGGTGAGGGTGATCTCCTCCAGGCGCATGGACAGCGCGGTGAGAGGGGTGCGCAGCTGGTGGGAGGCGTCGGCGGCGAGCCGGCGTTCCGCGGTGAGCATGCGGGCGATGCGCTCTGCGGAGGAGTCCAGCACGTCGGCGACCCGGTCCAGCTCCGGGACGCCGTACCGCTTGTGGCGGGGGCGGGGGTCGCCGGAGCCGAGGCGTTCGGCGGTCTCGGCGAGGTCGGTGAGCGGGGAGGAGAGCCGGTTGGCCTGGCGGATGGCCAGGAGGACGGCCGCGATCACGGCGAGCAGCGCCACCAGGCCGATGATGAGCAGGGTGCGGCCCACCTCGCGGGTCACGGAGGAGCGGGGTTCCTCCACGACGACGGTCTCGCCCTCCTCGCCGGTGGCCCTGCCCCGGATCACCTCACCCTCGGGGCGGCTCCCGACGGAGATGACCGGCTTGCCGGGGATCCGGACCACCGCGTACCGCTCGTTCGTGAGCTGGTCCCGCAGCATGTCGGCGTCGACGGTCCCGGCGCCGAGGAGCCTGCTGTCCACGATGCTGGCCAGCCGGGCCGCCTCCAGCTCCACGCGTTCCTGCGCGCTGTTGCTGATGGTGCGGGTCTCGACGAGGACGAGGGAGACCCCGAACACGGCGATCACGACCAGCACGACGGACAGCGTGGACTGAATCAGACGGCGACGCACAGGGCCCTCCGGGCAGGTGACTTACGTGACGCGGCGGACCCTCTCCGGCCCACTCGACGGGCGACCGGCGGACGGACCGCTCGACGGACGACCGCCCTCGGACGGCCCACTCCGACGGCGACCGCCCTCGGACGCCCGCGGGACCGGTATCGCACCCGCGGGATCGGTACCGCACCCGCGACTGCGGTACCCGCACCTGCAGGATCCGTACCGCACGTCCCGCGCAGCGTTCAGCTCTTCTCGAAGCGGAAGCCCACGCCGCGCACCGTGGCGATGTAGCGGGGGTTCGCCGCGTCGTCGCCCAGCTTCTTCCGCAGCCATGAGATGTGCATGTCGAGGGTCTTGGTCGACGACCACCAGGTGGTGTCCCAGACCTCCCGCATCAGCTGGTCGCGGGTGACCACCCGTCCGGCGTCGCGCACGAGGACCCGGAGGAGGTCGAACTCCTTTGCCGTGAGCTGGAGCTCCTCCTCGCCCATCCAGGCGCGGTGCGACTCGACGTCGATGCGGACGCCGTGGGTGGCGGGCGGCTGCTGGGGTTCGGAGGCGCCGCGCCGCAGCAGGGCCCGGACGCGGGCGAGGAGTTCGGCGAGCCGGAAGGGCTTGGTGACGTAGTCGTCGGCGCCCGCGTCGAGTCCGACGACGGTGTCGACCTCGTCGGCGCGGGCGGTGAGGATCAGGATGGGGATGGCTTGGCCGTCGGAGCGCAGCCGGCGGGCCACCTCCAGGCCGTCCATGCCGGGGAGCCCGAGGTCCAGCACGACGAGGTCGATCCCGCCCTGCATTCCGGCGTCGAGTGCGGTGGGTCCGTCTTCACGCACCTCGACCTCGTAGCCTTCCCGGCGCAGTGCGCGGGCCAGCGGCTCCGAGATGGACGCATCGTCCTCGGCGAGCAGTACACGGGTCATGAGGCGATGGTAGTCCGCGCGGGGCAAGGCCAGTGGTGTGATGCCGCACCCGGACTCTTACCCGGGACATGACGGACAACTCGCCCGCAGCAACTCCACCGCCCCTGGTACGGACCTGGGGTCGCGGGATGTCATCCTGGTATGGACCTTGGAAAGCTCACCGCGGTTCGACTTCGGCCTGTGATCTGTGCCTCAAGTCCTTCCATATCCGGTTCTGTCCTGCCGTATGGTGAAAGAACGCCTGTAGCACGCAGGGACCTTCGGCGCTCGACTTGGCGCTGAGGGTCTCTTTTGTGTGCGGGCCGGCTCTCCGCCGGCCTTCGAAAGGAATGACCTGTGGCCGGGCCCCCACTCGCGGGGCGTGGATCCCGGTGGTCGCCGTCCGCCGTTCCGTGACCCGGAGCGGCTTCCCCATGGGCGTGGGTGGACGGGCCGATCAAGCCGGTGCCGGCCGCCCCAACCGGGCGCGCACGCTCCCCCGCGCGTCCCGACCAGCAAGGAACGACCATGGCGTCCAGCCTGACGAAGGACCCGGTCCGTCCGGGCACACCCGGAACCGGGACGACCTTCTTCGGCCACCCCCGCGGACTGGCCACTCTCTTCATGACCGAGATGTGGGAGAGGTTCTCCTACTACGGCATGAGGGCTCTCCTCCCGCTGTACCTGGTCGCTCCGGGCGGCCTGAACCTGAACGCGGGCACCGCGACCGCGATCTACTCGGTGTACGTGTCGCTGGTGTACCTGCTCGCCATGCCCGGCGGCTGGTTCGGCGACCGCGTCTGGGGTCCGCGCAAGACCGTCGCCGTCGCCGGTGCGGTGATCATGCTGGGCCACCTCACGCTGGCCCTGCCGTCCTCGGGGACCTTCTACGCCGGCCTCGGCCTGGTCGCGATCGGCTCCGGTCTGCTGAAGGCCAACATCTCCACGATGGTCGGCCACCTGTACGACGGCCCGGACGACCCGCGCCGCGACGGCGGCTTCACCGTCTTCTACATGGGCATCAACCTCGGTGCCTTCGCCGCGCCGCTGATCATCGGCACCATCGGCGAGAACGTGAACTGGCACTTCGGCTTCGCGCTCGCCGCGCTCGGCATGGCGCTGGGCCTGGTCCAGTTCCTGCTCGGCAGCCGCCACCTGGCCGCCCGCTCCAGCGTCGTACCGAAGCCGCTGTCCGCGGAGGAGAAGGCCGGCACGCTGCGCAAGGCCGCCGTCTGGGCCGGCATCGCCGTCGTGGCCTACGCGATCGTCGGCTTCTCCGGCCACTACACGCTGAACTGGATCCTGGTCCCGCTGACCCTGCTCGGCGTGATCATCCCGGTGATGGTGCTGGTCAACATCAAGCGGGACAAGGAGCTCGACCGCCCCGAGCAGTCGAAGATGTCCGCGTACATCTGGTTCTTCGTCGCCGCCGCCGTGTTCTGGATGATCTACGACCAGGGCGGCTCGACCCTGTCGATCTTCGCCGACTCCTCCGCCGACAACACCGTCCTCGGCTGGGAGTTCCCGGTCTCCTGGTACCAGTCGGTCAACCCGGTCCTCATCATGGCCATGGCCCCGGTCTTCGCCTGGTTCTGGCTCGCGCTGAACAAGCGCGGCAAGGAGCCGAGCACGATCGTGAAGTTCGCCTCGGGTCTGGTCCTGGTCGGCGCGTCCTTCTTCCTCTTCCTCGCCCCGCTGTCGATCGCCGACGGCGGTCACAAGGCGGCCGCGATGTGGCTGGTGGCGATCTACTTCGTCCAGACCGTCGGTGAGCTGCTGCTCTCCCCCGTCGGCCTGTCGGTCACCACGAAGATGGCGCCCGCGAAGTACGCCTCGCAGATGATGGGCGTCTGGTTCCTGGCCGTCACCGCCGGTGACGCCACGACCGGCCTGCTCTCCATCGCCGGCGTCGACCTGAACAAGAACGGCATCGTCGCCATGGAGGCCACGCTCGCGGTGGTCGCCGGTTTCGCGGTGTGGATGTACCGCAAGCGCGTCAAGGAACTCATGGGCGACGTCCGCTGACGTCCCCTCCCCCCACGGTTCCCGCGGGGCCGCCGCGACAAGCTGTCGCGGCGGCCCCGCGCGCGTTCAGCGGGTCCGCCGGCGCCCCGGCAGGTACGTGAACACCGCGCCGCCCAGCAGCACCGCCGTGCCCGCGAGAAGACCGAGTGCCTTCAGGGCGCCGTGGTCGCCGGCGCCCGTCTCGGCGAGGCCGCCGCCCGTCGACGTACCGCCGCCGGAGGAGGACGAGGAGGAGCCGGAGCCGTTGCCGCCGCCGGAGGCGCCGCTCGCCTGCTCGGCGGTGTCCAGGGTGAGGGAGACCGCCGACCTGTCGGGGGTGCAGGTGGTGGTCGTACCGAGGGCCTCGATGGTGAGGACTCCCGGAGCGAGGGTGGAGGTGCCGGTCGCGCCCGGCTTGTACGTGCCCGTCAGGTCGGGGATCTCGATCGGGGCGCCCGACTTGATGGCCGCCTTGTTCGTCGGCCCGGTCACCTTCACCGCGCCCTGGTCCGCGCCGCCGAGGACGATCCGCATCGACGGCTTCACCGAGTCGGCGGGGATGTCGATCGGGCTGTCCATCACCGACTTCTTGAACTGCACGGTGAGGTCGTAGCCGCCGCCGTTCTTCTTCGCGTTGATCTGCACCGGCGAGGTCGCCTTCTTCTCACCGATGGGCGAGGCGCAGGTGTAGGGGACGTCGACGACCTTGCCCGTGAAGTCGGTCTGCCCGCCGCCCCCGGACGACGAGGAGGAGGACGGTGAGGGTGAGGCGGACGGCGGCGGGGACGACTGGGGTGGGGATGGCGACGGAGGCGGGGACTGCGACGGGTCCGGCGAGCCGCTGGAGGAGCCCCCGGCCGTCACCGTGATGGTCGCGGCCGGCCCCACCGGCTCGGTCGGCGCGCACTTGGTGTCCGTCGACATCGCGTTGACGACGTAGGCGTCCGGGGTCAGCGTGACCTGCCCCGCCGCCGTCAGCTTGAGGGTGCCCTTCATCGCGGACAGGACCATCGCGCCGCCCTTGGGGATGGCCGGGTTCTCGCGGGGTCCCTGCATCGCGACGCTCGCGGTCTGCGCGCCGGCCGCCTTGAGGGTGCCGGACGGCTGGACCGAGTTGGCGGGCAGGTCGATGATGTCGGGGTTCTTCGAGGCGGCCTGGGTGAACTTCCAGACGAGGTCGACGGTGTCGCCGACCTTCGCCGTGGCCGGCGCGGTGATCTCGACCTTGGTGGTGCCGTTGACGTCGGGCAGGCCGATGCCGGCGGGCGGTATGCAGCGGGTGGCGTAGGACACCTCGGCGGCCTGCGCTTGGAGGGCGGCCGGGCCGAGGAGGACGGCGGACCCGCCCGCCAGTACGGCGACGGCGGCGACCGCCGCTCTCCTCCTCCCGCGGGGTACGGCTCTCTCGCGCTCGCTCACGTCATTCCCTTCGTCGTGGGACTCGTCGTGGGACTCGTCGGACGGTCGTCGTGCGGTGCGGAGAGCCGGCCCGCCGGACCCGGACCGGAGTCCGGGGTGAACCACGGCAGGGTCGGGGTCGGGGGTGACGCGGGTGCCTCTTCGGGGG